>NZ_JBWGIO010000003.1:0-383566 GCF_057784215.1 Mesorhizobium sp. CNPSo 4661 | reverse complement strand
CGGAGGATGGAACGGCTACGCCAAAGAGCGGCCGCCAGGCCCGGTCACCTTCAGCAACGGCCTCAAACGTTTCCATGCCATCGCCGAGGGCTTCGCTCTTGCAAATCCCAACTAACCCGCACAACGCAAATGTGTGCGCACGCTAGCCCACAAGGGGAGAAGGGGAAGAAGCCCTTGCGTCGCGCTCCTTCGGCCATACTTATAGATAGAGACCCGCAATCCAGGATGGATCGATGACGATCGAGAAAATTTCGCGCTCCGTCGTTGCCGTGCGCGCCATGGTTCCGGACGACGCTTTCACCGCCAATGCGCTCGGCACGCGCCGCGAAGGCAGCGGCGTGGTGATCCGCGACAATGGCCTGGTGCTCACCATCGGCTATCTCATCACCGAGGCCGAGGAAGTGTGGCTGACCGACCAGGACGGCCGCGTGGTGGCGGCGCACGCGCTTGCCTACGACCAGGAAACCGGCTTCGGCCTTGTGCAGGCGCTGTCGCCGCTCAACCTCCCGGCTGTGCAGTTCGGTAACGCCAGAAAGGCCAATGTCGGCGATGCGGTGACGCTCGCCGACGGCATCGGCCAGCAGGTCGACGCCCACATCGTCACCAAGCAGGAATTCGCCGGCTATTGGGAATATCTGATCGACGAGGCGATCTTCATCACGCCCGCGCATCCGTCCTGGGGCGGGGCCGCGCTGTTCGATCGCGACGGCAAGCTGCTCGGCATCGGCTCGCTGCGTCTGCAGATGAGCCGCGCCGGCGAGGTGGCCGACATCAACATGGTCGTTCCCATCGATCTTCTGACGCCGATCCTCGACGATCTCATCAAACGCGGCCAGGCGGCCAAGGCGCCGCGTCCGTGGCTCGGCGCCTTCTCGGCCGAGTCGAACGGCATGGTGGTGGTGATGAGCGTGGCCGAAGGCGGTCCAGCGGCGAAGGCGGGGCTGCGCCAGGGCGACATCATCTCCGACGTGCGCGATGGCGAGGTCGACGGTCTGGCCGATTTCTACAGAAAACTCTGGCAGAACCCGGCCGGCGCGGAAATTCCGCTGCGCGTCGTGCGCGACGGCCGCGAGACCTGGCTGCGCGTCAAATCGGCCGACCGCAATTCCTTCCTGAAGAAGCCGCAGCTGCAGTAGCCCTGAAGCGCCGATGCATCCCAGGCTGCTGAAGACTTTTCTGGCGGTCGCGCGAACGCGCAATGTCACGCGCGCGGCGCAGGAGGTCAATCTCGCCCAGTCGAGCGTCAGCGACCAGATCCAGGCGCTGGAGACAGAGCTTGGCGCCAGCCTGTTCACCCGCTCGCGGCAGGGGCTCGCTCTGACGCCGGTGGGCGAGGCGCTGAAACCCTATGCCGAGGACTTGCTGGCGCTCGCCGACGACGCTCGCGCCGCCATCGATGCCACGAGGGCCGAGGCGGCCGGCAGCCTGGCGATCGGCGCGCTGGGAACGATCGCCTCGGCAAGACTTGCCGGCTGGCTCGCCGGTTTCCGCGCCGCGCATGCCGGCATCGACATCAAGCTTAAGGTGGCCGGCAGCGGCGAGTTGCTGCGCCGGCTGGGCGACGGCGAGGTCGACGTCGCCTTCTGCTTCGAGCGACCGCCCGAGCTTGAAGACGCCAGCGCGCCGGACCGGCGCCTGGCCAGGCGCGTGGTGGCGGTCGAGCCGCTTGCGCTGATCGCGCCGCCCGGCGACAACCGGGCGGACGTCGATCTGGCGGCGCTGGCCGAAAAGCATTTCGTCGCCACCGAGACAGGCTGCGTCTACCGCGCCATGGTCGACAGGGCATTTGCCGAAGCAGGTCTCGGCAAGCCCAGCCTCGCCGCCGAAGCCGGCAGCATCGACGCCATAGCCGGGCTTGTGGCGGCCGGCGCAGGCTTTGGCCTGGTGCCGCGTCTTGCGGTCGCCGCCGCGATCGATCGCGGCGAGGTCGCCGAGCTTGCCTGGCCCGGCCCGGTCCGCTCGGCCGACATCGTGATGATCTGGCGCCGCCGCCGCGTCCAGCCGCCGGCGCTGAAGGCGCTGCTCACCGCCATAGGGGAGGGCTTCGCCCTGGTCACACCAGCCGGTGCCCGCCCTCGACATGCAGCGTCTCCCCCGTCGTAAAGCCATTGCCGATCAGGAAACCGATCGCGTCGGCAATGTCGTCGGGCCTTCCGACCCGCCCCGCGGGCAACCGCTCCGCCATGGCGGACAGGGTCTCAGCCTTCCTGTCGCCGGCGACGAACTCCCAGATCGGCGTGTCGACCCAGCCTGGCGAGACGGCGTTGACGCGGATCGGCGCGAGCTCCACGGCCAGTGCCCGCACCAGCCCTTCCAGCGCCGCGTTGACGGCGGCGACCACCGAACCGCGCGCCGCCGGCCGATAGGCCGCGATACCGGAGACGAAGGTGAGCGAGCCGGTCGGCGGCAGCTTCGGCGCGCCGTGCTTGGCAAGCAGCAGCGGCCCATAGAACTTGCTTTCCACGACCCGCTGCGCGGCTGAAAGCTCGATCTCGGGCAACAGGCGGTACGCGCCTTCGATATCGGCCGCCGTGCTGACGATATGATCGAGCTGCCCGATACGCTGAAACAACGCCGCAACCTCATCCTCGCGGCTGATATCGACCACCGCCGTTTCGAGCGTGGCAGGTCGGCCGAGCTCTTCCCGCGCCGCGTTCAGCTTCGCCTCGCCACGCCCGCCGATGATGACGTCGGCGCCCTCATCGAGACAGCGCCTGGCAAGTGCCAGCCCCATGCCCGAGCTGCCGCCGACGATCAGGATCTTTTGCTTGTCCATGTCCATGCCTTTCCTTTGCATGGACGGTCATGTGGCAGCCGGAAGCTCCAAGCGGAAACGGAAGAAACCGATAGGCCTATCGGGGACTCCGATGACACCCTCAGTTCCGCCTGGCGCTGGCGAAGACGACGAGGTTGTCGTCCGGATCGCGCATGCGCATGATGTAGAAATCCTTCGCATCCTCGACTGGGCCGGGCTTGAGGCCTGCATCGGCCAGCCGCTTGCGTTCGGGCTCCAGCGGCAGGACGCCAATGGTCAGCGTGCTGGTGCCGGCTCTGTCCTTGTCTTCGAAGAGCTGCACTTCCGCGCTGTCGGTGAACTGCCATTCGACCAGCCCTGCCATTGGCCGGCGGGCAGGGGCCTTGCCGAACAGCTTCTCGTACCATCGCGTGCTGGCTTCGAGATTTGAACAACTGACATGGGCGAAGATTGTTTCGATACCCATCGAACTCATCCTCCGTTCGACTGCGATGAGGCAGGAACGCGGCGCCGAGCCGGCGCGTTCCGGCCGGACAGTACTTATCGGTCGCTTTTAGCCGTCTGCTGACAGGAGCTGGCAACAGTGGCGGCTACAAAACGCGAGGAATCGTCCAGACTGTCTGGAAGCAAAACGAGGTGACGATGGCCCCCATCAAAGTCGATCCAGCAAAAGTGCGCGAGTTCCCCGATGCCGAAAGCTTCTATGCGTGGCTCTCCGACAACCATGCCGGCGAAAGCGAGGTCTGGATCAAGGTTCACAAGGTTGGTTCCGGTCTCGCCTCGATCACACCGAAGGAGGCGATCGACGTCGTGCTCTGCTTCGGCTGGATCGACGCGGTGCGCAAGTCGCTCGACGACAAGAGTTTCCTGCAGCGCTATACGCCGCGCGGCAGGAAAAGCATCTGGAGCAAGATCAACATCGACAATGTCGCGCGCCTGGTCGAGGCGGGCCGCATGACCGAGCACGGCCTGCGCGAGGTCGAGGCGGCCAAGGCCGACGGTCGCTGGGACCGCGCCTATGGCGGGTCGAGGCAGATGACGATCCCGCCCGACCTGCAGGCCGCGATCGATGCCGAACCGAAGGCGAAAGCGATGCTGGAAAAACTTTCGGCGCAGAACCGCTTCTCGCTCGCCTTCCGCACCCACAACATGAAGACCGAGGCTGGGCGCAAGAAGAAGATCGCCGATCTGGTGGCGATGCTGAAGCGCGGCGAGACGATCCACCCGCAGAAGAAGGCATGATCCCGAAAAGTGGTTGCCGGTTTTCGGAAAAGATCATGCCTCATTGACACCGCAAACAAAAACGCCGCCCGGAAGGGAGGGCGGCGTTTTCGGGAAGCGATGATCCTGAACCCTTTGCAAAGCGGTCCCGGATCATCCGGTCATGAAGTTGGAAAGCGTCAGGCCTTATGCGGCCTTCTTCGCAACATGCTTCTTCACATGGTGCTTGCGCACGTGGTGCTTCTTCACGTGATGCTTCTTGGCATGATGCTTCGCGTGCTTCTTCACGTGATGATGCTTGCGGGCATGATGACGGTGATGCTTGCGGTGATGCTTCTTGTGCGGGCCATTGCTGGCCGGCTTGGCGGCCTCGGTCGCTGCCGGCTTCGCGGCTTCGGTGGTCGCGGCCGGAGCAGTCGCTGTCGCTGCGGTCGTCGCGGCGGCGTTGGCTTCGGTGGTGCCGAGCGCCGGCACCGCGAAAGCGAGCGCGACGGCAAGGCCGAGTGCGGAAAGAATGGTCTTTTTCATAATCGGCATTCCTTGGTTGAGAACGATGTCTTCGTGTCGCGCGCCGCAAATCATCGGCTGCTCCGGTACCGCTTATGACAGCCCGACTTTTCGCGAGTTTTTCCCGACTGTTGAATCTTGTTTCTGGATCGTGTCTGGCGAGGCCCTCGCTCCTGGAATGGGCGCGGGTGGCCGCGTGGCGACCGGCGAAGGGCAGCGCGGTTACACCTCTGCCGCGGCGAGCGCGTTTCCAGCTCGTTCAGGATCGTCACTCATGAGCCATGCCGCATAATGATTGCAGACCCTTCACTCTAATCAAACAGTGCAATCGATGCGATCTTTCAGGCGGTACAAAGAACCGAAGGAGCAAGAGCAATGACCAGCCACACAAATCATTCCGGCAAGGTGGCGCTTGTCACCGGCGGCAACCGTGGCATCGGCCTGGAGACGGCGCGTCAGCTCGCGGAGCTTGGCCTCATCGTGCTGATCGGCGTGCGCGATCTCGCCAAGGGCGAGGCGGCGGCGAAGCGGCTTGGCGGCAAGGTCGAGGCCATCGCGCTGGATGTCGCCGCGCCCGAGGCTGCGGCCCGCGCCGCGGCCGAGGTCGAACGCCGATTCGGTCGGCTCGACATTTTGGTCAACAATGCCGCGATCCATTACGACCCTTCGGCGCGCGCGCTCAGGCCCGACTGGACGGTGATCCGCGAGGCCTTCGAGACCAATGTCTTCGGCGCCTGGCGCGTCGCGGCCGCCTTCGCGCCGCTGCTTGCCGCTTCTGGTCGCGGCCGCCTGGTCAACGTCTCATCGGAGGGCGGCTCGCTTGCCTCGATGGGCGCCGGCGCGCCGGCCTATTCCACCAGCAAGGCGACACTGAACGCGCTGACCCGCATCCTGGCCGCGGAGCTGCGTGGCGCCGGCGTGCTGGTCAACTCGATCTGCCCCGGCTGGGTTGCCACCGACATGGGCGGCCCCGGCGGACGCCCGGTCGCGCAGGGAGCCGCCGGCATCGTCTGGGCCGCGACCTTGCCCGACGACGGCCCGACCGGCGGCTTTTTCCGCGATGGCAAGCGGCTGCCGTGGTGAGCGGCCGCTCAACGAATTCGAAGGAGGCGAACATGAAGATCGGAATCCTTGGCGCCGGCATGATCGGCGGCACCGTCGGTCGCCTTTGGGCGCAAGCCGGACATGACGTGACCTTCGGCGTGCGTCATCCCGCGCGGCTGGCCTCGCTGATTGCCGGGCTTGGCGGCAAGGCCAGCGCCGCCTCTGCGCTCGAAGCCGTGCATGGGGCGGATGCGGTTCTCGCCGCCATCCCGTTCCGCGCCTGGCCGGACATTGCCGGCGAAATCGCGGGCGAGCTCGGCGACAAGGTCCTGCTCGACGCCACGGTTCCCGATCCGCCGCGCGACGGCGCCTTCGGCGATGCCGCGCTCGCGCGGCCTGATGGCGTCGCCTTTGCCGTCGCGCCGCTGCTGCCACGCGCAAAACTGGTGCGCGCCTTCTCGACGGTGATGTGGACGACGCTGGGCAACCAGGCGCATCGCGCCGGTGACCGCATCGGCATCCCGCTTGCCGGCGACGATGCCGAAGCGCTGGCGCTCGCGGAGCGTCTGGTGACAGACGCCGGCTTCGACCCGGTCGTCGTCGGTCCGCTGTCTGAAGCCAAGCGCTTCGATCCCGGCACCAAGGTCTTCGACAGCAACATGAGCGGCCGAGAGGTGGCGGCGGCGCTTGGCCTCGGTTGAGGCTGCCGGAAGATCACGCTGCCGTGACCTGCGCCATGCTACGAAAATAGCATTCCAGGCCCGTGAAATGTGATGCTAGGTTTCGCGCGGCCAGGGCTGCGGCGTGATCGGCAGAGGAGAGCGAGCGGGGCGCGAGCCCGGATTTTCCACGGATACCGGACGGAACTGTTGAACCATCAAGAGGCAGCCGCGTTTCCGTGGTTGCCATATGGGAGGAACCACCAGTGAAAGCATCCTATCTCGTCTCGGCCGCGCTCCTTGCGGCATCTGCAATGCCGGCGGCGGCCGGCGAAATCTCCGACGGCAAGGTCAAGATCGGCATCCTCAACGACCAGTCGGGCGTCTATGCCGATTTCGGCGGCAAATGGTCGGTCGAGGCCGCCAAGATGGCGGTCGAGGATTTCGGCGGCAAGGTGCAGGGCGCGCCGATCGAGATCGTCAGCGCCGACCACCAGAACAAAGCCGATATCGCCTCCAACATCGCCCGCCAGTGGTATGACACCGAGCAGGTCGACGCGATCATGGAGCTCACGACGTCCTCCGTGGCCTTGGCCGTCCAGGGCATTTCCAAGGAAAAGAAGAAGATCGACATCGTCACCGGCGCGGCCTCCACCGACCTCACCGGCAAGCAGTGCTCGCCCTACGGCTTCCACTGGGCCTATGACACGCACTCGCAGGCCGTCGGCACCGGCGGCGAGCTGGTCAAGCAGGGCGGCGACAGCTGGTATTTCATCACCGTCGACTATGCTTTCGGCTATTCGCTGAAGGACCAGACCGCCAAGCTCGTCGAGGCAAGCGGCGGCAAGGTGCTGGGCGAGGTGCGCTATCCGCTCGGCTCCACCGACTATTCCTCCTTCCTGCTCCAGGCGCAGTCCTCCGGTGCCAAGATCGTCGGGCTTGCCAATGCCGGCCTCGACACGTCCAATTCGATCAAGCAGGCGGCCGAATTCGGCATCGTCGCGGGCGGCCAGCGGCTGGCGGCACTTCTCTTCACGCTCGCCGAAGTGCATGGGCTGGGCCTCCAGGCGGCGCAGGGCGTGGTGCTGACCGAAGGCTTCTACTGGGACCGTGACGACAAGAGCCGCGAATTCGCCCAGCGCTTCTTCAAGCGCACCAACCGCATGCCGAACATGATCCAGGCCGGCACCTATTCGGCGGTGACGCAGTATCTCAAGGTCATCGACAAGGCCGGCACCGACGAGACCGAGGCGGTCGCCAAGGAGCTGCATGAAATGCCGGTCAACGACGTCTTCACCGCCAACGGCAAGGTGCAGGCCGACGGCTCGATGGTGCACGACATGTATCTCTATCAGGTCAAGAAGCCGGAAGAATCGAAGAAGGACTGGGACTACTACACCTATCTGGCGACCATTCCGGGCGACAAGGCCTTCATGAAGGCCGAAGACAGCGGCTGCCCGCTCGTCACCAAGTGACGCTCGACACCGCCACCGCTGTCCGGCCGGACAGCGCCGATGAGACGCCGCGGGTGGTGCTTTCCGCCCGCGGTTTGAGGCGCGACTTCGCCGGCTTCGTCGCAGTGAAGGATGTCGACCTCGACATTCATCACGCCAAGATCCATGCGCTGATCGGCCCGAACGGCGCCGGCAAGACGACCATCTTCAACCTGTTGACCAAATTCCTGCAGCCGACCAGCGGCAGGATCGAACTGCTCGGCACCGACATCACCCGCACGCCGCCGGCGAAAGTGGCGCGCATGGGCCTGGTGCGCTCCTTCCAGATATCGGCGATCTTCCCGCATCTTTCCGTGCTCGACAACGTGCGCGTCGCGCTGCAGCGCCCGGCCGGGCTCGGCTACCAGTTCTGGCGCCCGGTCTCGGCGCTGGATCGGTTGACCCCCAGGGCGCGCGAGCTGCTCCGCATCGTCGGCCTCGACGATGCGGCGAACCGACTTGCCGGCGATCTCTCCTATGGCAGGAAGCGTGTGCTGGAGATCGCGACCACGCTGGCGCTCGATCCAAAAGTGCTTCTGCTCGACGAGCCGATGGCAGGCATGGGGCATGAGGATGTCGGCATGATCTCCGGCATCATCCGCTCGCTGGCAAAAGACCGCGCCGTGCTGATGGTCGAGCACAACCTCACGGTGGTCGCCGATCTCTGCGACTGGATCACCGTCATGCAGCGCGGCCAGGTGCTCGCCGCCGGCGACTACGCCACCGTCAGCCAGGACGAGCGCGTGAGGGTCGCTTACATGGGCACCGAGCATGGGGGGACCGAGCATGAGTGAGCCGCTGCTTGCCGTGCGCGACCTCCACGCCTGGTACGGCGAAGGCCATGCACTGCACGGCGTCGATTTCGATGTCATGCGCGGCGAGACCGTTACGCTGCTTGGCCGCAACGGCGTCGGCAAGACGACGACGCTGCGCGCCATCATGGGGCTGATCCGCAAGCGTACCGGCTCCGTTACCTTCAACGGCAAGGACCTGATCCGCCTGCCGCTGCACCGCGTCGCGCATCAGGGCATCGGCTTCGTGCCCGAGGAGCGCGGCATCTTCGCGACCCTCACCGTCGACGAGAACCTGATCCTGCCGCCGGTGGTCGCCAAGGGCGGCATGAGCGTCGAGGAGATCTTCGAGCTCTTCCCCAATCTGAAGGAGCGTCGCAACAGCCAGGGGACAAAACTGTCCGGCGGCGAGCAGCAGATGCTGGCCATCGCGCGCATCTTGAGGACCGGCGTCGAGATGCTTTTGCTCGACGAGCCGACCGAGGGTCTGGCGCCGGTCATCGTGCAGCGCATCGGGGAATTGTTGGCGACACTGAAGAAGCGCGGCATGACCATCCTGCTGGTCGAGCAGAATTTCCGCTTCGCCGCCCGCATCGCCGACCGCTTCTACCTGATGGACCACGGCAGGGTGGTGGAAGGTTTCCCGGTGGGCGAGCTTGCGGCGCACACCGAGAAATTGCACGAGGTGCTGGGGGTATGATCGCGCCATGACCATGATCTTCGGCATCCCCATCCAGGCGCTTCTCGGCCAGCTCCTCGTCGGCCTCATCAACGGCTCCTTCTACGCCATGCTAAGCCTTGGGCTGGCCGTCATCTTCGGCCTCCTGCGCATCATCAATTTCGCCCATGGCGCGCTCTACATGCTGGGCGCCTTCATCGGCTATCTGCTGCTAGTGCATCTCGGTATCGGCTACTGGCCGGCGCTGATCCTGGTGCCGCTTATCGTCGGCCTGTTCGGCATGGCGGTGGAGCGCGTGGCGCTGTCGCGGCTCTACCGCCTCGACCCGCTTTACGGCTTGCTCTTCACCTTCGGCCTCGCCTTGGTGATCGAAGGCGTGTTCCGCTATTATTACGGCGTCTCGGGCAATCCCTATGCCGTGCCTTCGCTGCTTGCCGGCGGCACCAATCTCGGCTTCATGTTCCTGCCCAATTATCGCGGCTGGGTGGTGGTCGCCTCGCTGATCGTGTGCATCGGCACCTGGCTTTTGATCGAGAAGACCAGGCTCGGCTCATACCTGCGCGCCGCCACCGAGAACCCTGAACTGGTTCAGGCCTTCGGCGTCAACGTGCCGCTGCTCTTGACGCTCACCTACGGGCTGGGCGCGGCCCTTGCGGGGCTCGCCGGCATTCTTGCCGCTCCGGTCTACCAGGTCAGTCCGCTGATGGGCTCGGACCTGATCATTGTCGTCTTCGCCGTCGTCGTGGTCGGCGGCATGGGATCGATCCTCGGCGCCATCGTCACAGGCTACATGCTCGGCCTCGCCGAGGGGCTGACCAAGGTTTTCTATCCCGAAGCGTCGAACCTCGTCGTCTTCGTCATCATGGTGATCGTATTGCTGCTCAGGCCCGCCGGCCTGTTCGGAAGGGATGCCTGAGATGAGCGAGGCGACCCTGCACCAGGACCGCGCCGCTGCCTCCCTCAGGCTGGAACGGGCGCTGATCGCGCTGGGCATCGTGGCGCTGATCGTCGCGCCCTTCTTCGTCTATCCGATCTTCATCATGAAGATGCTGTGCTTCGCACTGTTCGCCTGCGCCTTCAACCTCTTGCTCGGCTACACCGGCCTGCTGTCCTTTGGCCATGCCGCCTTCTTCGGCGGCGCGGCCTATTTCTGCGCCTACGCCGTGAAAGCCTGGGGCTGGCCGCCGGAGGCCGCCATCCTGCTCGGCACCGCGGGGGCCGCGGCCATGGGCCTTGTCATGGGTTTCCTCGCCATCCGACGGCAGGGCATCTATTTCTCGATGATCACGCTGGCGCTGGCTCAGATGTTTTATTTCTTCTGTGTCCAGGCGCCCTTCACCGAAGGCGAGGACGGCATCCAGGGCGTTGCGCGAGGAACGCTCTTCGGACTGGTCGACCTCGGCGTCACCATGAACATGTATTTCTTCGTGCTTGCCGTCTTCCTTATCGGCGTCTTCGCCATCTGGCGCATCGTCAACTCGCCCTTCGGCACGATCCTGCGCTCAATAAGAGAGAACGAGAACCGCGCCATTTCGCTCGGCTATTCCGTCGGCCGCTATAAGCTCGCCGCCTTCGTCATGTCGGCCGCGCTCGCTGGCCTTGCCGGTGCCACCAAGGCAATCGTCTTCCAGTTCGCCACGCTCACCGACGTCACCTGGCAGATGTCGGGCGAGGTGATCCTGATGACGCTGCTTGGCGGCATCGGCACCATGGTCGGCCCGGCGGTGGGCGCGGGACTGGTGGTCGGCCTGGAGAATACGCTTGCCACCTCCGGCTTTCCCGTGACGATCGCGACAGGCCTGATTTTCATGATCTGCGTGCTGATCTTCCGGCGCGGGATCGTCGGGGAGATTTATGCGCGGTGGTTGGGGCGCGCCGAAGCCGGCGGCGACAAGCATTGATCTGTGAGCTATCAACTGGCGCCTGGAATTAGGCCGCCCGCTTGGGTTCGACCGCGAACGGGCTGAGCCCGAGCCAGGTCTGCATCTTCCTGCCGATGGCCTTGTCGCCGGTCAGGGCGACTTTCGCGCCGGCCTTCTCGACGGTCAGCAGTCCCATCCAGATTGCGGTCATCGTGTGGAGGTCGGTCGAGACGTAGAGATCGACCTCGAAGCCCGGATCGTACCAGCACAGATCGACTTCGCCATGCTTCTCGACGATCAGCCACCACGAGCGTTTCGACGCCGGGAGATCCTGATACAGAAATTGTATCACGGTTCTTCCCTCGGGCAGCGGCGAGGGGTTCAGATTGCGCCGCATGTCCCACATCAGCAACGACGGATCGAGGTTCTTCAGCGATAGCCGGGACTCGACCCATTTCTGTCCCCAAAAGCCCATCGCCTCGACCACTGGGCGCAAATCGCGGCCCGCCTCGGTCAGCCGATAGTCGAAGATGCCTTTCTCGCCGGGCACTTCTTTGCGTTCCACGATCCCCGCCAGCTCGAGCTCCTTCAGCCGTTGCGACAGAAGGGTCGGCGACATTTTCGGCACGCCGCGGCGCAGGTCGTTGAAGCGGGTCGAGCCCGCAACCAGCTCGCGCATCAGCACCATCGTCCAACGGGTGCACAGCACCTCGGCGGCCATCGATAGCGGGCAGAACTGCTTGTATCCGTGCTGGGCCATGATCGGTTCTCTCCCTCGAAGCCGGGCCGAACATTAGACCTTCATGAATGAAGCGGCGAGTACAGAAACTGTACCGGCCCGGTACAGATCGCGGACTGGTTGGCGCGGGCCCTGCCGTGCGAGCCGTTTGGCCGACGCACGGGATACCCCTGTGCGCAGCAACCAGGAGACTGACCATGACCGCTTATCTTATCGCCGACATCAAGGTGAAGGACCCGAAATGGATACCGGACTACGCCGCCACCGTGCACGAGCTCGTTCACAAGCACGGCGGCAGATATCTGGCGCGCAGCGGCAATGTGAAGACGCTCGAGGGCAAGCCGCTCGACACGACGCTGATCGCGCTGATGGCCTTCCCGTCGGAAGCGGCGGCGCACGCCTTCACCAATGATCCCGCCTACGCCCCCTTCGTGTCGGCCCGCCAGGGTGGCAGCGACAGCCGCTTCCAGCTGATCGACAACACCGACCTGGCCGGCACGATTTCGTACCTGCCCAAGGGATGATCGGCAGCCGCCGCATCCAATCCGGGATCATCGAGCACAAACAGCCACGGCGCTTGCCCGTCGCGCCGCCATATTTTCGGCGGCCGGGCAGCCGGGCTTTTTCAGGAAGAATGGAATGAACATGACACCACACTTTTGCAACAGACTTCTCATGGCAGCGGCCGTGCTGACGGCCTGTACGGCCTTCGCGCAGGCGCATCAGGACGCGGCTGCGTCCGTGTCCGGCGTCAGCCCGCTGGCCGACAAGGTGCGTGCGGCCAACAGCCGGTTTCTCGACGTCAAGGCCGCTACGGCCGAGGGCTATGCGCCTATTCCTTGCGCCAGCGGCATCACCGGCGGCGCCATGGGCATCCACTATGTCAACGGCCAGTATCTGAAGGACGACAAGATTGATATCGCCCGTCCGGAAGCGGTCATGTACGAGCCGACGGCCGACGGCACGCTGAAGCTGGTGGCGGTCGAATACATCACCTCGAAGGGTCCCGCGTCGCTCGACGGCCAGCTGTTCAACTTCAACAGCGCGCCCAACCGCTACGGTCTGGGCGAGTTCTACGAACTGCATGTCTGGGCCTGGAAAGGCAACCCGACCGGCACCTTCGCCGACATGAACCCGAAAGTGTCGTGCGAACACGCGGCGTCGCCGACCCAGTAGACGTTGGAGATTGGCGAAAGCCAAGACGACAGCCGATCTCCCTCACTCGGGGGAGATCGGCAGCTCCAACGCGGCCCTATCTCACTCCACCGGCACTTCCAGCCCTACCTTCACCCGGTCCATCGCCACGAACGTCCGGAACCGTTTCACATTGTTGTTCTCGAAGAACAGCCGCCTTGTCAGCGCCTCGTAATCGGCCATCGTCGCCACGGTGACGACGAGGATGAAATCGGCCTCGCCGGTGACGTAGTAGCACTGCTGCACTTCCGGCACTTGCGCGAAGCCGCGCTTGGCGGCGTCGATCAGCTCGGCGCGCTCGCTCTCCACCTCCACCTCGACGAAGATGGTGATCGGATGGCCGACCTTGGCCGGATCGACCAGCGCGACATTGGCGCGAATGACGCCGGTCTCCTCCATGCGCTTGATGCGCCGCTGCACGGCCGGCGCCGAGAGGTTCACCACCTCGCCGATGGCGCGCTGCGGCGTGGCGTTGTCCTTTTGCAGGATGGCGAGGATGGCGCGGTCGAAGGCGTCGAGATCGGGCGAAACGGACATGGCAGCGTTCCAGACGAAACAAAATTGCATTTCAAGCACCAAAACAGAGCGCTCTTCTCTCTCTGCTTGCAATAAATTTCAGTGATCAGAACGGAGAAAGCCATGTTCCTGCTCAACCGCCACCCGGACCATGGCCAGCCGCTGACGCCCGAGGATGCCGCGACGCTTGGGCTCGCCGGCGCCGACGAGGCCGAGCGCTTCCTGGCCGCGCGCGACAACCATGCCGAGACGCCGCTGCATGCCCTGCCGGCGCTGGCGGGCGAACTCGGCATCGGCGCGCTCCACCTCAAGGACGAGGGCAAGCGGCTCGGCCTCGGCAGCTTCAAGGCGCTGGGCGGCGCCTATGCCGTGATGCATCTGGTGCTGGAGGAGGCCGGCAAGCGGCTCGGCCGTTCCGTCGATGTCGCGGAACTGCATAACCCCGAGGTCAACGCGATTGCCGCCGGCATGACGTTCGCCTGCGCGACCGACGGCAATCATGGACGCTCCGTGGCGCAGGGCGCCGGTCTTGTCGGCGCGCGTTCGGTCATCTTCGTCCATTCGGGCGTCAGCAACGAACGCGTGGCGGCCATCGCCCGCTTCGGCGCCGAAATGGTGCGCGTCGCCGGCGACTACGACCAGTCGGTCAGGGAAGCCGCCCGCGTCGCCGCCGAGCGCGGCTGGACCGTCGTCTCCGACACGTCCTGGCCGGGCTACGAACGCATACCGGGGCTGGTCATGCAGGGCTACACGGTGATCGTGCGCGAAGCATTGAAGCGTCTGCCCGAGCCGCCCACCCACGTCTTCCTGCAGGCCGGCGTCGGCGGCTTCGCCGCGGCGGTGGCCGGGCATCTCGCCATCGTGCTTGGCGAGGATCGGCCGACCGTGACAGTGGTCGAGCCGGCTCGCGCTGCCTGCGTCTATGAGACGGCCAAGGCCGGACGTCCGGTCACCATCGCGCACAGCAAGCCGACGGTGATGGCGATGCTCGAATGCTACGAGCCGTCGCTGGTCGCCTGGCGGGTGCTGTCGCGCCTCGGCGATGCCTTCATGACCGTTGACGAGGAAGATGCGGTTTCGGTGATGAACCGGCTGGCGCGGCCTGCGGGCAACGACCCGGCGATCGTCTCCGGCGAAAGCGGCGGGGCAGGGCTAGCCGGGCTGATCCGCGCCGCCGGAGACAAGAAGATCCGGACAGCGCTCGGCCTCGACTCCAGCTCCCGCGTGCTCATCATCAACTCCGAAGGCGCGACCGATCCCGGCCGCTATGCCGAGCTGGTCGGGATGGCGCCGGACGAGGTCGCAAACGCAAGGCTGCCGGCATGAGCAATCTGACGATCAACGCCGACCGGCTTCTAGGCCGCATCGAGGAGCTCGGCGGAGTCGGCCGCGACGCTCAGGGGCGACTGGTCCGCTTTTGGGCGTCGACGGCACGGTGCCGCCGGGCCAAATACCACCAAAAATAGTCATGTTGGCTGTATCGGTCCCTTCGAAGCGAACATTCGGCGACATCCAATCGAAACAAACTTCAATCACTTAGCCAATTAAAGCGCGCGGAATCGCGCCGGAATCGCGCCCGCCGACAGAATTCAGTGCCTAGCAGGAAGACTAGCATGCTGCTTCTCAACCAACGTCCAGAACACAACCAGCCGTTGGTTGCCGCCGATGCAGAGGCCCTCGGCGTGGCTGGCGGCGAGCGGGCCGAGCATTATCTCAAGGCGCGCGACAACCATGCGGAAACACCGCTGCACGCCTTGCCGGCGCTGGCCAATGAGCTCGGCATCGCGGCGCTTCATGTCAAGGATGAAGGCCGTCGTCTTGGCCTTGGCAGCTTCAAGGCGCTGGGCGGCGCCTATGCCGTCATGCGGCTGGTGCTGGAGGAGGCCGGCAAATGGCTCGGGCGCGATGTGGATATCAGCGAGATAAACGACGCCAGAGTGCGCGAGATTGCGTCGAGCATGATCTTCGTCTGCGCCACCGACGGCAACCATGGCCGCTCCGTGGCGCAGGGCGCCAGCCTCGTCGGCGCTCGCTCGGTGATCTTCGTCCATGCCGGCGTAAGCCCCGAGCGTGTCGCGGCCATCGCCCGCTTCGGCGCCGAGATTGTCGAGGTCGAAGGCGGTTATGACCATGCGGTGCGCGAAGTCGCCCGCCTCGGCGCCGAGCGCGGCTGGAAGATCGTCTCCAACACGTCCTGGCTGGGCTATGAGCGCGTCCCCGGACTGGTCATGCAAGGCTACACGGTGATCGTGCGCGAGACGTTGCGGCGCATGGCCGAGCCACCAACGCATGTCTTCCTGCAGGCTGGCGTCGGCGGCTTCGCGGCGGCGATCGCCGGCCATATGGCTGTCATGCTTGGCTCCAGGCGGCCGAAGGCCGTGGTGGTCGAGCCGCGGCGCTCGGCTTGCGTCTACGCTTCGGCTGAGGCCGGACGTCCGGCAGCGATCGCAAATCAGCAGCCGACCGTCATGACGATGCTCGAATGCGCCGAGCCGTCCTTGGTCGCCTGGCGCGTGCTGGCGCGCGTCGGCGATGCCTTCATGACGGTGGAAGAGGAGGACGCGATCGCGGTGATGAAGCGGCTGGCGCGGCCCCTGGGCAACGATCCGGCCATCATCTCCGGCGAGAGCGGCGGGGCAGGACTCGCCGGACTGGTCCGCGCCGCGGGCGATAGCCATATGCGGGCGGCGCTCGGCCTCGATACGCGTTCGCGCGTGCTCGTCATCAACTCGGAGGGCGCGACCGACCATGGCCGCTTTGCCGAGCTGGTCGGGATGGCGCCGGAAGAGGTGTTCCTGCAGACTGCCTGAGAGCAATTCCAGGAAAAGTGCGTAGCGGTTAAGCTCGGCGCCTTCGCCGTAGCCTTCCGTCCGGAATTGCGTCAAGAAAACAGCAGTTCCAGGAAGAAGCATTTAGCGGGTAAGGCTCCGCCCTTCGCCGTAGCGCCCGTCCGGAATTGCGTCGAGAAAAGGAACGTGAGGACGACGATGGCTGAACTCGACCAGCAAGAGCTTCACCGCGAGATGACGGCGTGGCGGCGCGATCTCCACGCCCATCCCGAGTTCGGCTTCGAGGAAAAGCGCACGGCGGCGTTCGTGGCGGAAAAACTCCGCGCGTTCGGGCTGGAGGTGGCCGAAGGCGTCGGGGGCACCGGCGTCGTCGGCACGCTGACCCGGGGCAGCGGCAACCGCGCCATCGCGCTGCGCGCCGACATGGATGCGCTGCGCATCGCCGAGCAGGGCACGCAGGCCTGGCGCTCGAAAACGCCCGGAACCATGCATGCCTGCGGCCATGATGGCCACACATCGATGCTGCTCGGCGCGGCAAAGCTGCTTGCGAGTGAAGGCGGCTTCGACGGCACGGTGCGCTTCATCTTCCAGCCGGCCGAGGAATGGGGCAGGGGCGCGCTGGCCATGCTGGACGACGGCCTGCTCGAGCGCTTTCCATTCGAGGAGATATTTGGACTGCATAACATGCCGGGCCTGCCCATCGGCCATTTCGAGACCCGCAGCGGCCCGGTCATGTCGGCCGAGGACAATTTCGAGATACTGCTGAAAGGCCTCGGCGGCCACGCGGCGCGCCCGCATGCCGGCCAGGAAACGCTGGTCGCCGCCTGCGCGCTGGTGGTCAACCTGCAGACCATCGTCTCGCGCCGTCTGAGCCCCGCCGATATCGGCGTCGTCTCGGTGACCGAGCTCGTCACCGACGGGATCCGTAATGCGCTGCCGGGGCTGGCGCGTATCCTGGGCGATTGCCGCAGTTTCCGGCCCGAGGTGAGCGCCGCGATCGAAAAGGAGATGCGCCGCATCGCCGAGGGCACGGCGCAGGCCTATAACGTCGCGGCCGAAGTCGCTTACACCCGCGAGTTCGTGCCGTTGATCAATGATGTAGGCCTTGTCGATGAAGCGCTTGCCGCCGCGCGCACGGTGCTGGCCGACGACGCTGTTCGCGTCGCGGCTGAGCCCATGACCGCTTCGGAGGATTTCGCCCGCTTCCTGGCCCACGTGCCCGGTTGCTTCGTCTTCATGGGCAACGGCGGCACCGCGCCGCTGCACAACCCGGCCTATGATTTCAACGACGAAGGCCTGCTGCACGGCGCGCGGTATCACGCGGCGCTGGTGAGGCGAAGGCTGGCGGTGGCCTCGTGATGTCGTCATCCTCGGGCTTGACCCGAGGATTCATCCCGTGACGGCCGCCGAAGAATGCAGTGGTTCAGAACTTCTGCTCCGCCGCAACGCTCCTAGGTAACGGCATGAATTCTAGGGTCTGCGCGCGTCGCTTCGCTCCTTGCTCCGCCCTAGAATGACAAACGCGGGGTTCGCCGTTTCCGCCTTGCTTGATACCTCATCGCAACTCCACCCCCGGTAACCCTTTCTTCTCTGCTTTCATGCAGTATTGCCGTGGCAGGACGGCAAGAACAGAGAATGGCGGACGACAATAAACGCAACGGCACGTTCTGGGCGCTGGCGCTTGACCGCGCTCATCTGGGCCTCTGGGACTGGAATCTGTCGACCGGCGATTGCTATTATTCGCCGACCTGGTCGAAGATGCTGGGCTATGAAGCGGGCGAACTAGCCAACACGCCCGATCTCTGGCTGAAGCTTACCCATCCCGACGATTGCCAGCGCGCGCAGGAAAGCGGCGACCGGCACATTGCGGGCATCGTCGATTCCATCGAGACCGAGCTGCGCCTGCGCCACAAGGACGGCCATTGGGTCTGGGTGCTCGACCGCGGCGGCATTGTCGAGCGCGACACCGACGGCAAACCGCTCAGGCTGATGGGCGTGCAGACCGACATCACTCGGCAGAAAGAGGCCGAGGCGGCGCTCGAGCAGGTTAATATCCGTTTCCGCCTGGCGCTCGCCGCCAGCGGCACCGGCATCTGGCACCACGATATCGGCACCAAAAAGAGCTATTGGGACGCGCGCAGCCGCGAGATATTCGGCCTCGTTGCCGACAAGGACGAGGTGTCAGCCGAGCTGTGGCACACCTATCTTCATCCGGACGATAAGGAAGCCACCGAGCGCGCCCATCAGATCGCGCCTGGCTCCAACGATGTCCTGGCCTCGCAATACCGCATCATCCGGCGCGACGGCGAGGTCCGCCATCTCGAATCGTTGGTGCGCTTCGTCGCCGATGTCGGCGCGGCCGGCCAGGTGCTGGGCACCGTGCGCGACATCACCGAGGAGAAGACGCGCGCCGAGGAGCTTGCCTTCGCCGCGCGTCACGACGCGCTGACGGGGCTGCTCAACCGTTCGGCCTTCGACCGGCTGCTTGCCGAGAACATCGCCATGACCGAGCGCCTCCCGCTTGCCGTGTTCTATGTCGACCTCGACTACTTCAAGGCGCTCAACGACTATGCCGGCCATGCCGCCGGCGACCTCGCGCTGAAGAGCGTCGCGGCGGGCATCCTCGCCTGCTTGCCGGCGTCGGCGCATGCGGCGCGCCTCGGCGGCGACGAATTCGCGCTGCTGGTGCCGAACTGCAACGACGCCTGTGCCGAGCAGCTTGCCCGCGCGGTGCTTGCCGCGGTGCGCAACGCCGACCTCGGCCCGGCCGTCACGTCGCGCAGGCTTGCCGCCAGCATCGGCATCGCCTTCGTGCGCGACCGCAATATGAGCGTGGCCGACGCGCTCGCCTGCGCCGACGATGCCTGCTACGCCGCCAAGGCCGGTGGCCGCGACCGCTTCGCGGTGTTCTCGCCGGAAACGACGTCGGGCGCCAGCGGCCTCAATGCCGCGCGGCTGGCCGCCGATCTGGTGGATGCGATGGAGGATGGCAGGCTGAAGCTGTTCGGCCAGGAGATCCACCGCCTCGGCCAGCCATGGGAAGACAGCCGCCACGTCGAGGTGCTGGCCAGGCTCGAGGCCCGCAACGGCAAGATGATCCCGCCCGGCGATTTCATGCCGGTCGCCGAACGCTTCGGCCTTGCCGCCCGGCTCGACCGCTGGATTATCCGCACCGCGCTGACGCGCCACGGCGAGGCGATGCGCGCTGGCGCCATCTCGCTCGACTTCAACCTGTCGGCGCAGACGCTTTCGGATCCGCAGCTCTGGGATTTCGTCGATGAGGCCATCGCCGAGAACGGCGCGCCGCCGTCGGCCGTCGGCTTCGAGATCACCGAAACCGCCGCCGTCACCAATTTCGACGCAGCGGCCGAATTCGTGCGCAGGGCGCGCGAGCGCCATTGCCGCGTCAGCCTCGACGATTTCGGCGCCGGCATGAGTTCGTTCGAATATCTCAGGCGCTTTCCCATCGATGCCATCAAGATCGACGGCTCCTTCGTCGAGCACATCGCCGAAAGCCGCTTCGACCGCGAGATCGTCTCGGCGATCACCGGCATCGCCCGCTCGATGGGCGCTGCCGTGGTGGCCGAGAAGGTCGAGGAGAAAAACGCGCTGGAAATCCTCATAGGCATGGGCGTCGCCTATGGCCAGGGCTATTTCCTGCACCGCCCGGAGCCGTTGGAGGGGATCGTGGCGAGAGCCGTAAGCGGGGTTGCGTCGCCGAAACGGCCGCATGCCAGGTTGGGCATAAAATAAGCAGTTGCTAAAATTGCGAATACTCATTTAAGGGCGCCGTAATCCGCTACGGATGATGATCCGAGCCACAAAACGAATCGGAGCGCCTGGATGAAAACCCTTCCCTTGCTTGCGGCAACTGCAGTCGGCCTGCTCGGCATCCTCGCCACGCAGCCATCCCATGCGGGCTCGGACAATGGCGGCGGTCTGACGGCGGCGTCGACGGCCGACGGTGATGACGATCAGGTCAATACATCCAGCGTCGGTGACGACCACGAGGCCGCCGAGAACGACCAGGCCGGGGACAAGGGTGACGGCGCCACTTCCGGCTCGCATGAAGGCGACCAGGATGGCGGTGGCGACAGTGGTGGCCACGACGGCGGCGGGGACAGCGGCGGCCACGATGGCGGCGGCGACTGAGTCTCGGGGTTGAGCCAAAACAAGGCAATTCCAGGAAAAGTGTGAGCGGACAGGCTCGGCGACTGGCAGCCTTCCGTCGGAGTTGCGTCAAGACAAGGATAGCGCGGGCTCATCGTTAAAAGGTGAACCATCGTTCTATCGAACTCTTAGGACATCTGGGCTTACTGCCTGTGAAACGCTCTGCTCGGACATGACGTCTTGGCTCGATTGTCCGGCGTCCGATCCATGACGGACGGGCGCCTGCGAGACCCGGCAATGTCCTCGACGCTCAACGGCACCGCGCTTGTGATCCTGCTGCGGCAACGCCTGTCACCGAGCCCCAAAGCGGCGATCATCGGCATCGCCCCCAGCCCAGTAGCCTCACCGCTAACGCAGGCCAAATCCGCGGTCTCGGCATCCATGTTCAGCGTCGACAGCCTCAACATCACGGCCGTCAAGGTGCGGCTGATGGAGCGCGCGGGCAAGGAGTTCGGCGTCGATCAGACCGACTACGAGACCGTGTCTTCCTATGGGGCGGCGGTTAAGAACGCCGTCGAAGCGTTGAAACCGCAATCTCCATCGGCGATTGCCGAAATCGAGAGACAGCTTGGCCTGGACCAGCTTGGCGTTTCTCTCGATACGCTCGTCGGCGCGATAGGCGATCCGCGAGGCAGCGACAACGAAAGTCTGGATGCCGCGTTGAAGCAGCATGCGGGCCGACAGGGCGAGGGCGACGCTGCTTCGGTCCAGCCGGACGAGCTCGGGCTCTACGGCGGCTGAGGACAGCTAACCCATCACCCACCTGAGCATGCCTGCCGAAGCCACCCCGACCACCACCGTCGGCAGCATCGACAGCCTCGTCGCGGCAAGCACGGTTATGGCCAGCGCCGCGAGGTCGGCTGGGTTCTTCGAGACGAAGTCCGGCGCGATCACCGAGATCAGCACGCAGCCGGGCGCGGCCTCCATCACCGCCGTGGCTCGCGTGCTGAGCGTGCGGTTCCTCAACACCACATAGCCGCCGATGCGGGTGAGATAGGTCACGCCGGCCATCGCCAGGATCGCAAGCACGGTCATCGGATCGATCATTTTTCACCTGCCAGGAACCAGGCGGCCACCAGGCCGGACAACGCGCCGGCCGCCACATACCAGGCGCCAGGCACGACGAGATAGGTGAGCGCCGCCACCACCAGGCTGACGAGCCAGGGCCGCGCCGCGGCAAAACCCTTCCACATGCCGCGAAGCAGCACCAGGAAGACGGCCGGGAAGGCCATCGCGAAACCGTATGCCTCGACATCGCCAAGCACCGGGCCGAGCGCTGCGCCGCAGGTCGTGAACACCACCCAGGCGAGATAGAAGGGCAGGCCGGCGCCCAGATAGAAAGGCAGGCTGAAGGCTGGCCGCAGGCCGACGGCGGCGCGGCGCTGTGCATCGGCCAGGCCCACGGCCCAGCTCTCGTCGCACATCAGGAACAGCGCCGGAAACACCTGGCGTTTCGGCAGGTGCTTGACGAACGGCGCAAGTGCCGCGCCCATAAGCAAATGCCGGCTGTTGACCAGGAAGGTGATGGCGGCGATCAGCAGGATATGCGGCGGCGAGGTCCACAGCTGGATGGCGGCGAACTCCGAGCCTCCGGCGAAGTTGAGCCCGGTCATCAGCGGCACCTCGACCACGCTGAGGCCTTTCTGCGCGGCTTGCGCGCCAAGCACCAGCGCATAGGGGATGATGCCGAGCAGCACTGGCGTCGAGGCGGCAAGCCCGCGCCTGAACTCGGCGCCGCGGCCGTTGCTGGTTTGCTCCCCGGCGAGGGCGATCTCGGAAATGCTCATGATTTTGCCTTCGGCTGGCCTCGCGGCCGCCGTTCTCCCGGTCGGTTGTGGGGTTGTCGGTCACCGGACCATAGCCGAAACGCTTGGCAATTGGGTTGCGAAGATGCGCCATTTCTGCAAATATTTGGCATTGGATAGCGTATTCAGACAGAGAGCTGGAATTTTACGCCATGAAGCTGGATGAGATCGACAAGCGCATCCTGCGCGCCTTGCAGCGCGACGGTCGCATGGCCAACAATGATCTTGCTCGGGAAGTGGGCCTTTCGCCGTCGCCCTGCCTGCGCCGCGTCAAGCTGTTGGAGGAGGCCGGCGTCATCGATCGCTATGTAGCGGTCCTTAATCCGGCCAGGATCGGCCGCGGCCAGACCTTCTTCACCCGCATCTGGCTGAAGCAGCAGGACGAGGACACGATCGAGCACTTCGCCGCCGAGGTGGCGAAATTCCCCGAAGTGATGGAGTGCTATCTGATGCTGGGCGACTGCGACGCCATGGTGCGGATCGTCGCCGCCGGCATCGATGATTACCGCCGCTTCCAGTCCGAGCATCTGAGCCGCATCAAGGGCGTCCAGAACGTCAAGACGGATGTGCCCAGCCAGACGATCAAGCAGACGTCGGAGATGCCGCTGTAGGATTCTTCCGTTGTCCCCTTGGGGGAGAAGGGAAGTCCTCAATGATGCGCGTGGCTCTCGTTCCGTTTGCGCGTCGCCGCCGCCTTCTTGGCCGAAGCCGAACGTTCGGCCGCGGAGCGCTCGCCCGAGGCCTTTCCGCCCATCCTGCCGCCCTTGTGCGCGGCGGGATTGCCGGTGTGCTTGCCGCGGCCCGAGCCGCCTTCCTTCTTGCCGCCGGCGTCATCCTTGTTGACGGTCGCCCAGGCGCGCCGCTCGGCTTCCTTCTCCGATACGCCGCGCTTCTCATAGCCCTCGGCGATATGGTCGGCCTTGCGTTCCTGCTTGTCGGTGTATTTCGATTTGTCGCCACGTGGCATTTTTCTTCTCCTTGTGCGCTGAGTGAATTCGGTAACAGGGTCAATTACCCTTCTTCTTGGCGACGTCGCCAAGATCGGAGCGTTCCGGGTCCTTGTTGTTCTCGCCGGCCGCGTCGCGATTCTCGTCAGGGTCGTCCTCGGCCGGGAGGTAGCCGCGCGGCTTGTTGGCCTTCGGGCCTTCCCAGCGCGGCCATTGATCGGAAGTCCCGGCTGGTCCCTGTTTCGGTGCATTGCTCATCTTTGCCTCGCTTTCCGGACGGTGTTCAGCCCTCCGCCTTCATGGTTCGTGCGATCTCGAGCAGCTTGGCGCGGTCATGCCCGTGCTCGCGTATCAGTTCGCGCGCCTGCTTTGGCGACAGATCGGTGTTCTCCGCCAGGAAGCGCACATCGGGATCGTCACCCCCTTTGGTCGGCAGATTGCTCGTCCGCGGCGCGTGGGCGGCGCCGGGGCGATGCGGGATGTTCTCGTTGGTCCGGGTCATCGCAGGCCTCCTTCGGTTTCAACTTGCCGGCTGCCTGCGGCGTGCTTCCTTCTTGCGGCGCAGCACCTCGTCGGTGCCGACAATCTCCTTCGCCCCGCCGGTGATCGCGGTCGAGACCACAGCCGGCGGATCGCTTGCCGGAAAGCTGTCCTCCAGCCCGGACTGCAACTGCTCTTCCAACGTATCTGGATTCTCCGACCGGCCTTCGGTGCGCCGTTCGTCGATCTCCTCCAGATCGTGCTTGGCATCGGGATGCTCGCGGACATTGCGCAGCGTCGAGACGACGAGCTCGACAGCGAATTCTTTCATCGCCTCGGCCTGCGGCGCGGCGACGTCGGTCTCCTCGATCAGCCGCAGGAGCGACTGCTCGAGTTTGTCCAATTCGCGTATGCCCTGGCAACGTGCCAGTTTCTGAGCCAGCGCATGGACCAGCAACGGGCCGAAGGTTGAATAAGCTTGCATGCGGGTCTCGTCGACCCGTTCGGGATGGAGCGTATGCAGGGACATTGGTGCCTCCATGGAACGTCCTGCCTGCGGCCTCTGCCGTCAGCGGCGGCCGTTAGGGGAACTGGAGGGCAGGGAAGAGGTTCCATCGGAAGGCGAATGTGGAGCAAGTGAAACGGCGTCCGTGAAGCACACGAACGCCATTTTGAACTCAACGCTGGCCGCCCTTGCGGCCGGCTTCCGACGCACGCTGGCGGTCTTCGGCGAAGTTTGCCGCTGCCACCCCTGTGCCGGCCGGCGCTCCGCTGACCCATGTTGCCGTCCTCGGCCTGCTGCTGCCCGCTGCCGCGATGCTGCCCACCGTTATGTGGGTCGCCGCGGTTCTTGTGGCTTTGCTGGCCGGCCTTGACGTGCTGTTCGTGGGTTCCGCCTTGATTGGGCATATCGAATTCTCCGTTGGTTCGGAGTTGGTTCGGATTTTTCTTCGGGGGTGAATTCAAGGACGCGTTCGGCCTCCTTGAGTAGGGGGAACAGGTGTCGGCAATCGATGTTCCGGCTGAAACATTTCGTGACCCGGGTCAGACTGAAGTCCGACCTGACCAACGCATTCGGCTGGCTTATGCAACCAATCTGCTTTCTACGGATTGGGGAGCGGCCGTCGAGAAAAGCCCCCATCGCCGGCCATCCTGGTGCCCGCCGATCCCCGCGCAATTCCGGCGGGCATCAATATCCATCAACAAGAAAGCCGCGCAGCCGGCTTCGGAGCGAGACGACGTTTTGACCTATATCTCTGCAAAGCCCACCCGGCAGGATGTCGAAACCCTGCCTGCCAACGACAACGAACGTGCCGCCCTTGCCGATCTTTCCTTCCTTGACGTCATCAATGACGAGGACGAGGTCGCCGACATTGCCAGGCGCGCGGAGCGCCTGGGCCATGCCACGCTTATCGCGATGGCAATCGGCTTGGCGGCGGTGCCGTTGCTTTATCTGATGCTTGCGTGAGCGGGCCGGCCAGTCATCTGGCCGGCCCGCGCAACTCCCGCGACGCTGTGCTTCTATCTTCCGGAGAAGAAGGCATCGAGCGTGGCCGCCGTTTCGATCGGCGACTCCTCCGGAAAGAAGTGGCCGCCGCGCAAGGCGCCGCCACTGACATCTTCCGCCCAGTTCCGCCACAGCGCCAGCGGGCCGCCCGCCTGCGCGTACCATTCGGCCAGCACCCCATGCTCGCTCCATAGCGCCAGCAGCGGGCAGGCGATGCGCCGGCTGGCCGCTTTGTCGGCATGGTCATGATCGCGGTCGAGGGACGCCGCGGCGCGATATTCTTCGCAAATGGCATGGATGTGCGCCGGGTCGCGCAACGCATCCACATAGAGTTGCCGAACCTCGGGCGGGAACGCGTCGGGCGACGATCCCCAGCCGGAAAGCGCATTGTCGACGATGGCATCGGCGGCGGCCGCAACCATCGTCTCCGGCAGCGGCTCGGGCTGTGCCAGCAACGACCACGGCCAGTAGCCGAGCGCCAGCCTCGCGTCGGCGCGGTCCCAGGCATCGGCGGTGGGAATGATGTCGAGCACGGCGAGCTTCTCGACGCGGTCCGGGTGGTCGAGCGCCATCCGGTAGGCGACACGCCCGCCGCGATCGTGACCGGCGACCATGAAGCGCCTGAAGCCCAACGTCTCCATCAGCACCACCAGATCGGCGGCCATGGCGCGCTTGGCATAGGGGGCGTGATCGGCGGAGGACGGCGGGCAGGAGCTTTGCCCATAGCCCCTGAGATCCGCGCACACGACGGCGAAATCGCGCGCGAGGCTCGGCGCCACGTCGCGCCACATCGCATGCGTCTCGGGAAATCCGTGCAGCAGCAGCAGGCCGCTTCCACTGCCGGCCCGGCGGGCGAAGATCCTTGCTTCGCCGGTGTCGATCTCGCGGCTGTCGAAATCCTCGAACATTGCTTGCCTCCGGTATCGGTGCCGGCCATCTCACGTCCAGGCTGAATCGAGCGTCAACGACGCTTCGAAAATCTGGTCGCGCTGCTCGTCCAGTACCTTCACGGTGATTGTCAGGTGCCTGCCGCCCGGCATCTCGTCGCGGGCGACATCATGCAGGATGCGCAGCGCCTCTATGCCCGCGCGCTCGCGACTGGCAAGAAGCTGCCCTTCATCGTCCCTCTGGCTGTGCTCGGTGTTGTACAGGTCGAAATAGAAGCGTTGCATCGGCACGTCGATCCCGGCGTTTCGAGCTTCAATTCGTCAGCGCGGTCATGGTTCCAAGCGGCTGATCCCGAGAGGAAATCCATGATGCGCCGCGCTTGCGGCGCGCGCAGCCGCCTGCAACCAGCCCGCCGCCTGCGGCGTTGCTGCTGCGAATGGAGGACGCAGGATGCTGGAATCGCTTTATCTCAACCTCGGCCAGCACGATGCCTTGTCGGAGGAAGAGAAGGCGCTGCTTGCAGGCGTCATGTCATTCGAGAAATACATCGCGGCCGGCGAGGATGTCGTCTCGGAGGGATCGAGGCCAAGTTACAGCACGCTGATCATCGATGGGCTCGCCGCCCGCTACAAGGTTTTGGAGGACGGGGGCCGCCAGTTCACCTCGCTCCAGGTCGCCGGCGATTTCGTCGACTTGCATGCCTTTCTGCTGAAGACGATGGATCACGGCATCATCGCGCTCTCGCCATGCCACGTGCTCGCCGCCGAGCATGGCAAGCTGAAGACTATCACCGAGCAGGCGCCGCATCTCACCAGGCTTTTGTGGCTGGACACGCTGGTCGACGGCGCCATCCACCGCGAATGGATAGTGGCCATGGGCCGGCGCTCCAAGACCTCCCATCTCGCGCATCTGATATGCGAGCTGTTTGTCCGGCTGCAGGTGGTGAAAAAGACCCGCGAGATGAGCTTCCATCTGCCGCTGTCGCAGGCCGAGCTCGCCGACGTGCTCGGCCTCTCCGTCGTCCATATGAACCGGGTGATCGGCACGCTGCGCCGTATGAACGTGATCAACTGGACGAGCCATATGATCACGATCCTCGACTGGGAGCGGCTGGTTGCGATCGCCGAATTCGATCCAACCTATCTCAGCATGACCCGCGAGCCGAGATAGGTCGGCCAAGACGGTAGCAAGGACAGATTGCCTGCGGCATCTAGCTGGGCGGAGCCTTGGAGCGCGACCACAGCTCGTCCAGCATGGTGAGGGCGGCACTCGGCTGGGCAGGCCTCAGCAGGCCTTGCTGCGCGGCGACCCTCTTGAAGGCGGCAAAGGCGATGGCCGGACGGCAGGTGCCTGCGATCGCGTCATTCACCAGCCGGGCAGCTTCGAGATAGGCTGGCGCCTCCTTGTTCTTCCATGTGCCGGCGAGCGCCTTCTTGGCCTCGGCGACGGTAGTGACCACCATCGTGCCGCCGCTGACGAAGCGAATGGTGAGGGGCAGGAAACGGCTCATCGGTCATTCACCATCCGAGCCATTCGAGCGTGCGCCAGGCAAGGCCGACAAAGGGCACGGCCGTGATCATGACGGCAATGAGGAGAAAAAACGGGCTGTTCATAGGCAAGGACTTCATGTTTCACCGCAAAATTGAGGATGGCCGTAAACGATGACTTCGCCAGTCGGTTGCATTCGGCCGGCCAGTCTGACGCTATAAATTTGGGGCTACATATTGCTCGCGGGCCGGGCCGGCGGCGCCGGCCGATGTGGCGGCCGCGGGCGCGGCCTCAGCGGCACCTCGGCGAGCGAAGCGCGGATCACCCGGACCGGCACCGGTGGTGCGGCGGCGCGCCGGCGCAGCATTGCGGCCGAGAGACTGCCGACGAGAGTTCGAACGTCCATGGGACTCCTCCTGAAGAGTCCCCCCAATGACGAAGGGTTAGCACCACGGCCGGGCGGCCGCATTTAACTTTGATGTATGGCCGGGCATGTCGGCGAGGTGCGACGAACCGGGGGCCAACCTTTTCCGTCGGCACGCGTTGTCCTCTGAAAGGAGACCACCATGCCGACCAGCAGCCGAACGAAAACCGACACGACCAAAAAATCAGCCGCCGGCAACAAGACGGACACGGCGAAGACCACGCGCAGGCAGCGCGGCGTCCAGCGCAAGGTCGATGCCACGGACAGCAGCAAGCCGAAGCCGAAAGCGCCAGGTGCGATGCAGGCCGGCGCGCGCAGATACCCCGTGCCACCTTTTCCCAGGCAGCATCATCCCAAACCAGGCGAGGAATGGGCGATCGAGCCGGCGCCGCTCTATGACGCCCCGTTCTGGCAGGGGTCGGGCAAGCTCAAGGACAAGGTCGCGCTGATTACCGGCGGCGATTCCGGCATCGGTCGCGCGGTCGCGGTGCTCTTCGCGCGCGAAGGCGCCGATATCGCCATCGCTTATCTCAGCGAGGACCGTGACGCCAAGGCGACGAAGCAGGCGGTCGAGGCGGAGGGCAGGCGCTGCATCATCTTGCGCGGCGACGTCGCCAAGCGCGCCTTCTGCCGAAAGGCGGTGGGTGAGACGATCAAGGCTTTCGGCAAACTGGACGTGCTTGTCAACAACGCCGCCTTCCAGGTCCACTCGGCCGATTTCGCCGATCTCACCGAAGCGCATTTCGACATCACGCTGAAGACCAATCTCTACGGTTATTTCCACATGGCGCAGGAAGCCGTGCCGCACATGAAACCAGGATCGGCCATCGTCAACACCGGCTCGGTCACCGGCATAGAGGGCTCGAAGGAACTGGTCGACTATTCCATGACCAAAGGCGGCATTCACGCCTTCACCCGCGCGCTCTCCGGCAATCTCATCTCCAAGGGCATCCGCGTCAACGCGGTGGCGCCCGGTCCGGTCTGGACGCCGCTCAACCCGTCGGAGAAGGAAGCGGAGGACGTTTCGCAATTTGGCGCCAAGACGCCGATGAAGCGGCCCGCCCAGCCGGAGGAGATTGCGCCGGCCTATGTGTTCCTGGCCTCGCCGCAATGCTCGAGCTACATCACCGGCGAGATCCTGCCGATCATCGGGGGTTACTGACCATGAGGAGGATCCCATGAAAGATCTCACGAAGAAAGCGCTTCTCATCGCTGCCGTCGCGCTGATCCCGGTGCTGCCGGCAGCGGCCCAGACTGCCGCTCAGCCGAAGGACCAGCAGGCGCAGAACTGCCAGGCCAAGCCCGACGCCAACGACCAGCAGCAAAAACAGAAGCAGCAGGCCGATACGGATGAACTGTCGAAACAGCTCGGCGATTGCGGCGGCGTGCTGAAGCCGCCGCCGACCGGCGACCAGAACGCGACGACGCCACCGCCGACCGGCGACATGCCAGTGATCAAGCCGGGCGAAGTTCCGCCGCAGAACGGCCAATGAGGCGTGCGTCTTCAACAACAAGGGTCAATGCTTGCGCTTCTCGCCCTCGGTCGCCCGGACGGCCGGCAAGCCGTGGGCCTCGCGCATCATCTGCAATGCCTCGTCGCGGGTGAGGCCGCATTTGCGGGCAAAATAAGCCGCCTCGTGGATTTCGGCGCGGGAAGCTGCCGAAACACTGGAAGCTGACCGTCTGTTCTTCTTCTTGGCCATCGGTTCACCGCGCCATGAATCACTTAGTCAGCTAATTATAAATCCATTGTTTCTTATTGCAAATGGGCCGCCGTTTTTAGCGATCCGGCATCCTCGCCCATTGGGAACCATTGTGCCGGCATGGGATTGTGGTTTGCGGGCCGCGTCAGCCGGACCAGGTGGCAAAGAGAACAGGGCTGGTTTCTCCGGCTTCCCGCCCTGGCCAACGAAAGGGCAGTCGAGCTCTTGTCCCACCCGGCCCGCTCCGTATTTGGCGGGGGGCAGCAAATGGCAGGGCACACGCTATTCGACAAAGCCGTCCTCGAGTCGCACGAAATATGTGTCCAAAATAGGTGAGGCGACAATGCCGGGCTGGGTTCGTGAAGGCTGGCTGCTCTTGCGGGAGAGTGTCACCGGCTACATCGACGACAATGCGCTGAGCCACGGCGCGGCGATCGCTTTCTACGCCACGACCTCACTGGCGCCGATCCTGCTGATCGTCGTGGCGATTGCCGGCGTCGCCATCGGCAACGATGCCGCCCAGGTCGCGCTGTCGGCCGAGATATCCGGCGTCATGGGCCCGCAAAGCGCCGACCTCCTGAAGGCCACGATCGAGAGCGCCGCACAGCGTTGGTCAAGCACGCTTGCCACGCTGATCGGGCTGGTCACGCTTTTCGTCACGGCGTCGGGCGTCTTCGGTGAAATGCAGCAGTCGCTCAACGAGATCTGGAAGGTGAAGCCCAACGGCGTGTCGCTGTCGCGCCTGGTGCGGGCGAGGGCGGCGAGCCTTGGTCTCGTCGCGGCGCTTGGCTTCCTGCTGCTGGTATCGCTGGCGGCAAGCACGGCGATCTCGGCGCTGGGCGAACTGATCAACCGGCGCCTGCCGTTCGGTGGCGTGATCGTCAGCGGCGTCAACACGATCGTCTCTTTTGTGCTGATCGCTCTGCTCTTCGCCGCGATCTACAAGGTCCTGCCGGACCGCACGCTAAAATGGCGCGATGTCGGCGTCGGCGCGGTGGTGACCGCGCTGCTCTTCACCATCGGCAAGTCGCTGATCGGCTGGTACATCGGCACCAGCGCTATCGCCACATCCTACGGTGCCGCCGGAGCGCTGATGGTCGTATTGGTGTGGGTCTATTATTCGGCGCAGATTTTTCTCTTCGGCGCCGAAATCACGCGCGCCTATTCGGTCCGTCGCGGCAGCCGGCGCGACCTCGCGCCGGTCATGGCACACGCCAACCACCGGGGTGCGCCGCGCCAGACCGAACAAGTAGCCAAATCCGAGGCGACGATGCCCGCCAACGCTGATAGAAGCGTCGGCACGGCGCCAGCCCGGCCAACCGCATTTGGTGGCGAGATCGTCGGTTGGATTGTGCTGAGCAGCCTGATCACTCTGCTCGTGACGCGGATCTTGCGCCGCGGAGACTGATACCGAGTGCCCTACCGCCGCTCTTCCTGCCGTTTCTCGATTTGGTAGGACAGCCAGCGGCAGAACATGCCGATAATCGAGGTAGCGGCTCCGCCGAGCAGACAAGCGATCAGCAACGGACTTTTCGATGCGCTGTCCCAACTAACGATCGCCAACAGGGTCACGCTCACCGTGGAAATCAGATACCCCGTACCCTTGAGAAGATGAAGTGACGATCTGGTCATACTGGCCGCCTTCCAATGCAACTGACAGCCCCGATCAAGGTTCCATTTACCCGATGTCCCTCCACGACAGTTGCTGCTGTGGCACCTACGTGGCATCCAGGGGGGGCGGTCGGGTGTGACGCCTGTTAGCCCGCCGCCGTTCTTCAACGGGGCGGCGGGCTTTTTACGCGATATGCGCTGCTCGCGGTCCTAGTAGCTCTAGGTGCGGGCATTGAGGCGTTTTCCTGCAAGGTACATTAGTGCCGTCGCGGCACGGTTCCTGCCCAAGCGGCAGCTTCCGCCTGTGCGAGCAGGCCATCGAGAGAGCCGGCCAACGCCTCCTGGCAATCGCTGTCGTACCGGGCGGCGTTGACCTCATTGACGGGTTTTCCAATGGCTGGTTCTGCCATCGAGGTTCCTCGTCAATCATCTAGGTTTGGTGCGAGGCGCCCCGACAGCGGTCGTAGGCGCCCCGATCGTCATTGGTGATGTGACGGCTGGGCCCATCCGACGGCGGGAGGGATTGCTCCGTCCTCGACAAGGATATCCTTCTTGCGCGCGAACGCGGCGAAAACGCCTCGCGCGGTTTCCGCGTCGACGTCGCCAATCAAAGCCGCCTTGCAGGCACGGATGGCCGCTTTCTGCTCCGGGCTATTGCCGCACCAGTCGATCGCGAACTGATAGGCGTCGACGACGGTGTTCAGTTGCCGGGGAAAGCCCAGTCCGACCCAAACGCGAAGGGGTTTCTCGAAAGGTTTGGAAAGCATCGCGAACTCCCATACACCGCGATACTTTCAAACAGCCAGTCCGCCGCCGCGGCCGCCTTTGCCGGTCATCCATGGCAAGGGGACACTCACGTCCTCAAGAATTCTGACCGACTTTGCGAAACCGCAAAAGGCATCTCTGGCGCCAGTCAGCGGATAGCCGCTGTCGAATGCCCGCTGGCAGGCACGAAGGGCCGTTTCAAAGATGGTTCCGCGCCTGTTCTTGGGCCACGCGTAGAGAAATTCCAGAGCATCTTCCAAGCACGCGATTTCCTGGATGAGGCTGTTTCCGCTCTTCACGAAAACGGGGCTGTCGAACATCCGGTCGTTCATAACGTCCTCCAATCGAACGAACAATTGAGTACAAGCCACGGCTTGGGACCGACAGAGGCCCAAGCCCAGCGGCGATATGGGTTTGTGGATTTTGACCGTCAAGAGCTTTCCCGGTCGCTGCGAGAACCGGCGCGTCTCGGAGGGATGAATAGCGGCTATTCGGCCAAGGCGCCGTTCGGCTTAGGTGTTAGCCGCCTTTCTCTTCTTGGCTGCCGCGCAGCGCGCCCGGAACGCCTCGACCTCGGCTTCGGTAAGATGCTCGATACCGATGAAATCATTCTTCGCATGGCCTGAGCGGATTAACTCGTCGAGTTTGGCCTGGATCGCCGCGCCGTCCCGGTTCTGGGTGTTCTGGATCAGGAACACCATCAGGAAAGTGACGATTGTGGTGCCGGTGTTGATGACAAGCTGCCAGGTCTCCGAATAGTCGAAGACCGGACCGGTTGCCCCCCACAGCAGAACCGATCCCAGGCATAGGCCAAAAGCCAACGGCCTGCCGGTGGCATGAGCGACGGCCGCCGCCATGCGATTGAACGCTTTTTCCATGGGATGATACTCTGGGGAACGGTAGCAACGAGCCCCGGCAACCTGCCAGGGCTCGGCGGAAGCCGGACCGAGCGAATATCCGGCCGTGCGCGGAGCGCCGCTAGGCAGCCTCGGCAGCTACATTGACGGCGGATTCGGCGAGTTCGGTGAGCGCTGCGTCCGTTTCCTTTTCCTCGGCCAGCGTCTTGTCGAGCAGATTGACAGCTTCCGTCAGGCCGAGTTCCTGCGCCCAGGTCCTGAGCGTGCCGTAGCGCGAAATCTCGTAATGCTCGACGGCTTGGGCGGCGGCCAGCAGGCCGGCGTCGAGCGAGGGCGAGCCCTTGTACTCATCCATGATTTCCGCGCCTTCCTCGGTGATGCCCATGATGGCCGCGCAGGTCTTTCCCACAGGCTTCTTGTCGATCACCTCGAACACTTCCTCGAGACGCGCGACATGCTCCTCGGTCTGGTCGCGGTGCTTCTCGAAGGCCGCCTTCAACGCATCGTCCTGCGCCGCCTTGGCCATCTTGGGCAGCGTCGCCAGAATCTTCTTTTCGGCGAAGTAGATGTCTTTCAGCGTGTCATGGAAAAGTTCGTTGAGGCCCTTGTTCGAGGCCGCTTTCGTCGTCGCCATTTCTGCATCTCCTGGTGGGGTTGGATCATCACCAACACGGCCGCCCGCAAGTTGTTCCGAATAGATTTTTTGCCGGTGAAGGCCCTGGACCCTCAATTGTTATTGACGAGGCTCCGCGTTGATCTTTGGCGCACGGGCTAAGCCCAGGACTCCAGGATTTCATCCACCGGGGCGACTTCCACATGGTGCGAATATCTTTTGGTGAACAGCCTGATGATGCTGTCATAGGCTTCGTCGGAGGTGCTGCAAATCGCATCCTCCGCCAGAACCGTTCGAAAGCCGAAATCGATAGCTCCAAGAAGCGTGGCCAAAACGCACATGTCGGCCTCGCCTCCGCTGACGACAATTGTGTCAACATCCTCGGCTGCAAGCGCGCGCCTCAACCTGCCTCCGAACCAGGGCGAATAGACGGGTTTGTCGAACTGTCGTGCCGGCGGAACGAAATCCTTCAGCTCCGGCGCCAACTCGATGATGTCGTTCCCTGCTTTTTCAAGCGTCATTTCTGCCCAGCGCTCATAGTAGCTGCGCCACTGGCCATGCCCTTCTCCTGCCCGCAGTGCCGGAATGAAGCGGGTGAAGATGGTTCGTGCCGGCCACCGCTCGGTGAGCCGAAGCACCTTGGGCAGAGTCTGGGGAAACCACTCGACCGCCCACGGTCCGGGCGGCATGAACATGCGCTGCATGTCGACGCAAAGATGCACGGCGTTTGCAGGAATAGGGCGGGAGACGGGCATCAGCCGCTCACCGATTTGCGAGTTTTCGCTTGAAGGATTTCATTCCCTTCGTCAGCGAGGCCCTGGCCTCGGCCGCGTTTTGCCAGCCCTTCAGCTTGATTTTCTTGCCGGTACCCAGCACCGAGGAAAGGAAGAACTGCTCTATTTCCCGGCGAAGATCTTCAGGCACATCGACTGACGCCACGGGCTCATCCGGCGCGTCTTCCTTATGAGGGCAGAAAATGTACCGGTCGTTGCGGACTTTCGAGCCGTCGGGATCGCGCTGCTTTACCCTGAGCGCGCCCAGCAGGTCGCATTTTATCACGACCCCCGGAGCGCCGGCGGCCTGGTGGATGACGAGCCCGTCCAGCGGATCACCATCGTCTCCCAGCGTCGATGGCACGAAGCCCCAATCGTAGGGATAGGTGTTACCGACAGGAAGGGGGCGGGAATATTCGAACACCCCGGTCTTCGGTTCATAGGCGAGTTTCGCGGCCGATCCCCGCGGTGTTTCCACGACCACGCGGAACAGGTTACGAGAAGTTGCCGGAAGCGTCAGATAATTAGCCATTGCCAAACCGGGAGCCGACCAAACCACATTGCGCAAGGTGAACTTCACCGGCACCTGAATGTTCCATGACGAAGGAGGTGGCCGACTGAATCGCCCAGGCCGAGATGCGCAGGCTGGCTCACTGCGAAAGGAGGGCCTTGGATAAATATATCCGGGGTTGTCTTGCCGGGAGTCAGTTTAAACGCTATATGTATGATATCGATCTTGCTGAACGAACGTTGTTTCTGGCGCCTTTGTGCCCCGACGATCTTCCCTCTCAATTTCGAAAACTGTGACGTTTGGCATTCGGCCAAGCGGCGGTAATTTGCGTCGATTTGAAAGGAAATCGTATGACTACTGGAACCGTGAAGTTTTTCAACGCCACCAAGGGCTTTGGCTTCATCGAGCAGGGCGGCGGCCAGCCGGACGTGTTCGTTCACATCTCTGCCGTGGAGCGCGCCGGGATGCGTTCTCTCGTCGAAGGCCAGAAGGTAAGCTTTGACGTCGTCAAGGACGCCCGCAGCGGCAAGAGCGCCGCGGAGAATCTGCAGGCCGCCTAAGCCATGCATCGGCGCCTTTGACCACGGATGTACTGGCACAGGCGCTGGGGCTTTGAGGGAAGGTCGGGTTCGCCCGGCCTTTTTCATTTTGTATAGCGAGGTAGCACATGGCTGATACGAATGTGTTCAAGCCGAAAGGCGACGCCAAGAACGAGGCCACCACAAAAACCGCGCGCGCCATCATCGACGGGGAGGCGGCGGCCAGAATTGCAAAGACGGCGCGTCTTCGCGAGGCCAGACTGGCGCAGGAGCCAGTGGAGGAGCCGGTAAAGAAGGCGAAGAAAAAGGCCGCCGGCAAATAGGGCGCCGACCTGAGATGCGATCTGCGGAAGTCGGGCTGGCGTTTCGGTTTTCCCTGAAACACTAGCGTTCCAACTGCGCCGTCGTATGGCAGGTCAGGGCCGACGCAGCCCCGATTCACGCAGCGGCATTGGGCCCTACTTCGGCGTCACCGGAAGCCGAGAAAGCCCAATATGGCAATGACGATGACGACCGCTCCTACGAGCCAGATGATATTGTTCATGTCTGCTCTCCCAATGCTGACGTTCCGGCGCTGGCGCCGGCAAATGCAGCGGTCATGATGGCCATGGCACCAGCGCTCTTTGAAATGAGTTTGGCCTTCATTCTCTATTCTCGATGCCTAATTTAGAAATAACTGCAGTGAGATAGCGTTCCTGAGGCGAAATAGTTCCGGTGAGCGCGAAAAACAGAAGAACTCTGATCAGTGCCGGCTCTTGAGGAACCTCGCCTCGCGCACCAACGAGGTCCAGTCGGTGCCAATGAGCTTGATCAGTTCGCGGGCGTCGTCCTCGGAGATGTCCGTGTCCTTCGCCAGCCGAAGGGCTAGCAATTCGACATCGCTCTTCGCTGGCTGAGCCGCGTTGCCGTTCTCGGCGTGGCGTGTCTTGCCGTCATTTCCGCCGATCATCATCCGCCTCCTTCCAGTAGGAACTTTCGAGGCGGCGGCATGTTTCATGCCCTCGGCAAATAACATCCGAAGGCGCCTCGCCGGCGGCAGGCCGTGAGAGTTAACGCGGTTCGCGGGTCATTGAGAGATAGGTCGGATCGAACTCGGCGATCTGCTGCAGCTTCTGCCAGTCGAGGATCGTCACCGTATGGTTCGCCCAGGCGATCACGCCGCTGTTGCGCAGCGCGCTAATGACGCGGTTCATATGCACCACCGACAGGCCCAGCACGTCGGCGAGCTCGGCCTGCGAGACGGGCAAATGAAAGCTCATGCCGTTGGTGCGCTTCACCACCTCCAGCCTGACGAACAGCTCGCAGAACAGATGCGCCAGATGCGAGACCTTCGAGCGCCGCCCCATGGCGACGATCCACTCGCGGTGGATGGCGCCGTCGATCAGCGTGTCGAGCCACAACAGCCGCGTCAAATGCGGCGCCCGCTCGGTGATGCTGCGCAGCTTCGAATGGTCGGCCAGGATGACGCGGCAAGGCGAAAGCGCGATGACGCCGTGGTCCATCGTCTTCAACAGGAAGGCGTAGAGGTCGACGAAATCGCCTGGAACCTGCAGCGAGGTGAATTGCCGGCCGCCATCAGCAAGCACCTTGTAACGGGCGGCGAGCCCGTCGAGCACGAGAGTGCTGTAGGCCGGCCGGGATCCCGACGCGACGATGTCCTGACCAGCGGCGAAGTGGCGTTCGCCCGCCATCAAGTCGCCGAGCAGGGTTTTCTCGTCGTCGGATAGGCTGTCGTGCTGGCCGAGATTCAGGAAAAGGGATTCAAGCATTCATGTCTTCCATGAGCGGGCCGAGCGGCCCGGTCACAGCGGATGTCAAAGTGATTCAAAACAGGCGCGTTTGACGAGGTATGGGGTTGTTGGTCAAAGCGCGCTAACATTTGATACTTCGGCGCTTTTTCCTCCGCGAAATGCCGAAAAGCGCATTGCGGTCGCGTTGCCGCACGGCCGATGCTTGCCTCACCCGTCGCCGGCGCGACGCCTTCCTGGAAGCGACGCAAGGTGGCGCGGCAGGAGCCTCGCGAAGGCAAACCGAATCCGGATAATCCGGCACGTCGGTGCCGTCGAACCGTTTGCGCCGGCCGGGGGATGCATGTCGGCTACATTGGTTCCTGAACATCGCGCGGCGGACTTCATCGCCTCGTCCTATCGCCCCGGGCGCGACGAGGCCGGGCTCGAGACGATCGAGAAGGCGGCCGACCGGGTGCTGGAGGAAACCGGAATCCGCTTCATGGACGATCCGCAAACCATCGACATGCTGAAGCAGGCCGGTGGCGTGGCGAGCGGCGATGTGGTGCGCCTGGACGGGGCCGAGCTGCCCCGCATCGTGCGCCGGCATGCGCCAGAAAAATTCCTTCTGCGCGGCAGGAACCCCGCAAGGGATACGACTGTCGGAGAAAGGGCACCGCCGGTCTTCGCGCCGATCTACGGCGCGCCCAATGTCGTGCTCGACAATGGAACGAGAGTAGCGGGCAGCCGGCGGATCTATGGCGATCTCGTCGCCGCCGCGCATGCCGCTCCCGGGTTGACCAACACCGGACAGATGATCTGTGTCATGGAGGACGTAGCCGAGGACCGGCGGCCGCTGGAAATGCTGCTTGCGCATCTCACCCATTCCGACAAGCCGCTCATGGGCAGCATCGCCTCGCCGGCGGCAGCCGAGGCGGTGATCGACCTGACGGCCGCGGCGGTGGGGCGACCGGCGCGTGGCGGCGAATGCAATCTCCTCCATCTGATCAACGCCACACCGCCGCTCACCTATTGGCCGAACCCGTTGAAATGCCTGCGGGCGATCGCGATGAAGGGCGAGGCGAGCATGGTTTCGTCCTACATGATGATGGGTGCGACGGCACCGGTTACCGTGGCCGGCGCGCTGATCCAGGGCTATGCCGAGGTGCTGGCCGGCCTGGCGCTGGCTCAGCTCTGGCGCCCGGGCGCGCCGGTGGTGATGGGCATCCTCGCCTACCCGTTCGACATGCGCCGGATGTTGCCCAATTTCGGTGACCCGGCCTCGCAGCTCGTCCAGTTCTACGCCGCGGAACTGGGCAGGCGGCTCGGCGTGCCGGTGCGGGGCGACGGCGCCATCACCTCGGCCAAGGTCGATGATGCCCAATCCGGCGCCGAAGGGGGCAGGGTGCTTTCGGCAGCGGTGGCCTCAGGCGCGCATTTCATCCTGCACGCAGCCGGCTGGCTGGAGCAGGGCCGCACCGTGTCGCTCGAAAAATTCCGCCGCGATGCTGCGGCGTTGGCGGAACTCGGCCCTGGCAGGCCCGCCGATTTGCCCGCGCCGCTCGATCGCGGGATCGAGATGGAGATACGCGGCCGCCTCGCGCGGGCTTGAGCCCACGAAAAAGGGCGCTGCCGCGAGGCCGCGCCCTTCGTTTCGTGGGAGCCGGCTTCTACCAGCCCTGCATGCTGTACCAGTCATCGATGTCGCGGCGCACGCGGTCCTTCTCGAGGCCGTAGCGTTCCTGGATCTTGCCTTCGAGCTGGTCGCGTTTTCCCGCGATGCGGTCGAGGTCGTCGTCGGTGAGCTTGCCCCACTGTTCCTTGACCTTGCCCTTCACCTGCTTCCAATTGCCTTCGACGCGGTTCCAATCCATTGCCGGACCTCCTGTTGGACACGGAGGGCTAACGGCAAGGCGGTCGCGAGGTTCCTGCCAAAAACTTTTTCTCCGACGGCGTCAGGCATCGGCCCGACGGCTCCTGGCCGGGCTTCTTTTAGGTACGGGCGTCCGGCTGCAACGGGTCGCTTCGATGGTCATGGCGCGTCCTCAAAAATTCGGGAGCGGCGGAACATTCGCCCGGCGCCGATGTTCTTGAATGCAGGATGGCGCGCAGCCCCGCTCCCCCGCGAAGGCGCGCCACCGGACCGGGCTCAGACCCGAGCAAGCCCGCCTCGGCCGTCCCTCGCCGGGGCGGGCTTTATTGCGACGAGATTGGAAAGACCTCATGCTTCATCAGGCAGCGAAGATAGCTGAGCAGGCCCATCGCGGCCAGAAGGACAAAACCGGCCAACCCTATATCGAACATTTGAGACGCGTAGCCGACGCGGTTGAAACGCTGGACGAAAAGACGGTCGCCTACCTGCATGACGTCGTCGAGAAGGGGAACGGCTGGAGCCTCGACCGGCTGCATGAGGCCGGCTTCAGCTTGACGGTTGTGGCGGCGGTGGACGCGCTGACCAAGCGCATGGACGAGAGCGAAGAGGGCTCTATTTTCCGTGCCGCCTCGAATGAGCTTGCCTTGCCCGTGAAAATAGCCGACCTGCGCGACAATCTCTGGCAGGCGCACCAGGCTGGCGTTGCCCCAGACCGGTACGAGACCGGGCTCGGCATTCTGGGCGACCTGGCCGCCAGGGACTAGTGGCCTCTTCGGAACCGCCCCCGCTTTCCCCACATCGCAGCGCCGACAGCTATTTGTCCAGCTGCAACAGGTTGACCGGCGCGTCGGGCAGCGAGCGCTCCCAAAGAGCCCTCTCAAGGTCGTTCCGATTGTCGGCGCCTAGGGCCTGCGGCAGGTCGAGCGCCGTCAGGGCCTGGTCGTCGAACTCGATCGGCGCCCCGTAAAGCTGGGCAATCTGCATCACCAGGCTTTCTATGTCCTCGCGCGCGATGTTGTCGGCGAGGTTTTTGAGCCTGATTTCTTCGGCAAGCCGGATGATGTTGACGATGCCGTTCGTCCGCAGGGCCTGCTGGACCTTGCAATGAGCATCATCGCGCAACTGGTTGGAAAATCCTAGTATCATTGGAAAACCCTCCTTTCGCGGGGGTTTATCCCTCTGTTGCAACCATGCGCCGGAGGAGAGCGGTTGACAATACACAAATGTTAAAAACAATAAATAAATCAGTTGGTTAGCATAATATATCAAATGTGATTTCGCCCCATCCTGAGTATCGTTAGCTTCGTTGCCCATCGGCAAATCATCCCCCCTTGACGCTTCATGAGCCGTTTCCTACTTCTACTCATAGTGAGGCACATACTAACTCACAGCGGAGGCGGAAGTGGCTGAGCTTGAACGGCCGCAAAGGTTGCAGATCATGCTGACCGACGAGGAATTGGCGGCGCTGGAAAACTGGCGTTTCGAAAAGCGCATGCCGAGCCGTTCGGCCGCGGTCCGCGAGCTGTTGCGCCGTGGGCTGGCATCCGACGGGTTTCTGACCGCTGACACGGGCGCAAGGTCGCAGGATTTCGGTGTGATATCACCGAACCGGAATGTCGCCGATGGCCCCAGCGAATCGAAGCCCTGAGCAAATGCGTTCTCGCTCGCGTCAGATTGCCTTGACTCCGGCCGGCCCTAATTACCTTACATGACCAATTCCGGGGGGACGTTCCAACACGCTCCAAATGCCGATGCGCGTTTGGCCGCGATCGTCGATTCTTCGTACGACGCAATCGTCGGCAAGAATCTGGACAGCATAATCACCGACTGGAACCACGCGGCCGAGCGCATGTTCGGCTATACCGCCGAAGAAGCCGTCGGCCAGTCGATCCTGATGCTGATCCCCGAGCATATGCAAGGCGAGGAAACCGAGATCATCAGCCGCATCCGCAAGGGCGAGCGCATCCCGAGTTTTGAGACGGTGCGCAGGCGCAAGGACGGCTCGCTGGTCACCGTTTCACTGACGATTTCGCCGATCAAGAACAGCGCGGGGGAAATCGTTGGCGCCTCGAAAATCGCCCGCGACATCACCCCCGCCAAGGAAAGTGAGCGCCGCATTCGGCTTTTGATGCGCGAGGTCAACCATCGCGTGAAGAACCAGTTCGCGGTGATCCTGTCGATGGTCAGGGAAACCAGCAAGCGTTCGACCGATCCAGCCGAGTTCGAGCAGATGATCCGATCCCGCATCATGGCATTGTCGCGGTCCCATGATCTGCTTGTCACCTCGGAATGGGCCGGCGCCAGCCTGTTCGACCTGATTCAGGAGCATTTGAAGCCTTTCGGCCATGAAGAGCGTATATCGCTTTCCGGGCCGCTCCTCACACTGCAGTCGAATGCGGTGCAGAATCTCGGCATGGCCTTCCATGAGCTGGGCACCAACTCGTCCAAATACGGCGCGCTGGCGGGCGAGGGCGGCCGCGTCGAAATCACTTGGAAGGTCGAGAGCGGACCGGAAGCGCAGCGCCGCTTTCACCTTCTCTGGCACGAGACATCCGGCGTGACAGCCGACGGAGCGGCGCGCAAGACGAGTGAGCGCACCGGTTTCGGCGACCGCAAGGGTTTTGGCACGGTGGTGTTGCAGCGGGTGGCGCCGCAGGCGCTGAGCGGCTCCTCCAGTCTCGAACGTGCGCCTGGCAGCGTGAAGTGGGAGCTCGACGCGCCGCTCGAGGCAATCGTCGTGCCGCAACTAGGGGCCGACACCGAGAACGACTTCAGCGTTTGAGAGACCTGCCCGCGAGGCTACCGAATTGCGCGCCGGCCTTCAGGAAGATGTCTTCGGTGCGTGCCGGTTCGCTCGGCGCGACATGGGTCGGCGCGCCGTCGACCTCATCATGATCGGTATAGGCGCATGGCTCTGCCGGCTGCGCGCGAAACGATGCCATTTTCCAATAGTCCCAAACCCCCAAAGCTCACCCACAACCCCGACGATCGTGAGCACAAACATGCCGGGCGCGGTGAGTTTGGCCATAAGATGCAGATGAGGAGGCATTGGGCAAGGTACAAGCCACAGCCTGGCCCGCTCCTTGCAGAGCGGTAAAAGCGTAATTACATCAATGATGAGCGTGCAATGTCCACGCGGATGCAGTTGCTTTGGTCAAGCTTCATCTATGGAGGTTGTCATGGCAATGATGGAAGCAAGAAAGAGCCTCGACTGGATCACCTTGGTCCTGGCGATTTGCCTGTTTATCTCCCCCTGGGTCATCGGATTCACCGCAGCGATGGTGCCCGCGTGGAACGCCTGGATTGTCGGCGTTCTCCTCGGCGCGCTGGCGCTGGCGATGTTTTCGGTGTTCGCCGAGTGGGAAGAATGGGTAAGTTTGGCTCTCGGGCTCTGGCTGATCGTGTCGCCCTGGCTTTTGGGCTTCAAGGCTGACACGCACGTCATGACCACGCATGTCGCTCTCGGCGTGCTGGTGGTCGTGGCTTCGGCCTGGGCCGTCTGGGACTTCCGTCATCCCCACGCGCATGCGTGAGCGGTGACTGAACGGGAGCCCGCCGCGCGAGCGGCGAGCTCCTGAAACTGGCAGGAACATTTTTGGGGCATCGGGCTAAAATGCAGCGGCGTCTTCACGCAATTGCTGCAACCGGAAACCTTTTCGTGCATTCTTGGGAATGGCCTCGATGTTCAACTCCGACACCCCCGCCAAATGCTGCTCCTATTGCGGCGGCCGGGACCATGATTTCGAGGAATGCCCCAAGCGCAAGGCCGATGCCGAGAAGGAAGAGGCGGCACGCGTCGCCAAGGCTGCTCGTGCAGAGCCTGGCTTCACCACTGATTTTCATCCGTAGTGTTCCCTCGCGCTCTCTCAGCCTATAGGCGCGCCGGGATCTGACTTTTTCTGGGATGGTCGCAGAACGGTGCTGATCCGGTCTATAAGTCCGGACGGGGGTGCGCGGGTGGCGGACATCATCTCGATTGGAACAGGCGCGGAGCCTGCCGGACGGCTGTCGGCGGGGCGCTTGCGGCTGGTCGCCTTCACGGCGATCGCCGCCTTCATGATCGCCGGACCCGCCGCGGAGCAAATCTTCGGGGTGCAATCGCCGTGGCTTCGCTCCTGGACCATGTTCAGCGCGATCGGGCTGGGCGTGATCGACGTTTCCTTCGAAATCCGCCGGCCGGACGGCGCGCTTGCTCCGCTCGACCGGTTCGCGATGCTCGGCGTCCCTCGCAACGGCAAGCTGAAGTGGATCCAGAACCGCGAGGAACTGGCTTCCGTCATCAAGCGGCTCTGCACGGTCGCCGGGCAGGGCGCCGATATCCGTGTCCGTGCCCGGCTGGGCACGCGCAGCGGCTGGCAGACCATCCATACCGATGCCGAAAATGCCTGCGCCGAGTGACGCCGCCAGCGACCGGTCCGGCTTGCGCTCGATGCAAGCTTTTGCCCGGCGCTTTGCCGACTGGGCGGTCGGCACCGAGGGCTCGTCGCGGCCATCCGCGTTGATCCGCATCGGCCTGGCCATGCTGTTCTGGTCGCGCTGGGCAGGCGAGTTGCTGCTCTATATGGACCAGTCGCCAGCCGGCCTGTTCCTGGCGGCCAACTTCTTCGTCGCCACGACGCTGCTCTTCGTCGGCTATCACAGCCGCGCCGCCGCCGTCTGGACGGGCGCGGTCGGGCTGGCGATGTACCATTACTTCGGCTTCGAGCTCGGGCGCGAGCCCTGGACCCACCACCATACCTATCTGCTGGCCGTTGCCGCGTTGCTGATCGCGCTCACGCCTTGCGACCGCTCCTATTCGCTGGACCGTTACCTGGCGGTGATGCGCGCCGAGCGCGCGGGCCTTCCGCCACCGGCGGAGCGCGGCAATCTGTGGGGGCTGCGGCTGATCGTGGTGCAGCTCTCGGTGCTTTATTTCTTCGCCGCCTTCGACAAGTCGAACTATGCCTTTCTCAGCGGCGCGAGGATCGAGCAGATCTTCCTCTGGTTCTACGCGGGGTCGGACTATCCGGCCGGTCTTGCCTGGCCCGCCACCATGGTGTCCGTCGCCGTGGTCGCGCTCGAATATTGCCTTGCCCTTGGCCTGCCGTTTCGCGCGACAAGGCGCTATCTGGTCCTGCCGGGCCTGGCCTTTCACGCCATCATCTATCTGACGCTGCCGGTCTACACGTTCAGCGCCACCATGGCGTTGCTCTATCTCGCCTATTTCGATGCGGATGCCGTGAGCAAGGTCCTCACGCGTCTCCAGGGGACCGGATCGACAGCGACTGCCAAAGGGGAAATTTCGTGAAGCGTGATTTGTTGTTTTCGGGCGCCGTCGTCGTCGCGGTCGCTGGCCTGGCCGTGCTCTGCGGCTCGGCGCGCGCCGGCGGCGCTGCGGACTATTATCCCAAGCGCGCGTGGGGTTCCTTCGAAGGCGGCCAGATGAACACATCGCTGCTGGTGTTCCGCGACCTCAACAGGAACGGCATCTACGATCTGGGCGACCGGCCGATGTCGCGCGTCGCTGTCGAACTCGACAAGCCGAACGGCAGCACCATCATGCGATTGACCAATGCCGGCGGTTTCGCCAACTTCCGCATGTCGGTCATGCAGCGCGACTTCGAAGTCGTCGATCCCGGGCACTACGCGTTCCGCGTCGTGCCTCCGCCAGGTTATTCCGTCACCACCGGCAACGCCTCGCAGGAAAGCGACTATGTCGTTTCGCCGGGATCGCCGGGCGACATGATCGCAAAGACCACGACGCACCCGGTCGGGCTTGCGGCGGATCTGACGATCAGCGGCGCGGTCGCCGCCGGATCGCGCGTTTCGCTGACAGGGCCGGACGGCGTCAGCGCCGCCGCCCATGTCGGTCCGGACGGGCGTTTCAGCGCACCCGTGACACCAGGCGAATGGCTGGTTGACTTCGCGGCCGGCGACGCGACTGAGCGGCGGCATGTCGTCGTCGGCGCGTCACCGGTGGTGCTCTCGGCGTTTTCGGGCAAAAGCGGACCCGCCGAGAAGCCGCTGCCCCTGGAGCATGTCGTCGGCTTCGACGACCTGATGACGTCGCCCGGCGTGTTCGAGGTTCCGTCGGGCTATGGCGGGCTGAACTGGTACAATCTCGTTGCCATGCACCAGCGCTTCACCGACGGTCCCGGCTACACCAACACGACCATGTCGGGCGAGTTCATCGCGTACAACAGCTCCGGACATCCTGCGCAGGTCTTCAGTGACAAGCCGTTCGATTTCACCGGCGCCTATTTCGGCGCCGGCTGGGACGACGCGGAGGGCGAGACGCTTGTTCTCAAGGCCTGGCGGGGCGATGAGCTCGCCTATGAGGATCAACTGGTGCTGTCCGCGAACGGTTTGGTCTACTTCGCGGCCGACTACCTGCGTATCACGCGGCTCGAGATCCGGACGCAGCATTACTGGCAGGCCGCTATCGACGATTTCGCTTACCGCACCGGCCCATAAGGGCGGGCGGAGAGCGACCGCTGCTTCAGCAAGAAGCTCGCGGCGATGCCGCGCAGGAACGGGGGCCGCCGTCCGAACGCCCGGCGGTGTCCTGATGCCCGCCGCCATGGCCGCTGGAATTGCCATTGCCGCTCGAACTGCCGCTGCCGCCGGAGCTGCCGTTGCCACCCGTGCCACCACCGCCATTTCCGCCTGCGGAGCCGCCATTGCCGCCAGTCCCGCCGCTGCCGTTTCCGGCCGAGCCACCATTGCCGCCGGTCCCACCAGTGCCGCCACCGCCGCCATTTCCGCCTGCGGAACCACCATTGCCGCCGGTCCCACCAGTGCCGCCACCGCCGCCATTTCCGCCTGCAGAGCCGCCATTGCCGCCGGTCCCACCAGTGCCGCCGCCACCACCATTTCCGCCTGCGGAACCACCATTGCCGCCGGTCCCGCCACCGCCGCCATTCCCGCCTGCGGAGCCTCCGTTGCCGCCGTTCCCTCCGTTGCCGCCCGCGGAACCACCGTTGCCGCCATTGCCCCCATTGCCACCTGCGGCCTGAGCCAGAAGAGCACGCTTGGCCTCCTGCAACATGGCTTGCGGATTCATCGCCTGGTGGAAACCGTCTCCCGGCTCCGGTGGTGCCGAAGCCGCGCGAACTGCCATGGTGGTCGGCAGCAGCATGGTCGAGGCAAGCAGCGCCGCCGCCAGAACACTGCCGGCAAAGGAACGGCGCGCGATATCGGCATTTCCCATGACGTTGAAAACCCTCAAAAGCCGCGCCGACCGCCGCCCGGCAGGCTCCGCACCTGTTTTGATCGAGACGATGTTGGTCACCCGCGTACCCCCGTCCCAACGTATAGACCGGTTCGACGCCCGTTCTTCGACCGTGCCAGAAAAAGTCAGGACCCGACGCCCGACGTTGCGGCTGGTGTCCGCGGTTCGATCCGGCCGAGGGGTGCCGTCCGGCCGGCGTCTCAAATCATTTTGGCGCTCGCCTTATCCCCTCAACGCATGCGCCGCCGCGTCGGCGAACGAGATGTCGCCCTTGATCTCGCGCATCGCCATCGAAGTGACGGTACGGCGGACGCCTGGCAGCCGGCTGAGCTCCTCGCGCAGCATCCTGTCCAGCGCCCTCATGTCGACGGTGACGATCTGCAGCAGATAGTCTGCCTCGCCGGTCGTGGCGTAGCAGCGGCGGATCAGCGGGTGTTTCTTCACCGCCGCCTCGAAGGCGTCCGACACTTCGAAGTCGATCGACACCTGGATGAAGGCCTCGATGCCGAAGCCGATCGAAGCGGGATCGACGCGGGTGGAATAGCCGCGGATGACGCCTTTATCCTCCAGCGCCTTGACCCGTTTCCAGCACGGCGTCTTGCTCAAGCCCACCGCTTCGGCGAGCTCGCCGAAAGAGATGCGCGCGTCGCGCTCCAGGGCCGCCACGATCTTGCGGTCGAGCATGTCCAGCATGATTCGTTCTCCAAGGTTCCTCAAATGACGATAGATCGTCCTCCAATTTCGAAAGATTGGATAACAGAAAGGAACAATGTTCAAGCCGAAAGTGCTATGCTTGGCACCTGCCGAACATGCCCGCGCGAGGAGATGAGCCATGGACAAGACGGACTATCACGCCCGCATCGAGACGCCCGAGATGCGCGATTACGGCGTCTACCTGCAATGCGACAAGCTTCTGACCTGCCAGAAGCCGCTCTCCGACATGGTCAACGCCGACGAGCTGCAGTTCCAGATCGTGCACCAGGTCGAGGAGCTTTGGATGAAGCTCATCGCCTACACGCTGGTCGATGTCCTCGACCATCTGGAGAAACAGGAGACGCACCGCATCGTCACGCTGATGGGCCGCGTGCACCGGCTGATGCGCATGATGACGGCGCAGCTCGATCTCCTGGAGACCATGTCGCCCAAGGAATACCAGCAGATCCGCCTGCAGCTCGGCAATGGCAGCGGCCAGGAATCGCCGGGCTTCAAGTTCCTGCTGCGCCTGCCGCCGGACCTCTGGAGGGCCTTCAAGCATGCCTATCTCGACGGCCGCGGGCTGACCGTGCAGGACATCTATGATGAGCATTACGACCACGGCGACGCTTACGTCGTCGCCGAGGCGCTGATCGAGTTCGACGAGCTGTTCCAGAAATTCCGCGCCAACCACCTCTATCTGATCCACCGCTCGATCGGGCTGGGCGCGAAATCGCTGAAGGGCAGGCCGGTTGAAATCCTCGAAGGCGGCGCCCGCCACCGCTTCTTCCCCGAGCTCTGGGACATCCGCTGCGACATGACCGACCGCTGGGGCGCCGAATACGGCACCGTGCGGGATTCGATCAGCCACCCGCCACAGGCGAAAGCGGGGTAGGGCTCCCCCTTCTCCCCTTGTGGGAGAAGGTGTCGCCGAAGGCGACGGATGAGGGGTGCTCCAGATGCCACCAGCGTCTCACTCCGCTGGAACACCCCTCATCCGTCTCGGCGCTGTCGCGCCGATCCACCTTCTCCCACAAGGGGAGTAGGAGAGGCGCGGCGTCCCGCCTCGCATAATTTTCCCCGCCCCCTGTCGGAACCATCCCCCTCCGTCCGTCCTTGGGGCATCGACCGCTTCAACAATCCGGAGGGAAATTCGTGGAAAAACACTCAATCGACCTGGCAAACCGTCGCCATTCTCATCGCCCGCCTGATCTTCGCCGCCATGTTCGCGATGGGCGTCGCTTTCAAGTTGATGGATATGGGCGCCACCGCCGGCTACATCGCCGCCGCCGGCTTCCCGTTCCCGCTGTTCCTGGCCTGGTGCGCGGCGATCCTCGAAGCGCTGCTGGTGATAGCCTTCCTCACCGGCGCTTATCTGACACCGTTGGCGCTGATCGGCGCGGTCTATGTCGTGTTCCTGGGCTTTGCCTTCCACGGCCCGTCGCACTGGACCGCAGACCAGGCCGAGTTCGGCGCCTTCATGTCGCATTTCCCGTTCGCCGCCGGGCTGCTCTACGCCGCCGTGCATGGCCCGGGCAGCGTGCTGGCGCTCAAGCAGGGCTGGCCGGGCCGGGCGTGAACTCTTCCTTCTCCCCGTTGTACGGGGAGAAGGTGCCCGAAGGGCGGATGAGGGGCAGCGCTAGCATTTCAAGGCAAAGGCACCTCCCGCCACACCTCACATCTGGTCGTTATACGGCTCCTTCATCTGGCCCACCATGCGTGCCAGCTTGGAGAAGGACGGCATGTCCGCTTCGGGCTGGCACTGGTTGGCGAGCTCGAGCAGGCGGATCGGGAAATTGATGGCGTCGCGGTTCGAAGCGGAAATCGCCTCGGAGCGCTCCTCGCCGGTCTCGCCGGCTTCGGCCTTGCGCAGCGCGATATCAATCTCCTCGACGCTGAGCACGCCTTTCTTGACGAGCACGTGATTGATCGCTGCGACGGCCATCAGCAGGCCCTCGAGCTGGAGATTGGCGACGTTCATGGCGTTCCTCCCATTTGACCTCGCCTCAAGAACGCATGAGGGGCGTTTCCGATCCGGGCAGGGGGAAGCCGACGCGGATCAGGCCTCCATCCACCGCTCGCCATATTCGCTCCAGAGCTGCCTGATCTCGCGGTTGCCGAGCGGCGGCGTCTGGCGGTCGCCATAGAAGACGGCGACGGCGCTGAGGTCGTACTGGCCCTCGGCCTGGGCGATGAAGCGGATCGCTTCGCCGAGTGGTCTCGAATGGAAGATCGGATCGGCCTGGCCCCGGCCAAGGCTGCGAACACCCGAAATGCTTGCAGGCACATGCCGCATCCGAAAGACGGATGCCATGGCAGGTCTGTCCATGCCGCTCTCCGCGATTCCCTTGGGGAATGATCCCATAAGCCCCGGCTAATGACCAGCCCGGGGCAACCGGCCACAGCAATGGGGCAGGTACGGCACAACCTTGAAAGGAAAAAGCCTGGTATCGGGAAGAGAAAGGCCGGGCACGACGGCCCGGCCGTTCCTCCGCGCGGCCGCAAGGCAGCCTTCGCTACTACCCTTGACCATCCTGGCGTATGCGGCCAGGGCAGGTAATCTTATCGGTGCCAGCGGCGCAGCCAGTCCGGCTCGGGGTCGGAGCTTCGACTGATCGCCATGCCGGCCAGCAACCCGACCAGGCCGCCGATCAGCATCGCGGTCGAGAAGGTGCCGGGGTTCTGCTGCACCGTTTCCGAAACACTTTGCGCCTGGGTACGCAATTGGCTTGCCGCGCGCGACGCTCGGTCGGTGGCGCCGGTGTAGAGGTTCGAAGCGCGGTCGGAGGCGCCGCTGTAGAGATTTGACGCGCGGTCGGCCGCGCTCCGATACCAGCCTTGCGCGGTCTCGGCGGCTTCCTCCGCCTGCTCGGAAAGCGCGCGGTTCAACCGGCTCACCTCGCGCTTCAGCTCGGCGATCTGCTTCTTCATGGCGTCTTCGGATGCCTTGGAAGAGCGCGTGCTGCCGCGCGAAGCGGCGCTGCGCGACGCGCCAGTGCTTCGCGACGCCGCGCTGCGTGGACGGGCAGAGCTCGTCGTCGATGTTCCGCTGCCGTTCGCTGCGCCGCCGGTCGTGCTTTCGTTGTCTGCCATGGGTTTTCTCCTTTTCGCCGTTGAAACGGCCGGCAAGCCGCATGGTTCCGCCCGAAATCTTGCAAAGGGTAGAGGGTGTTGGCCTGCTTACCAATGGCCGCGGAACTGGTTCCGCGGCCATTGCGCGTGGTGATGTGCCCAAAGCCTACTTGCCGCAATTCTTGTCGTTGACGTTGGGCTGCATCGTGCCGGCGGTCGTACTGTTGGCATCGCCCTGTGCGCCCTGCGGGTTGTTCGAGCAGTTCTTGTCGGCGTTCGAGTTCATGTCGCCGCCGGTGACGCTGCCGGTCGTGCCGGTATCGGGTGCGGCCTGGTCAGGCGACGGATTGGCCGGCGTCTTGGGGTCGACGGTGATGGTTTGGCCACTGCCGCTGCCATCATTTCCGGCGGTGCCGGTGCTCTGGGCCATCGCCGCCGTGGCGAGGCCGATGGTCAGGGCGGAAGCTGCAAGAATCCTCGTAAGCATGATCTTCTCCTCTGTTGCGAGAACCGTCGTCTGTCGCGTTGCGACTAAAGGTGGAACCCATCGGACCAAGGTTGGTTCCGACAAAATTTCGTTCGGCGTTCGGCTGATGGTTCAATCTGCGGCTGTAGCGCGCGGGTGTTTCGCCGATGTTGGTTGGCAGGGCAGGTTTCCGGAAAATAGGAAAATGTACCTAGAGGCTATTGCCCGGTGACGGCAGCTATGCTACTATTTTGTCCATGGTGCTGATTTGCGCCAACGACCCGCCGCCCGGCGGGTTTTTGTTTTTCACGCCGTCCATTCTTTCGAGAGCTGAGCGCGACGGAATGCGACGCTTCCAACATTTTGCTGAGGCCCGGATGCCACGCTACGCCACCATCATCACCGCCGATGACGGCGCCGAAATCGTCAGCGCCATCGGCGAATTCGAGAGCGCAAGCCTGCCGCAGAGATCAGGCCGGGTCGAACAGGTCGCGCCGGGCGTGCGCATTGGCATGGTGCGCGGCGGCACGGTCGATGCGGTTGCTGGCTTCGGTTTTCCGCGCCAGGGCCTTGGCCCGTCCGCGGTCCGCACGGTCACGGCGAAGCTGAAGGCGGCGGAGGCGGCTACTGAAGCCCGGCCCACCAAACAGGCCGGCGCAAAGCCGCGCAGAAAACCGGCGCGCAAGGTCCGCAAGCCAAAGGCGGCGAAAGCCGTGCCATCGCAGGCGGCCACTCATGGCTGACGACAGCAGGCGCCGCGGCGGCGAGAAACGGGCAAGCCGAAAGCCAAGAACGCCTCAAGCCGGGGCCGCTCCGCCCATCCGCCCGAAGCGCCCGCGAAAGACGCTGGTCGGCGATTTCGCCGCCGCGCTGCGCGCCGACTTCCGCGTTCATGGCGCCGGCGTCATCGCCGCGGTGCGGGCCGAAAAACCGGAGCAGTATCTGAAGGTCGTGCTGACAATGCTGCCCAAGGATTTTTCGGCCAAGGATTTCTCGGACGGTGTCGATGCCAAGCAAAACAGTCTCGAGCAGCTGAGCGATGAGGAGATCCGCAACCGCATCCGCCGCTTCGAAGCAAACCTCCGGCCTTTCCTCGAAGGAGACAAAGACCTCGAAGGAGATGCTGACCTATCTGGCTCTGCTGGGCGAACTGGACCGCCGGCATCGTCGTAATTGCCTCGCGGCCTACAGACCCTACGAAAGGCAGGCTGATTTTCACGCGGCAGGCGCAATGAACCGCGAGCGCCTGTTCATGGCCGGCAACCAGCTCGGCAAGACCAGGGCAGGGGGTGCCGAATGGGCCATGCACCTGACCGGCCGCTATCCAAGCTGGTGGGTGGGCAAGGTGTTCGACCGGCCGGTGCGGCTCTGGGCCGCCGGCGTCACCGGTGAGGGCACGCGCGACAACCCTCAGCGCGTGTTGGTCGGCCCGCCGCAACAGCAAAGCGAATGGGGCACCGGCATGATCCCGGCCGATGCCATCGCCGACGCGGTGATGGGCCGCGGCGCGCCGGGAGCGCTGGACAGCGTCGTCGTGCGCTGGGGCGGTGGCGGCGATGTCCAGGCCGGCGAAAGCGTGCTCTCCTTCAAGTCCTACGAAAAGGGCCGCGAGAAGTGGCAGGGCGAGACGCTGCACGGCGTCTGGTTCGACGAGGAACCGCCGCTGGATATCTATTCCGAGGGGCTGACGCGCACCAACGCCACGGATGGCATCACGATCGTCACCTTCACGCCGCTGCTCGGCATGAGCGACGTGGTGCTCAGGTTTTTGACGGCGGAGGCGGTTCAGGGTTTGGGTTCCTCGCCCCCGCAAGGCGGGGGAGAGGTGGCCGCGCAGCGGCCGGAGAGGGGGTCTTCGTAGGGCGACAAGCTCTACGAATAGCTTTTCGCTCCTGCTTCAAAAGTCGGCGCTGCCCCCGCTCCGTCGCGGCTTCGCCGCGCCACCTCTCCCCCACTTGCGTGGGGCGAGGAATCCGAGCTTCGCGAAACCGCGCCGAAACCATGATCTGCGATGCCGCTTTGGTTGCAACCGAAGGTCGAGTAGCTTCCGACCGCGATCCGGAGCCGACATGCGACCGATACCCAACCTGCTTCTTCTCTGTACGCTGCTTTCGGCCTGCTCCGGCTCCAGCGGCGACTGGCGCGCCGATGCCATCGCTGCGGCCGAAGCCAGGATGCGCGGCCTGATCAATAATCCCGCGGCGACTTTCTCTCACGTCGATCTCACCGGCGACAGCGTGAGTGGCCAGACCTGCGGCGTCGTCATAAGCAAGGTCGGCATCTTCACCAAGGAAGTGCGCTTCATCGTCTATATCGACGGTGCCGGCCCTTACGTCGAGCCGGGCCTTGGCTCGTCCATGTCGCAGGCCGATTTCGACTGGGCCTGGAAGAACGACTGCGTCAACGAGGGCTATAAGGGCTGAGCTTGTTTCCTCGCCCCGCGCGAAGCGGGGGGAGAGGTGGCCGCGCAGCGGCCGGAGAGGGGCTTTCGTAAAGCGACAGGCTCGGCGAATAGCCACCAGCTCTCCCATCAAAGCCGGCGCCGTCCCCTCTCTCCGCCGCGGCTTCGCCGCGCCACCTCTCCCCGCTCTCACGGGGCGAGGAACTGGAGCTTGCCATGTCCCGACACGTCACCTTCATGACCATCGACGATGCCGGGCATTACACGCCCGAGCAGCGTGCCGAGATCATCGCGGCCTATCGGACATCGTCTTCGAGGTGGTGGTGCGGCGGTTCAAACAGGCGCGGGAGGATTGAGCGCGGCGGGGTCGAAGCCGCGCAGGCATATTCGAAACATTGACGGGCAGATGGTCCACGCCGGATACTTGGGTGCCTGCGTCAGCCGTTAGCCCGCTCGAGCCGCTGGAAGAATCCGGCCGCAACGCCTATCTATGGTGCAAATCCAAAGGAGGTGTGACATGGTTTCTTCCACCGAACGCGCGGTCCTTGCCGGCGGCTGTTTCTGGGGCATGCAGGATCTGATCCGGCGCCTGCCCGGCGTGATCTCGACGCGAGTGGGCTATAGCGGCGGCGATGTCCCCAACGCCACCTACCGCAACCACGGCACCCATGCCGAGGCGATCGAGATCAACTTCGATCCGGCCAAGACCAGCTTCCGCACGCTGCTCGAATTCTTCTTCCAGATCCACGATCCGACGACAAGGAACCGCCAGGGCAACGATATCGGCGCGAGCTACCGCTCGGCGATTTTCTACACCAGCGATGAACAGAAGCAGATCGCCGAGGACACGATAGCCGACGTCGAAGCGTCGGGCCTGTGGCCCGGCAAGGTCGTCACCGAGCTCGCCCCGGTCGGGCCTTTCTGGGAAGCGGAACCCGAGCATCAGGACTATCTCGAGCGCTATCCCAATGGCTACACCTGCCATTTCGCGCGGCCGGGCTGGAAGCTTCCGGTCCGCCAGCATGCGGCCGCGTCATAGTCAGCGACCGGGCTGTTTGACATAGCTTTCAAGCGCTTTGATCCGCCCGCCATGCCGGAAGGCATGGCGGGCTTTTTTGCGTTCCAGCCGGTCGTCCCGGACGGGTGGGCCTCAGCCCTTGGCCCGGCGGCCTTCGTGTTCGTGGCTGCCGATCCAGTGGGCGCGGATGCGGTCGCTGGCTTCGAGATAAGCCATGTCGATCAGGTAGGTCAGAAGCTTCTCGCCATCTGCCTCCGCCTTCTGGCGAAGTTCTCGCAAGATCCCCTGCGCGAACTGCAGGTTTTCCATTTTGCTAGGCTGGTCCATGGGTGCCCCCAAAAGTCGGTGCGGTAAGTTTGGCTCACTATGCTTGTACGAAGATTGTCGCTTTGCTCGCGGTGAAGCTGTACCCGGTTGCACTGACGCTCGATCAGCGAACCTGTTGGACATCGCGCGGAAATGTCGATATTTTACGCGCCCAATCGGATGGCGACCATGCACGAAGACGAGGGCAGCACACCTGACAAGTTGCAAGCCATGCTCGATGTGATTGCCAGGAGCGAGCCCTCGAACGAGACCGGGCAAGCCGATTTCGGCCGGTTGAGAGCCGACGCCGCCAAGGCCGCCGGCGTGCTGATCGAATTTTATGGCGATGCGGCCCTGGATCGGGCCAAGCTCATCGAGCGCCGATCGCCCCAGTCGCATTTCGCGCGCATGGTCGCGGCTGAAGTTGGCAGGCGCGGCAAGCGGCCTAGAAGCTAACCCGGGAACGATCGGCGAAAGCTGCTTCAGGACGATCTTCGCCTCCCCAGCCCTGCGCCAAGCCGTTGCTCCACCTCTTCCTCGATGTTGTCCAGAAGATAGGACAGCATGTCGTGTCCGATCGATCGCGCTATGTCCTTGGCCTGCCCGACATGGTTTTGGATCTCGCGCAGAGCCTGCTCCTCGCACTCGGCGTCATTCGTCAGGTCGACGAACCAGCCTGGATAGAGCGCTGCCTCGCCCACTCCGTCGACGTAGCATTGGCCGACGGCCAGGATCTTGCGCAACCCCATCTTTTCGGAATGGACCCTGTAGACCTCCCTGAACCCGGACTTGCGCTCCACGGCCTTACGGATAGCCAACCGAACCCTTGAGCGGTCGTCCTGGTCGATGCTTTGCATGCATCGTTCAAGCGAAGCGCCATGGGAGAACTCGTCGAGTGTCAGACCAAAATAATCTGAAAGATTGGCATCGCCATAGACGCGGTCGCGCTTGATGTCCCAGGTCCAGAACCCGTCGATCGGTGGATACCGCATATGCATGTTGCGGCCGTGTTCAGGTGCCGACGTCATGAAAACCGCCCCGTCCGGCTTCAAGATTCGACAGCACTATGTAGCAAAAAAAGAAAGAAACAAAGATGGCCTTTTGTACAAGGCCGGAAGTCATAAGGCTTGCTGCCGATGGCATTTCGGAATGTCATATTTGATATAACCAGAAGGAGGCCTAAGAAAAAATTTCTTGAGCCGAAAGAATTTTTACTTTGGTATTGCAACCGCAGCTTGGTATTTCACATGGTAAGCGAAGCGGACAAGCAGGCAAACAATCCCGGAGGTTGTATTTCCGCAAGAAGCATGGCTGAAAATTCTTATATTTTGTAAAACGAATAAAACTCTTTGCGTGCTGCTGTGTGGAACCGGGCCGGCTTAACGGCCTCACGCGCATCGCAAAATGCTAACGTCAGCTGATTGGCCGGCAAACCGACCGGTGGTTGAAAAATGCGAAACTTCGAGAAAAGTCCGCGCATATCGGTCCACGGCCGGGAGTTTTTCCGGACGCGCCGGAGGCGCCGTTGGACTGAAGGTCGTTATCGTTCCGACTAAAGTCCGCCAAGATCTCATCCTAGGCGGACATTTGCTGTGGCTCCGGGTTAGCTTCAGCGCCCGCGGGCGAATCATCAGCGATCCGGTCATGCTCGAACTGGCGCGCCGCGGGGAGGGCTTGCAACCAGGGCTCGCGGCGTCCGATCCAGAGCTCGTAGCTCGGCACCAGCCCTTCGGTTGGCGCAACGTCCAGGCTGCCGATCGTGACCTCGGCCTCGTCATCGCCGACAAACGGAACGCGGCTTCCGCAGGTGGGGCAAAAGCTGCGGGTGCCGTAGCTGCTGGTGATGCCGGTGGCTTCGAACGCTCGGAGCGGCCATACGGCGTAGGCGTGGAAGGCCGATCCGCTTGTCTTGCGGCAGTCCTTGCAGTGGCAGAGGCCGACCCGGAGCGGTTCGCCAGTGACCCGGAACTGGACGCCGCCACACAGGCAACTGCCGCTGCGCGCGATTTCAGGCATTGCCGTTCCTCCTGCGGTCATGCACAGAGCCGCGTTTCTCTCGCGCCCGGCAAGTCCGCTGCTGGCTGCTAAAACCCGCAAGAGGTTGCAATGGTTCCGCGCCGGCGCGCAAGAAGCATCGTTCAGTCGGGAAAGTTGATCGGCTCCTCGCACCCGAGAGACGCGGCACTCGCCGTCCCTGGTCGGAACCGTCGTCGAGACAGGCCCTTCCGGCCAGTCGCATTCATTGCCGAATTGCCGAACGAACCGGTCATAGGTATCCAAACCCGTGGTCAAGACCACGGTATGATCGCTTTTGCCAGCTGCGAAATGGTTGCAAGCGGACCGCGCCCCGCTGATCGTGGCGTCCGAGAACAGAAGTCGGCTTCGACGTCGGCGGAACATGCGCGCGGCTTGCGAGTTCACTTTCTCAATATCAATGCGCGGGATCGCACTGTCAGAGAGAGAGGAAGAGACCATGGGCCTCGGCACGATTATCATCATCATTCTTATTCTCGCCTTGCTTGGCGGCTTCAGCGGCCTTGGCGGCGGACCTTTCTACGGAACCGGTTATTACGGCGGCGGCGGCCTCGGACTTGTTCTGGTTATCGTGATCATCCTGGTGCTGCTCGGCCGCATCTGACAGCCCACGGCGCAAACAAGCCTCAGGGTGTCGCCAGCGCATCCCTCAGCTTCGCCGCCAGTTGTTCCAGCGTGAACGGCTTGGCGATGAAGTGCACATCGTGGTCGAGCACGCCATTATGCACGACCGCGTTGCGGGTGAAGCCGGTCATGAACACCACTTTCAGCGAGTGGGAATGGCCGCGTGCCTGTTCGGCAAGCTGGCGCCCGTTCATGCCCGGCATGACGATGTCTGTCAGCATCAGTCCGATGGCCGCATTCTCGCCCAGCTTGCGCAGCGCCTCCTCGCCGCTGGCGGCCTCGACGACGGTGTAGCCGAGCTCCAGTAGCGCGGCGGCCGTCGAAGCGCGCACGCGGGCGTCATCCTCGACGAGCAGGACGGTTTCGGTGGCCGGGACATCTCTCCTACCAATTGCTTTTGGTGGCGCTGCCGCCTCTTCCGGACCGGTGAAACGCGGAAGATAGATCTTGATCGTCGTGCCTTCGCCGGGCTCCGAATAGATTTTGACGTGACCGCCTGATTGCTTGACGAAGCCGAACACCTGGCTGAGTCCGAGCCCCGTGCCTTTGGCCACGGGCTTGGTGGTGAAGAACGGCTCGAAAGCCTTCGCTATTATGTCGGGCGACATGCCGGCTCCTGTGTCGGTCACCGCAATCATCACATACTGGCCGGCCTTCACCTCCGGATGCGCCGCCGCATAGGCTTCGTCGAGAAAGCAATTGGCCGTTTCGATGGTGAGCTTGCCCTTGTCGTCCATGGCGTCGCGCGCGTTGACCGCCAGGTTGATGATCGCGTTCTCGACCTGGCTCGGGTCGGCATGCGTTTTCCAGAGTCCGCCCGCCAGCACCGTCTCGATCTCGACCGTATGGCCGAGCGTACGGCGCAAAAGGTCCGACATGCCGGTGACAAGGCGATTGGCGTCGACGATCTGCGGCGCCAGTGGCTGCTGCCTGGAAAAGGCAAGCAGCCTGGCCGTGAGATTGGCGGCGCGGGCCGCGGCGTCGGCCGCCGCCTCGACAAAGCTCTGCACGTCATGCTCGCCGCGGGCGAGCTTGCGCTGCGCGAGGTTCATGGCGCTGGTGATGACGGCTAGCATATTGTTGAAATCATGCGCGATGCCGCCTGTGAGCTGGCCAACCGCCTCCATCTTCTGCACCTGGCGAAGCTGCGACTCCGCCTTTTCACGCGTCTCGATCTCGCTGAGCAGCGCCGCGTTCTTGGCGCTCAAAGCGTCCTGCGCCGTTGCCACTTCCTGGAAGCGACGACTGGATTGGCGGATCGTGTAGATGGCGAGCAGGAAGATGCCCAGCAGCGCGGCGAACGAGCCGGCGCGCAACCAGCCTTCGATTTGCTCCATGCGCTCCGCGCGGGAAGCAAGGCTCGCGCCGTCGATGCGCCGGATCGCGTCGATATTGGCGCGGATCTGGTCCATGTCCAGCTTGCCCCTGCCGCCGCGCACGATGTCCAGCGCTTTCGCCGAGTTGCCCGTGTCGTAGAGCCTGATCGTCTCCGCGAGCTCGGCCTGTTTGCGTGCGAGCGCATCCTTGATGCCGACGACCAGCTGCGCCCTGTCGCTGCCTGCCGGAAACATCTCGTCGATGCGTTTGAGCAGCGCCGGCAGCGCTTCGACCGCATGCTGATATGGCAGCAGGTAGTTCTTTTCGCCCGTCAGCAGATAGCCGCGCTGGCCGGTCTCGGCGTCTTGGGCGAGCGATTGCAGGCTCGAGAGCAACTGCTGGGCTTCGATCGCTTCTAGGCTGGCGTCGCGGTCTGCGATCTGCGTTTCGGCCAGAATGGCGCGCACGGCGATGATCAGCGCGACAACGGCGAAGCCAGCAAGGAGCGGAAGCGCTTGCCATCGCAGGGCACGTCGCAATCGGACAATCATTGCTTTGTCAGGCCTAAGGAAACCGTGAAATTCGCCAAGTGGTAGGCGGCGGCAAAGCGCAAGGCAATAGTCGGTTCGTAAGGCAACGATTGCAGCAGGCGAGGCAGGCCTGGCTATGTCAAACTTTGATGATCACGGCCTCGGCAGATGCCAGGGTACGGGATGGCGCTTCGGCGTTTGCGGCCGGACGGCGGCAGATCCATTGAATCCTGCTAGTCCTCGCGCCCGCTGCATTCGAGGCAGGCGATGCTGTGTCCCGGGCAACTCAGCCGATGCGTGCCTCCCGGGCAGCAATGGCCGTTCGAGCTCAGCCAGCGGGCGCAAACGAAAACTCTTTTGGCCCCATGACAACGGGAGCATTCCTGCGGACGCATCAATTCCTCCCATGACGGGACGCGATGTTCCGCTTCAACGACCGTGTTCATCCGTTTAGTCCCCAACGCCTGGATTATCGGTCACATATGTTAATTCACTATTCTTTACATTAGGGTTTATGAATGTGAAAGCCATGAAGGCGACATAAGGCTTTCACGCGCTTGCGTGCTTTCCCTTTGCGCTGCCCTTGTTAAATGTGGTGCCGCCCGAGCGTCGACAGATTCTGGCGGGCAGGGCAGGCAACGGGAATATCTTGCAATGACATGGACCAGCGCGGGCGCGCTTTTCATCCTGGTCGCCACCTATGCCGGCGTCGCCGTCGGCCGCATTCCTGGCCTGCGCCTCGACCGAGCCGGCATCGCGCTGCTGGGTGGCGCCGCGATGATCGCCATCGGCGCGATCGGCATCGAGGATGCCTACAAAGCCATCAATTTCGACACCATCACTTTGCTGCTCGGCATGATGATCGTCGTGGCGCATCTGAAGGTCTCGGGAGCGTTTCGGGCGCTCGGCGGCTTTGCCATCGAGCATGCCCATGCGCCTTTCATGCTTTTGGTGATGGTGACGCTGTTGACCGGCGTGCTCTCGGCTTTCCTGGTCAACGACGCGATCTGCCTGGTGATGGCACCGATCGTCGTCCACGTCACACGGGTCATCAACCGCAACCCGGTGCCTTACCTCATCGCCACCTGCACGGCCTCGAATTGCGGCAGCGTCGCCACCATTACCGGCAACCCGCAGAATATGGTGATCGGCGCGCTGTCCGGCATTTCCTATCCGGCTTTCACGCTGGCGCTCGCGCCGGTGGCCCTGTTCGGCCTGCTGTGCGTCATCGTCATCGTGCGCATCGTCTACCGCGCAGAATTTTCCCGCCCTGCTCAGCTCAGCCCGGAAGTCTATCGCGGCCGCATGCTGCCAGGGCAGGTGCTCAAGGCCACTATCGTCTGCGTGTTGCTGGCGATCGCCTTTTTTGCAGGCTTTCCCGTCGCCAAGGCAGCGTTGATTGCCGGCGCCTTCCTGCTGGTCACCCGGGCAATCAAGCCGCGGCGCATCTACCGCGAGATCGACGGGCCGCTGCTCTTCATGTTCGCCGGCCTGTTCGTGGTGGTGGCGGGCGCCGAGCGCACGCTGCTCACGCCCGATATGATCGCCTGGGCCAAGAACATCGGCCTCGACGATGTCTGGCGGCTCTCCGGCTTCACCGCGGTGCTTTCCAACGTCATGAGCAATGTGCCGGCGGTGCTGGCGCTCCGCCCCTTCATTCCCGGGTTGGAAAACCCGGAGCGCGCCTGGCTGGTCGTGGCGATGAGCTCGACGCTTGCCGGCAACTTCACGCTGCTCGGCTCGGTCGCCAATCTGATCGTCGCCGAGCAGGCAAAGGCGGCCGGCAAGGAGCTTTCCTTTTCCGCCTTCTTCAAGGTCGGCCTGCCGCTGACGCTGGTGACGCTTGCTGTGGGCACAGCCTGGCTGGCCTGGTTATGAGACGCTGTCCTTCGGACCACCTCGTCCGGAGCGCAGGGAGCGCTACCGGTCAGGCTTAGCTTTTGCCTGTCATCCTTGCCCGTATCAGCGTCGCGGCCGCATGACCGGCAGCAGCGACATAGTCGGGATTGTGATGGATCAGCATGCTGGAAAAGGCGCCGTCCATCAAAAGCACGATCTCGCGCGCCAGCATTTTCGCCTCGTCGACATCGTGGCTTGAAAGCGCGCTTGCCAGCCATTTTTCGAAATTGGTCTTGTGGCGTGCCCCAGCCTTAACAGCCGGATGTCCGGGCGTCGCTGCCAGCTCGGCCGCCGTGCGCAGGAAGCCGCAGCCCTTCCATTTGGGGTGGCGGGCCACCCGCGCCAGGTTGGTGAAGATTGCTTCCACCTTTTTGTCCGCGCCGCCCGCCGCAGCGTTGAACCAGCCGGCCATCTGCTCGAGATTGGGCTGGTCGCGGCCGTCCAGATAGGCAGCGATCAGATCGTCCTTGCTCTTGAAATGGTAATAGAGCGTGCGCTTGGTAAGCCCGGCTTTCTCGGCCACCGCGTCGACGCTGACGCGGCCGATGCCTTCGGCATAGAACAGCTTGGTAGCCGCGTCGACGAGGCGTTTTCGGGTAGGATTGGCTTCTTCACTCATCATGTAAGTATACCGACTAGTGAATATACAAGCAACCGAAAGCCTGCTCCTTATCCCGCCGAACTGCCGGAAAGGAAAAGTCATGACCGAACTTGTGCTGAGCGAGACGCGCGACCGTGTCGCCATCCTCACTCTCAACCGCCCCGACAAGCTGAACGCGCTGAATTACGCGCTGATCGACCGGCTGCTTTCGCGTCTCGATCAGATCGAAACGGACGATGGCGTGCGCGCCGTCATCCTTACCGGGGCAGGGGAGCGCGCCTTCTCCGCTGGCGCTGATATCCACGAATTCTCATTGAGCTTGGCCGAAGGCGCCGATGTCGCGCTGCGCGATTTCGTGACGCGCGGCCAGCGCCTGACGGCGCGGCTGGAAGCATTCCGCAAGCCGGTCATTGCCGCCGTCAACGGCCTGGCTTTCGGCGGCGGCTGCGAGATCATCGAGGCCGTGCCACTCGCCATAGCCAGCGACCGAGCCTTGTTCGCCAAGCCCGAGATAAAACTCGCCATGCCGCCGACCTTTGGTGGCACGCAGCGCCTGCCGAGGCTGGCCGGTCGCAAGCGCGCGCTTGAACTGCTGCTTACCGGGGATGCGTTCTCGCCCGCGCGGGCATTGGAGCTAGGCCTCGTCAACCAGGTGGTGCCGCACGGTCAATTGACACCGGCCGCGCTCGATCTCGCGCGGCGTATCGTCAGCCACTCGCAGGCGGCGGTGGCGAGCATCCTTGCCGCTGTCGCACGCGGCCTCAATCAGAGCATCGCCGAAGGCCTGCTGGTCGAGGCCGAGCAGTTCGCGCGCATGGCTCCCACGGCCGATCTGCGCGAAGGCCTGAATGCCTGGGTGGAGCGACGCAAGCCGACCTATGACGGCACATGGACGCATATCACCCGGCCGGCCGAGGCAAGACGAGAGGCCCGGCGGCTCGATCGAACGGCGAGCGGGGACATGCCGAGTGATCGGCCCAGCTCTATGCCACCGCTTTGAGGTGCGCCGGCGCCTGTGCGCGTGCTGCCGCAGCCAGCATGTCGGTCTGGGTGATCAGCCCGAGTATATGCCGGTCGCTATCGACGATCACCACGGCATGGCTGCGGCCGTCGGTCAGAACAGGCAGCAGGCTCATCGCCGGCATGTCGGGTGAAGCGGTGCCGGCCTTCGACATCACCCCTTTCACGGTGTCGGTGGCTCTTGTCAGCTCGCGCAGGCCGACCGCGCCGGTGAGCCTGCCGTCCGTGTCGACCACCGGCAAGGTGCGGATGTTGTGGTCGATCAGCTGTTTTCGCGCGTCATCGGCGGAGGCCGTTTCCGCCACGGAGATCACATCGCGGGACATGATGTCTTTGCAAAGCAACGTGCGCTGCGAACGCACCATCGCCTGCAGCTCGACCTGGCGCAGCAGGCGCTCCAGGTCGTCGCGGTCGATATCGAAGGTCTCGTCGAGCGCGGAGAGCGCCGCATCGACATCCTCGGGCCGGAAGCCGACACGCTCGGCCGGAGGCCGGTCCGCGGTGCCGTGGCCGCTGGCGGTAGGCACGTGCACATGGGGATATTTGCGCCGCGACAGCTTGTGGAAAAGGAAGCCGAGCGCAACCAGGATGGTCGAGTTCAGCGCCACGGGTAAGAAGGGAAACAGGAAGCCTGCGGCGGCAACGGCCGGTCCGCCGAGCACGCCGGTAAGCGCTGCTGCGCCGCCCGGCGGATGCAGTGAGCGCGTGAACGACATGGCGGCGATCGCCAGCGCCACCGCAAGGCCGGAGGCGATCACCGTGTCGTGCACGAAATGCGCCACCGTCACGCCGACCAGCGCCGAGATCGTGTTGCCGCCGATGATCGACCAGGGCTGTGCCAGCGGGCTCGAGGGAACGGCAAAGAGCAGCACCGCCGAAGCGCCCATCGGCGCCACCAGCATCGCGACATCCGCGCCTTTGCCCATCGCCAGCCCGCTGATCACACCGGTCAGCGCGATGCCGATCACGGCGCCGATGCAGGCGATCAGCCGTTCGCGCAGCGTGGCGCCGGCTAGGATCGGAACAAAGAGGCGGAACGCCATGGCAGGCCCTGGATCGAATGGGGTGGAATTGCGCTGCTCGCAATGCCGCTGAAACCACGGATTTGGAAGCCAAACCAATCCGTATATTCGCAGCTTGAGAGAATATTATTGCGCCGCACGCTGCGCAGGACATGCCGCCAGCGGCCTCGGCTTTCTCAATCGCGCCAAGCCTTTGCGACGGTTTGCGGATTCGGTTCGGCAATTGCCGAATGTCTTGGTTCCGGGGAGGAGTGTGTGTCCGGCGTGCGGCAACCCGCATGTGGATGATTGCTGCAAGGTCAAGCGAGGCGCTGCGCGCGCCTCGCCCTCAGGAGCCGACCGATCAAGGGGCCACCTCGATATGGCCCTTCATGTTCGGATGGAAGCGGCAGAAATAGTCGACCGCGCCCGCCGCCTTCAGCGTGACCTTGCCCGTCGACTTTGCCGGGATCATCACATCCCAGCCGCCTTTGACCGTGGCGGTATGGGCGAGAATATCCTTGTTCGCCCACACGATCGTATCGCCGACCTTGGCCTGAACGTTTGCAGGCGAGAAGACCAGCTTGTCGATCGTTATCTCGATCGTCGCCGCGAACGCCGGCGATGCGCCGAGCGCCAGCGCCAGTGCCGGCGCAAGGAGCAGCGGCCTCATTTCAGCATGCCGGCGACGTGTTCGGCATGCTGCTGATGCCCCTGGAAAATCTTGAGGCCGGTCTCCAGCAGGCTCTTCAGCTCGGCATTGCTGGCCGAGGGGATGAGCAGGGTTTCGAGCGCGCCGTTGACCTGCTTGTGATAGGCCACTTCGTTCTCGATATAGGCCTTGTCGAAGGCGGCACCCTCGAGCTTCGACAGCTTGGCGAGCTCCTCCTTGGCGGCCTTGGCCAGCGCCTTGCTGGTGTCGTTGTCCTCGGGCGTGACCTTCAGCTTCTTCACCAGGTCGAGCGCCTGCTTGTTCACCGCCTCATGGTCGCGCTCCATGTCCTTGGCGAAGTCGACGACCTCCTTGTTCTTGGATTTCTTGATCGCCAGCTTGGCCGCCTCGATGTCGATCGTGTCGGCCGTGTAGGCGATGTGGGCGATCTGCGGGTCGGTGGGCTTGTCGGCGGCTAGCGCCAGCGGCGCGGTGCTCACGAAGAAAAGGGCGGCGAGGGCGGCGGTCTGTCGCATAAACATGGCATCTCCTTCGCCCGGCGCATTGGCTTCGGGCTTCATCTGAGGTTGACGCTGATTGGATGCCCGAAGCGGCGAAACGTTCCCGGGAAAAGTTAGCCCTCGAAACCAAGCCTTTTCATCACCGCCTGGGTCAGCCGCTCGCAGCGCCGGCCGGCGAAGGGGAAGGCGTCGAGCAGCACCGGGCCGATCTCGTCGTCCAGCGCCCTTCGCACCAGCGCCCGCGCCCGGTGCAGTCTCGTCTTCACCGTCTCGGCCCGCACGCCCAGAAGGTCGGCGGTTTCCTCGATGCTGAGGCCCTCGATGACACGGGCGACGAAAACCGTGCGATAGACGTCTGGAAGGCTGTCGGTCGCCCGTTCGACAAGTGCCAGAATCTGCCGCTGCGCCATCGTCCGCTCCGGATCGTCACCTGTGTTCCAGTCGCTCAGGGGAAACCGAATGATCTCAGCCTCCGGGTTCTCGGGCATCGCCACGACGCGCTTGCGCTTGCGCAGCCGGCCGAGCGCCTCGTTGATGACGATGCGCGACAGCCAGGTGGAGAGCGAAGCCTCGCCGCGGAAGGCACCGAGATTGGCGAAGGCCCGCATATAGGCCTCCTGCACGATGTCCTCGGCCTCGGTGTCGTTGCGCACCACGCCGCGCGCGATGCGGTAGAGCCGCTGGTTGTGCGTCTTGATGATGGCACGGAACGCATTCGGATCGCGCGCAAGCGCCCGGCGCATCAATGCCATGTCGCCGGCTTCGGCCGCGCCGATCTCGGCGGTTTCGATAGCGGGCTTTTTCATCGCGCCCGATCTCCCGACAGCTGTTGCAATCCGCGATTGGATGCGCCTGCCGACAAAAGGTTCCCAAGTTGGTTGCGCGGGTTATGTTAGCGCTTCGACAGAGGCCTGTCTGCCGTGGTGGATTCCTCCGCCGGTCGGCCAGTCACTCGGCGGCGGCCGCCGTGAGTCCACGCAGAATGTCGGCCTTGAGGTCTTCGACATCCTCAAGCCCGATCTGCAGGCGGATCAGCGAGCCGGCATACGAACCCTTGGCAAGCGCGCGGTCGCCGAGGAAGACCGGAACGGCGAGGCTCTCATAGCCGCCCCAGGAATAGCCAAGGCCGAAGATCTTGAGCGCGTCGAGGAAGGCGTGCTGGGCCTTCTGTCCGCCGCCGTTGAGCACGATCGAGAAGACACCGCTGGAGCCGCAGAAATCGCGCTTCCAGAGCGCATGGTCGGGATGGCTCTCCAGCGCCGGATGCAGCACCTGCGCGACGCCTGGCTGCTCCTCCAGCCAGCGCGCGATGTCGAGCGCGCTCTTGCGGTGATGCTCGAGCCGCACCCCCATCGTGCGCAAGCCGCGCAGCACCTGGTAGACGTCGTCGGGACCGGAACAGCAGCCGAGCGTGCAGAAGCCTTCGTAGAGCTGCTTCCAATAGGTCTCGTTGGCCGACACCGTGCCCAGCAGCACGTCGGAATGGCCGGCTGGATATTTCGTCGCCGCATGGATCGAGATGTCGACACCATGGTCGAGCGGCTTGAAATAGAGCGGCGTCGCCCAGGTGTTGTCCATCATCACGACGGCGTTCGCCGCATGTGCAGCCTGCGCGATTGCCGGGATGTCCTGCACCTCATAGGTGTTCGATCCCGGCGATTCGGTGAACACCACCTTGGTGTTGGGCTTGATCAGCAAAGCGATGCCGGCGCCGATGCGCGGCTCGTAATACTCGACCTCGACGCCGAGCCGCTTCAGCATCGTATCGGCGAAGTGGCGCGTCGGGTGGTAGACGCTGTCGACGATCAACAGGTGATCGCCCGCGGCAAGGAAGGTGAGCAGCGGTATCGTCACCGCCGCCAGTCCGGAAGGCACCGCGATCGTGCCGGCCGAACCCTCCAGCGCATCGACCGCGAGCGCCAGCGCATCCATCGTCGGTGTGCCGCGCGTGCCGTAAGTGTATTTCTGGCTGCGCCCGGCCATCGAGGCGGCGTCGGGATAGAGCACGGTCGAGGCGTGCACGACCGGAGGATTGACGAAGCCGAAATAGTCGCGCGGATTGTTGCCGGAATGGGCAAGCCTCGTGTTGATGCCCATTTCGATGCCGTCTCTAGCCATGGTTCGTCGCCTGTCGAATGATGTCAGGAGACCCAGCCATAAAGCGACGGCAAAGCCCGCGCAACCGCGCCGAGTCCGCCAAAGCCGGTCTTCCGCTAGGCCAATCCAAAGCCGCGCAGGCCCAGTAAAGCATCGCTATTGCCGCAGCGGATTCTGCCGCTGGGTCATGCATTCGCGACGGCGCGGCTTGGCTGATTTGTTCGCATGGCCTGCCGGTTTCATGGGCTCTTGTCCGCAATTTGGGCATTTGCGGCAATTGCTTTTCAAACCTCTCTGGAATCGGTCATTTCCCTTGACCTCACAGGAATAATCGCCTTCGATGCGCTTCGTGAATGGGAGGCAGCGCATCGGCAACCGATGCGGGTCCGGGAGTGGGCCTTGAAGTGGGAGCTGCATTCACAAACGAAAAAAGATCAAGCGTCGCCTGGCGATTAGGGGCGCCTGTAACAGAAAAGGGTCTGTGGGTCATGAAACACATTGCAATCGGCATTCTTGGCGCCGCCGCGCTCGGGTTCATGGCGTCCGCCGCTTCGGCCGGCACGCTCGATACCGTGAAGCAGAAGGGCTTTCTCCAGTGCGGCGTCTCGACCGGTCTCGCCGGCTTTTCGGCGCCGGACGACAAGGGTGACTGGAAAGGCATCGACGCGGATTTCTGTCGCGCCGTTGCGGCCGCCGTCTTCGGCGACGCCACCAAGGTCAAGTTCACGCCGCTCAGCGCCAAGGAGCGGTTCACCGCCCTGCAGTCGGGCGAGATCGACATCCTGTCGCGCAACACCACCTGGACCAGCAACCGCGACAGCGCGCTCGGCCTCGATTTTGTCGGCATCACCTACTATGACGGCCAGGGCTTCATGATCAACGCCAAGAAGCTGCCCGGCGTGAACTCCGCGCTGCAGCTTTCGGGCGCCGCCGTCTGCGTGCAGAGCGGCACCACCACAGAGCTCAACCTCGCCGACTACTTCAAGAAGAACAAGATGGAGTACAACCCCGTCGTGTTCGAGAAGCTGGAAGAGGTCAACGCCGCCTATGACGCCGGCCGCTGCGATGCCTACACCACCGACCAGTCCGGTCTCTATGGCATCCGTCTAACGCTGTCTTCGCCGGCCGACCATGTCGTGCTGCCCGAGATCATCTCCAAGGAGCCGCTCGGCCCGGCCGTGCGCCAGGGCGACGACCAGTGGGCGCATATTGCGCGGTGGACGTATTTCGCGCTGCTCAACGCCGAGGAAGCCGGCATCACGCAGGCCAATGTCGACGAGATGAAGACGTCGACCGACCCGAACATCCAGCGCCTCCTCGGCACTGAGCCCGACGGCAAGTACGGCGCCGATCTCGGCCTTTCCAACGACTTTGTCGTCAACATCGTCAAGGCTGTCGGCAACTACGGCGAAATGTTCGAGCGCAATGTCGGATCGGGCAGCCCGCTCAAGATCGCGCGGGGCATCAACGCGCTGTGGACCAAGGGCGGCCTGCAATACGGTCCGCCGATCCGCTGATTGAAACGTGATCCGGGAGGCAGGTTGTCTGCCTCCCGGTTTCTCTTTCCAGGGGACGGTCCATGGCTTCGCAGGAAATCCTTCGCGAGGAGCCGAGCCGCGGCTCCTTCATCAATGACCCGAGAATACGCAGCCTGTTCTTTCAGACGCTGGTCGTGATCCTGCTGTTCGGCTCGATCTGGTGGATCGTCCACAACGTCATCGAGAACCTCCAGCGCCTGCACATCGCTTCAGGCTTCGGTTTCCTCAGGAGCAGGGCCGGCTTCGACATCTCCGACACGCCGATCGCTTACACGTCCGACTCGACCTATTTTCGCGCGCTGGTCGTCGGTTTGCTCAACACGATCATCGTTGCGGTTGCCGGCATCGTGCTTGCCACGATCGTGGGCTTCACCATCGGCATTGGCCGCCTGTCGCAGAACTGGCTGATCCGCAAGATCTGCACGGTCTATGTCGAGATCTTCCGCAACATCCCGCCGCTGCTGGTCATCTTCTTCTGGTATTCAGGCGTGCTCGCCGTGCTGCCGCCGCCGCGCGAGAGCATCCACCTGCCTTTCGGCTCCTTCCTTAACCAGCGCGGTTTCTATTTTCCGCGCGCCGTTTGGGGGGACGGCTCCTGGCTGATGGGTGTCGCATTGCTGCTGGCCATTGCAATGGCCTGGTTCGTCGCCCACAGGGCGCGACAGCGGCAGAAGGCGACCGGCCAGCAATTCCCGGTGTTTTGGACCTCCGTGGCGCTTATCGTCGGCCTGCCGGTGCTGGCCTTCCTGCTCGGCGGCATGCCGCTCACCTTCGATTTTCCGAAGCAGTCGACCTTCAACCTGACCGGTGGCTTCTGGGTCAAGCCGGAATTCCTGTCGCTCTTGCTGGCACTCTCCTTCTACACGGCGGCCTTCATCGCCGAGATCGTGCGCGCCGGTATCAGGGGGGTCAGCAAGGGGCAGAGCGAAGCGGCGGGTGCGCTCGGCCTCCGCTCCGGTCCGATCTTGCGGCTGGTGGTCATTCCGCAGGCGATGCGCATTGTCATCCCGCCGCTCACCAGCCAGTATCTCAACCTGACCAAGAACTCCTCGCTGGCGATCGCCATCGGCTATCCGGACCTTACCGCGACTGCCGGCACGGTGCTCAACCAGACGGGCCAGGCGGTGGAGGGCGTGTTTATCATGATGATCGCCTATCTGGTGCTGAGCCTGGTGACGTCCTTTGTCATGAACATCGTCAACGCCAGAATGGCGCTGGTGGAAAGGTAGGGCCATGCAGGAACACGACATGTCCTGGGTGCGCACCGAGATGGCGCTTGCTCAGCCGGCCCCGCCTACCGAACGCGGCGCCTATGCCTGGGTGCGCAAGAACCTGATCGGTTCGGTCGGCGACACCGTCCTCACAATCCTCGGCATCGCCATCGTGCTGTGGATCCTGCCGCAGGTCATCAACTGGGCCTTCCTCAATGCCCAGTGGACCGGTCCGGACCGCACGGTATGCACGACCGCTTCGCAAGGCGGCATCCAGCCCGACGGTTGGACCGGCGCCTGCTGGGCTTTCGTCAACGCCAAGTTCGGCCAGTTCATGTTTGGCACCTATCCGATCGAGGAGCGCTGGCGGCCGATTCTGGTCGCCATCCTGTTCGTGGCGCTGCTGGTGCCGATGCTGATCCCCCGCGTTCCGCGCAAGGGGTTGAACGCGCTTCTGCTCTTCGTGGCGCTGCCGGTCGTCGCCTTCTTCCTGCTGGTCGGCGGCGTGTTCGGCCTGCCGCATGTCGAGACCCCGCGCTGGGGCGGGCTGCTGGTCACGCTCAGCCTGTCCTTCGTCGGCATTGCCGTGTCGCTGCCGATGGGCATCTTGCTGGCGCTCGGCCGGCGTTCGAAGATGCCGATCATCAAATGGCTTTGTATCGTCTTCATCGAGACGGTGCGCGGCATTCCGCTGATCACGGTGCTGTTCTTCGCCAGCGTCATGCTGCCTCTGTTCCTGCCGGAAGGCGTCAGCTTCGACAAATACCTGAGGGCCCTGATCGGCGTGTCGCTGTTTGCCGCCGCCTACATGGCGGAAGTGATCCGCGGCGGCCTGCAGGCGATCCCGAAGGGCCAGTATGAAGGCGCCGACTCGCTCGGCCTCGGCTACTGGCAGAAGATGGGCCTGATCGTGCTGCCGCAGGCCCTGAAACTGGTCATCCCCGGCATCGTCAACACCTTCATCGGCATGCTCAAGGACACGAGCCTGGTTCTGATCATCTCGATGTTCGACCTGCTCGGCGTGGTCAAGCAGAACTTCGCCGACCCCAATTGGGCGACGCCGCAGACCCCGAAGTCGGGCCTGATCTTTGCCGCCTTCGTTTTCTGGCTGTTGTGCTTCGGCATGTCGCGCTATTCAATGTACACCGAACGCCGGCTCGACACCGGCTACAAAAGATAAAAAGGGGAATTGGCCATGGCCACCGAAAACGCCGTCAGCGCGGAAGACCTCAAGGTCAATGCCGGAAAGATGCATGTCTCGACCACCGATGTCGCCATCGATATCGTCGGCATGCACAAATGGTATGGCGAATTCCACGTGCTGAAGGACATCAACCTCAAGGTGATGCGCGGCGAGCGCATCGTCATTTGCGGACCTTCGGGATCGGGCAAATCGACCATGATCCGCTGTATCAACCGGCTGGAAGAGCATCAGAAGGGCAAGATCATCGTCGACGGCAAGGAGCTCACCAACGATCTGAAGAAGATCGACGAGGTGCGCCGCGAGGTCGGCATGGTGTTCCAGCACTTCAACCTGTTCCCGCATCTGACCATCCTGGAGAACTGCACGCTGGCGCCGATCTGGGTGCGCAAGATGCCGAAGAAGCAGGCCGAGGAGATCGCCATGCATTTCCTCAAGCGCGTCAAGATTCCGGAACAGGCCAACAAATATCCGGGCCAGCTCTCCGGCGGTCAGCAGCAGCGCGTGGCGATCGCGCGCTCGCTGTGCATGAACCCGCGCATCATGCTCTTCGACGAGCCGACCTCGGCGCTCGATCCGGAGATGATCAAGGAAGTGCTGGAGACGATGGTGGGGCTGGCGGAAGAGGGCATGACCATGCTCTGCGTCACCCATGAGATGGGCTTTGCCCGCAAGGTGGCCAATCGCGTGATCTTCATGGATCAGGGCCAGATCGTCGAGCAGAACACGCCGGCCGAGTTCTTCGACCATCCGCGCCATGAGCGCACGAAGCTTTTCCTGTCGCAGATCCTGCACTGAGCGGGCCTCTGCTTCGTCATTCTAGGGCGGAGCAAGGAGCGAGCGACGCGCGCAGACCCTAGAATCCATGCCGTGACACCGAGGCGTTGCCACGTTTCAGAATTCCGCACCGCTGCACCCCTCGGCAGAGGTCACGGCATGGATACTCGGGTCAAGCCCGAGTATGACGACGTCCCGGACGGAACCGCCGCGCCCGATGAGAAGAACCTTGCGATACTTGGCGATGCTGGTGGGAGCGGTGGTGCTTGCTGCCGCGCTCGGCACGCTGGTGCCGCGCCCGCTCTGGCCAGCCGCCGCCGGCGGCGAGGGGACGCGCCGCATATTGGTGCTCAAGAACCCAATCCACACCGATATCGCCGTGCCCCTCGACGATGGTGTACGCCGGCGCTTCTCCTTCCTGGCCGATGCCGCTCTGCCGATCGAGGCGCCGGAGGCGCGCTACATCACCTTCGGCTGGGGCGGCCGCGCCTTCTATCTGGAGACGCCGACCTGGTCGCAACTGAAAGCCGGGCCGGTGTTGAAGGCGCTGACGCTCGACGCTTCGGTGATGCATGTCGATCTTGCCGGCGCGATCAAGGAACCACACCCGGATGTTGCAGGTTTCGACATCGACGAGCAGCACTTTTCGACGTTGCTCGACTACATCGCCGCGAGTTTCCAGCAAGGGCCTGAGGGACCAGTGGTGATCGAAAATGCGGGCTATTCAACCTATGACCGTTTCTACGAAGCCAACGGCCATTTCAACGCTCTGGTCGGCTGCAACACCTGGACGGCAGCGGGACTGCGTATTGCAGGCCTTCGCACGGGATGGTGGAACCCGCTGCCGATGTCGTTGGGGTGGTCGCTGAGGATGTACAATTAGCACTCGTCCAAGCGAGCGCCGAGTTCCGTCACACCCCCCTCTGGCCTGCCGGCCATCTCCCCCGCAAGGGGGGAGATCAGCTGTAGCTGCGGCTTTCGCCAATCGCCAACGTCGCAGGATGAACGAGGCGCGTGAGCTGCCAATCTCCCCCCTTGCGGGGGAGATGTCCGGCAGGACAGAGGGGGGCGCTGTCCCGCCAGCCTATCCAACTTTTCGCCCGTTAGGCATCCACTACCGCCTCACGACCTTCCGCTCCTCCCAGCCATACAGCCAGTCCAGATCGGCCGCGAGTTTCTCCGCCGGCCGCGTCGCCAGCACCAGGTTGCGGGCAATCGCCACCGGTCCCCTGGCATGCCAGGCCAGGCGATTGAGCGTGCCGCGCTTCAGCACCTTTTCGACGCGTGGCTGTCTGAGATTCTCCCAGATAGTCAGGCTTTGCTTCGGATCAGTCGGAAAATCGGCGACCAGATTGGCCAGCATCGCGGCATCCTCGATCCCCATCGCCGCGCCCTGCGCCGCGAACGGCGTCATGGCATGCGCGGCGTCGCCGATCAGCGCGATGCCTTGCGGGACCGCCCAGCGCTGTTGCCGGACCGTGTGCATCGGAAACGCCGTCCATGGCCCCGCCAGCGCGACGAGCCTTGCGAGCTTCGCCGCGGTGCCGCGCATGGCACTGGAGAGGATGGCCGGGTCGGCATGGCCTGACCAGCCTTCCGCGATCCGCTCGCCCTTGGTGAAGGCGGCGAGATTGATGGCGCTGCCCTTGCTCACCGGATAGGCGACCATATGGAAGCCGGGATGCAGGAAGGTGGTGACGCATCCCGCCGCGCCGATCTCGGCAAAAGCCTGCCCTGCGGGGCTTTCGGTCGCCACTGTGGCGCGCCATGCCAGTCGGCCCGAGAAGCGGCTTTTCGCGAAACCGGATTCCCCGCCGGCAAGCTGTGCGCGAACCGTGGACCAGACGCCGTCAGCTCCGACCAGCAGGCTGCCAGCGACCTGTGCAGATTTGCCATCCGTCTCGACTGTCACGCTGATACCCAGCGCGTCGGCCGCGATGTCGGTCACGCGCGCGCCGATGGCAAGCTCGATATCGGGCCGGTCCGCCACTGCCGCCATCAGCGCTGCCTGCAGGTCGGCGCGATGCGCCACCAGATAGGGCGCGCGCCAGCGTTTTTCTCCGGCTTGTCCAAGCGGCACGCGGGCCAGCTCGCGCAGGCTTCTCGCGTCCTTCAGCACCACCGCTTCAGGCCGGATCGCGTCGGCCAGCAGGCGATCGAGCACGCCGAGCTGGCGCAGGATGCGGGTCGCATTGGGGGAAAGCTGGAGCCCGGCGCCGGTGGCTTCGAGCTGCTTTGCCTGCTCGAACAGCTTTACCGGGAAACCGCGCTCGGCAAAAGCGAGCGCCGCCGTCAATCCGGCGATGCCAGCCCCGGCGATGACGATTTGCTGGGACCGTGTTTCAGCCATGATCGAGGAAAAAGGGTCAGGCGGCCTGGTCGACATAGAGGCAGCCGGCCGGCTGCGTTTCCGTCGCCTTCAGCGACGGCGAATAGCGGTAGAGCGTCGAGCAGTAGGGGCAGACCTTTTCATTGTCGTCGCCCATGTCGAGGAACACATGCGGATGGTCGAAAGGCGGGTTGGCGCCGGTGCACATGAATTCCCTGACGCCGATCTCGATGACCGGATGGCCCGCGTCGTTCTGGAAATGGGGAATGCTACCGCCTGCCATCGTCGTCTCCAATTGGGTTCGGCCAGTGGGTGTGACCCGTCTGCATCTGGAGCATAACAGGCCAGTTTGCAAGATCGATGAAATCAAACTGTCGCAAAAGGCTGGCAGAGGATAAGTTGAGCCGGTTAAGCGCATGGCTCCGCGCACGGATCGATTCCGTGACGATCATGCGTCACAAAAACATGTTAGAGCGTCGCCGAACGGCAATATGCGGCGCTCCCTGGGGACGGTAGCGGGGCAAGAGCGGGAAACCATGAACGAACTGAAGCCTGTGCAGAGCGAGTTCATCACCGTCGTGGCGGCAAGCCCGGACGGCGGCAATCCCGACCGTTTCGTCAACCGCGAATTCTCCTGGCTGCAATTCAACCGCCGCGTCCTGGAGGAATCACTGAACGAGCATCATCCACTGCTCGAGCGCGTCCGCTTCCTGTCGATCTCGGCCGCCAATCTCGATGAATTCTTCATGGTCCGCGTCGCCGGCCTCGCCGGCCAGGTGCGCGAAGGTATCGCGCTGAAAAGCCCGGACGGCCGCACGCCCGAGCAGCAGCTCGAGCAATTGCTGCGCGAGGTCGAGCGCCTGCAGGAAGACCAGCAGAAGAGCCTCTCGGCACTGATGGTCCTGCTCAACAAGGAAGGCATCGAAAGCATCACCCGCGATGCGCTGACCAAGGACGAGAAGGCCTGGCTGGAGGAGCATTTCCAGGAACAGGTTTTCCCGGTGCTGACGCCGCTGTCGATCGACCCGGCGCATCCGTTTCCCTTCATTCCCAATCTCGGCTTTTCCATCGCCCTGCAACTGCGTCATCGCAAGAATGGCGAGGAGATGAGCGCACTGCTGCGCCTGCCGGTGGCGCTCAAGCGTTTCATCCGCCTGCCCGACCGCAAGAACCATGTCCGCTTCATTCCGCTGGAGGAAGTGGTCGGCGTCTATATCGGCAAGCTTTTCCCCGGCTACGAGGTCAAGGGCTCCGGCACGTTCCGCATCATCCGCGACAGCGACATCGAGGTCGAGGAAGAGTCGGAAGACCTGGTGCGCCTGTTCGAAACGGCGCTGAAGCGGCGGCGTCGCGGCTCGGTGATCCGCATCGAATTCGACACGCTGATGCCGGCTCAATTGCGCGACTTCGTCGCCGGCGAGCTCGGCGTCTCGTCGAGCCGCATCAGCGTGCTCACTGGTCCGCTGGCACTCAACCAGATCTCCGAGATCGTCGCCATTCCGCGCGACGACCTCAAATTCACGCCCTACAATCCGCGCTTTCCCGAGCGCATCCGCGAGCATGGCGGCGACTGCTTCGCCGCCATTCGGGAGAAGGACATCGTCGTCCATCACCCCTACGAGTCCTTCGACGTGGTGGTGCAGTTCCTGCGTCAGGCCGCCGCCGACCCGGAAGTGGTGGCGATCAAGCAGACGCTCTACCGCACCTCGAACGACAGCCCGATCGTGCGCGCGCTGATCGACGCCGCCGAGGCCGGCAAGTCGGTCACGGCGCTGGTCGAGCTCAAGGCGCGCTTCGACGAGGAGGCCAACATCCGCTGGGCGCGCGACCTCGAACGCGCCGGCGTGCAGGTCGTGTTCGGCTTCCTGGAATTGAAGACCCACGCCAAGATGTCGCTGGTGGTGCGCCGCGAGGACGGCAAGCTGCGCAATTACGTGCATCTCGGCACCGGCAACTACCACCCGGTCACCGCGCGCATCTACACCGACCTGTCCTTCTTCACCACCGACCCGACGATCGCGCGCGATGTCGCGCAGCTCTTCAATTTCATCACCGGCTATGCCGAGCCGGCCGAGGAGATGCGCCTTGCCGTATCGCCCTTCACGCTGCGCAAGCGCATCCTGAAACACATCTCGGACGAGATCGTCCATGCCCGTGAGGGCCGGCCATCGCGCATCTGGATGAAGATGAACGCGCTGGTCGATCCGACCATCATCGATGCGCTTTACGACGCCAGCCGCGCCGGCGTCGAGATCGACCTCGTCGTGCGCGGCATCTGCTGCCTGCGGCCTCAGGTGCCCGGCCTGTCGGAGAACATAAGGGTGAAATCGATCGTCGGCCGTTTCCTCGAGCACAGCCGCATCTTCTGCTTCGGCAACGGCCACGGCCTGCCGTCGGACGAGGCGATTGTCTACATCTCGTCGGCCGACATGATGCCGCGTAATCTCGACCGCCGCGTCGAGACCCTGGTGCCCATCACCAATCCAACTGTGCATGAACAGGTGCTCGGCCAGATCATGCTGGGCAACATCATGGACAACCAGCAAAGTTTCGACGTATTGGCTGACGGCACCTCCCGGCGCGTTGTGCTGGAGGAAGGCGAGGAACCGTTCAACGCGCAGGAATATTTCATGACCAATCCGAGCCTGTCGGGACGGGGTGACGCGCTGAAATCGCATGCGCCCAAGCGCATTGCCCAGTTCAAGCGCCGCAAGAAGAACGGCGCCGCGTGATCGCAGTTTCCCAGGGCCGGCTTCAGGACCGGCGGCCGCTGTCGATCATCGACATCGGATCGAACTCGATCCGCCTTGTCGTCTATGAGGGGCTGGCCCGCTCGCCCACGCTTCTGTTCAACGAAAAGATGCTGGCCGGCCTCGGCCGCGGCATCGTTTCGACGGGCAAGCTCGATCCCGAGGCGGTGACGCGCTCGATGGAGGAATTCCGTCGTTTTCGCGCGCTTTCGGATCAAGCCGGCGCCGAGCATATGTACGTGCTGGCCACCGCCGCCGCGCGCGAGGCCGGCAACGGTCCCGATTTCATCCACCGCGCCGAGGACGTGCTGAGGACCGAGATCCGCGTACTCACCGGCCGCCAGGAGGCTTATTATTCTGCGCTCGGCGTCATGTCCGGCTTCCATCCCGCCAACGGCATCGCCGGCGACCTCGGCGGCGGCAGCCTCGAGCTGATCGACATCAACCGCGAGACGATCGGCCAGGGCATCACGCTGCCGCTTGGCGGCCTGCGCCTGCAGGACATGGCCAAGAACTCGCTCGTCCAGGCCCAGAAGATCGCCCGCCAGGAGCTGGCGCGGGCAAAGCTGCTCAAAGGCGGGCAGGGCAGGGTCTTCTACGCCGTCGGCGGCACCTGGCGAAACCTCGCCAGGCTGCATATGGAGATGACCAACTATCCGCTCGGCGTCATGCATCACTACGAGATATCGGCCGACAGCGCGCAGGCTTTCCTGAAACAGGTCGCCAAGGGCGAGGTCGAGAAGGTGAGGGGCATCGAGGGTGTCTCCAAGAACCGCCGCTCGCTTTTGCCCTACGGCGCCGTCGTGCTGCAGGAGATCATGACGGCGATGCAGCCTTCTAAGATCGTGGTTTCGGCGCAGGGCGTGCGCGAGGGCTTCCTCTATTCGCTGCTCGACGCCGAGGAGCAGAAATCCGATCCGCTGATCTCGGCCGCAGAGGAACTGGCGCTTTTGCGCTCGCGCTCGGTGCACCACGCGCATGACCTGGTCGAATGGACCGGCAAGGCGTTCAAGGCCTTCGGCATCGACGAGACGGAGGACGAGGCGCGCTACCGCCATGCCGCCTGCCTGCTCGCCGACATCGGCTGGCGCGCGCATCCTGAATATCGCGGCAGGCAGTCGCTCAACATCATCGCGCATGCCTCTTTCATCGGCGTCGACCATCCGGGCCGCGCCTATCTGGCTCTGGCCAACGCCTATCGCCACGACGGCATCTTCAACGACGGCATCGCCCCCGAGATCAAGGCGCTGGCGCCGCCCAGGCTGTTGGAGCGCGCCCGCTTGCTGGCGGCGATGATGCGCGTGGTCTATCTGCTCACCGCAGCGATGCCCGGCGTGATGCCGAGGCTGAAATGGGAAAGCCGCGGCAACGGCGCGCTCGCCCTGGTGCTGCCGGCCTCGCTCGCCGATCTTTATGGCGAACGGCCGGCTGGCCGTCTGGCGCAGCTTGCGCGCATCACCAACCGCCGCCTTGTGCTGGCGGTGGAAGGCGGGCCGAGCATTTCGGTCAAATAGGGCCGGCTTAGCTCACTTCGGCGCCGCGATCCCGAAGCCGCGACCGTCCAGCGACCAGGCGCCAGCGCCGGCCATGGCATGCGCCAGGAAACCGCCGGCAATGGCGATGTCCTTCATCAGCATCTGTTGATGCAGGAAGGACAACATCGGATCGTCGCCTTGGTGGTAATGGCCGATGAAGCCGGCGGCGATGCAGAAAGCGGCAAGCAGCAACGCGACGATCGACGTCTGGAAGCCGATCAGGATCAGCGATCCGGCGGTCACTTCGAACAGGCCGGTGCCCCAGGCGGCCAATGTGGGCAAGGGCAGGCCGAGGCCGGCGAAATAGCTGCTCGTAGCGGCGATGTCGCTGAGTGCTTGAAGCCCCGACGGCACGAACAGGGCGGCGAGCAGCAGTCGCGCGATGAGAAGCAGTGCGTTGCGGGCCATGACCACCACCTTCCTTGTCGGCACGGTCCGGCAATGCCGGACCGGAGCATTAAGTCTAGTCCAGCAACGAAAAAGCGGCGCGGAAAATTCCGCGCCGCTCGACAGGGCTTGGGAGGAAGGGAACTGTTCGAGCTCAGGCGCGCTTGGCGTCGATCGAATAGGCGCCGGCGCCGGAGGAGGCGAGCAGGATGAAGCCGCCGGTGATGGCGAGGTTCTTGAGGAACTGGATCATCTGCATCTGGTCGGCCCAGCCGGTATGCGCGACCAGCCCGGTGGCGATCGTGAAGATGGCGAGCACCCAGGCGGCGATCCGGGTCTGGAATCCGACGAGGATGGCAAGGCCGCCAAGCAACTCGATCAGGCCGACGACAACGGCCGTCACGGTCGGGACCGGCAGGCCGAGGGCACCGAAATAGCCGGCGGTGCCGGAAATGGCGGTGAGCTTGCCGAAGCCGGAAAGCAGGAAGATGACGGCAAGCAGGATGCGGCCGAGCAGGATCGTGGTGGAGCTGTTGGATGCGGTGCCGTTGCCGGCGACGGAAGAGTTGATGGACATGGCGGTTCTCCGAACGGGGTTGAATGGCCCGTCAGATAAACGATGGAGACTGTTCACCAAAGCCGCCTATGCGGCAACACATTGTTCACAGGACGTGCATCCTATGATTCTGCGGCCGGCGTGAAATTCATGTCGCCGAAGTCGGTGACGGGAGCAAATTTTCCCACCGCAAAATACCGCATCGGTCTCGCCCGGAATGAGGAAGCCGCCCTCAGCCCGGATGCGTCATGTCCTCCGGCCGTACCAGCCGATCATAATCGGCTTCGCTGACCAGCCCGGTGGCCAAGGCTTCTTCGCGCAAGGTCGTGCCGTTCTTGTGCGCGGTCTTGGCTATCTTGGCGGCGTTGTCGTAGCCGATGGTGGGGGCGAGCGCCGTCACCAGCATCAGCGAGCGCTCCAGCGCGGCCTTGATGTTGTCCTCGCGCGCCTCGATGCCGACCACGCAATTGTCGGTGAAGGAGACGGACGCGTCGGCGAGCAGCTGCACCGACTGCAGGAAGTTGTAGGCCATCAGCGGGTTGTAGACATTGAGCTCGAAATGGCCCTGACTGCCGGCGAAGGCGAGTGCTGCGTTGTTGCCGAACACCTGCACGCAAACCTGCGTCAGCGCCTCGCACTGGGTCGGGTTGACCTTGCCCGGCATGATCGAGGAGCCCGGCTCGTTCTCCGGCAGCGACAGCTCGCCGAGGCCCGAGCGCGGGCCGGAACCGAGCAGGCGGATGTCGTTGGCGATCTTGAAAAGCGCCGCGGCCGCCGCGTTGATCGCGCCATGCGAGAACACCATGGAATCGTGTGCCGCCAATGCCTCGAACTTGTTCGGCGCGGTCACGAAGGCGATGCCGGTGATCGAAGCGATGCGATCCGCCACTTTTTCGGCGAAGCCGACCGGCGCGTTGAGGCCGGTGCCGACGGCGGTGCCGCCTTGCGCCAGTTCCTGCAGGCCGGGCAGCGTGAGCTCGATGCGCTTGATCGACGAGGCGACCTGCGCGGCATAGCCGGAAAATTCCTGGCCAAGGGTCAGCGGCGTGGCGTCCTGCGTGTGCGTGCGGCCGATCTTGATGATGTGGTTGAAGGCGCGCGCCTTGGCGTCGAGCGCCTTGTGCAGATGGTGCAGCGCCGGGATCAGATGGTGCACGACCCGCTCGGCGCAGGCGACATGCATGGCCGTCGGATAAGTGTCGTTGGACGACTGGCTCATGTTGACGTGGTCGTTGGGGTGCACCGGCTTCTTCGAGCCCATCACGCCGCCGAGCATCTCGATCGCCCGGTTGGAGATCACTTCGTTGGCGTTCATGTTGGACTGCGTGCCGGAGCCCGTCTGCCAGACAACCAGCGGGAAATGTGCGTCGAGCTTGCCGTCGATGACCTCCTGCGCCGCCTCGACGATCGCCTTGCCGACGGCGGGATCGAGCCGCTTCATCTCCATGTTGACCTCGGCCGCGGCGCGCTTGACGATGCCCAAGGCGCGGACGATCGAAGCCGGCTGCTTTTCCCAACCGATCTTGAAATTGCCCAGAGAACGCTGCGCCTGCGCGCCCCAATAGCGATCCGCCGCGACCTCGATGGGGCCGAACGTATCGGTTTCGGTTCTGGTCTTTTCAGCGCTCACGGCCACTCTCCGGTCTGTCGATTTGGGCAAGGGCGTATCGCGTTGCACAAACAGCATCAAGCGGAGATTGCGGGCGGGGAAGATGCGAATCGGTTGAAGCTGCGCCCTCCTCGTTCTCCCCTCGCGGGAGAAGGTGGATCGGCGCGCCGCGCCGAGACGGATGAGGGGTGTTCCAGCGGAGTGAGACGTTGGCTTTCCCTGGAGCACCCCTCTTATCCGGCCGAGGCCAGGCCGACGGGCGTGGGCAGGCGAAGGGCCAGTCGCCCCGCGACGAAATCCTTGACCTGGCGCACCGCCTGCTCGCGCGTGACGCTGCCCGGCTGCAGGCCGAGCCTGAGCCACAGCCCGTCAATCAGCGCCGTGACGCCAAGCACGATCTCGTCGGCCAGTTCGGGCGAAGTGAGGCCGCGCAGGCCGGACAGAAGGTTCGAGCGCATGCGCGCATGGATGACCTTCTGGATGCGCGCCAGCTTCTCGTCGCGCGGCACCTCGGCGCAGAGCGACAGCCACGCATGGCAGAGCGGCGGCAGGAACAGGTGCTCCTCGAAATTGCCCTCGATCACCGCGTCCAGCCGTTCCATCGGCGTCCGCGCCCGCTCAAGCCGGGCGACCACGGCGTGGCAGAGCACGGCGTTCGCCTCACGCATGGCGTGCTCGAACAGCTCCTGCTTGTTGCGGAAATAATGTAGCACGATGCCTTTCGAGGCGCCGGCCTGGGCCGCGACCTTTTCCAGCGTCGCGCCGGCGATGCCTTCGCGCTCCAGAACGGCGAACGCCGCCTGCCGCAACTCCTTGCGGCGTATGTCGCTGAGGCGCGTGAGTTTCAACGGACCGATCCATGCATGGCGAATCCATGTTGACATTTTTGTCCGCTCAGATCAACAATTGACCAATGGGACAATAAGTCGACCAAAAGGTCAATTTCGACAATGAGGAGAACCCGAATGTTGCGCATGCTTGCGAATGGCGTCTGTCTCGCGGCCCTGATGCTGGCTTCCCCGGCGGCCTGGGCCGCCGAGGCCGAGAGCTGCAAAGCGGTCCGCATGGCCGAGCCCGGCTGGAACGATCTTGCCTTCACCACGGGCGTGGCCAAGGTGCTGCTCCAGGCGCTCGGCTACGAGCCGCAAAGCGAGGTGCTCGGCATCAACGTCATCTACGAAGGCATGAAGAACAAAGACCTCGACCTGTTCCTCGGCTATTGGGATCCGGCGATGGTCAGTTATTACGAGCCCTACAAGAAGGACGGCTCGATCGAGAATGTGCGGGTCAATCTGGTCGGCGCCAAATACACTTTCGCCGTGCCGACCTATGTCTGGGACGCCGGCGTCAAGGACCTGTCCGACCTGCACAAATTCGCCGACAAGTTCGGCAAGAAGATGTACGGCATCGAGCCCGGCTCCAATCAGCTGATGATGGACGCCATTGCCGATCCCAAGTTCGGCCTCAACGGCTGGCAGGTGGTGGAGTCGAGCGAAGCCGGCATGCTCTCGGAGGTTGGCTACGAGATCAAGGAAAAGCAGTTCATCGTCTTCCAGGGTTGGGCGCCGCATCCGATGAACACGATGTACGACTTTAAGTACCTGACCGGCGGCGACAAGTTCTTCGGTCCGAACTTCGGCGCCGCCACCGTGACGACGCAGGTGCGCAAGGGTTTTCTGCAGGAATGCCCGAACGTCGCAAAGGTCCTGAAGAACCTCGCCTTCGACATCGACATGGAAAACGTCGGTATGGGCTACCTCATCAATGACGGCATGAAGCCGGAGGACGGGGCGCTGAAGTCGATCACCGCGCACAAGGATCGCCTCGATGCCTGGCTTGCCGGCGTCACCACCTTTGATGGCAAGCCCGGCCTTGCCGCGGTCAAGGAAAAGCTCGGGCTTTGAGATTGACAGCTTTTGAGCTGGCGGATCAGGAGGCCGAGCAGGACGCTTGGGCCGGCCGCAAGGAGATCCTCGATGTCGGCGGTCTCGACCTTGCCTATGTCGAGGTCGCCGGCACGGAGCCGCCGCTGCTCTTGGTGCATGGCTTCACCGACAGCAGCCGCAGTTTTTCGCTGCTGGCGCCGCATCTCTCCGGGCGCCGGCTGATCATGCCGGACTTGCGTGGCCATGGAGGTTCGCAGGCGGGCGAGGGCTGCGGCGTCGCCGATTTCGTCGACGACACCGCCGGCTTGATCCGGCGCCTGCGGCTGGACCGACCCGTCGTCGTAGGCCATTCGCTGGGTGGCATGGTGTCGATCGCGCTGGCCGCTCGGTATCCGGAGCTGATCCGCGGGCTGGTGATCATGGCCAGCGCGCTGAAGCCCGATTTCGGATCGGATCACCAGTTGATCGACGGCGTCGCGGCTTTGCGCGATCCGATCTCGCCGTCGGATCCGTTCTACGGCTGGTGGCATGCCTGCCAGCCGGGTGTGCCGCGGGCTTTTCTCGCCGGTCTGGCGAAGGACGCCTCGGCGATCCCGGCGGCGCACTGGCGCGCCATTCTCGAGGAAGTCCACCGCACCGATCTGACCGCCGCGGCGCGGGCCGTGCAGGTCCCGACGCTGATCATCGCCGGCGGGTGCGATCCGCTTTTCGGCGCTGCGCACCAGCAGTCGATGGCAGAGACGATCGCCGGATCGCGTACGGTGTGGGCGCAGGATTGCGGTCACAACCCGCATTGGGAAGACCCGGCCTTTGTCGCCGAGGCAATAACGGGCATGTTGCCGGCCGCGTGACTATCGCAATAGCGATCGGGCGGTAGGCGTCAGCCGCAACGTTTCGTCCGGCTTTGAGGAAAAGGCCTGCATGGTTTCGCGGATCGCCCGCCATGCCGGCGAAGCGGCGAGGGCGGCTTGATGGCCGGCATGGGCATCGACATCGTCGAAGCCGGTGACGATGATGAGGACATTTTCGCCGGCACGTACCGGCAACCGCGGAAACGTATTTTCAGAGTGCTCGCTGACGAAGGCGCCGAGCAGTCGGGCCCCGTTTGCCGCGAGCAGCGGGACCGCCTCCGCCTCGAAGCGCTGGGCGAAGCCGGCCTCGGCGCTTGGTCGCAAATGGTGAATCGAAATCTCAACAAAGTCGGGCAAGCGGCTCCGATCGTTCATAGTTCCGGCCTCGGCAGCTGTCGGCCGGAATAATCCCGACAGGTCGAATTCCGCACCCCGCCAGGCCGGCTTGAGCAACAGCACGTCGTCGGAATCGATCATCGTCGCATTGGCGGCATCCCGGTGCGTGGCCCAGACCGGTCCGCCGTAGAAGGCGCTCAGCGCGTCCTTTCTCGCCTCCATGTCCTCGAAGCCGCGCAGCCAGACGAACATGTCGGGGCGGTCGATATCCCGAAACTGGCCGATGACGGTCATGCCGGTCGCTTCCTGCGTTTCGACGAACTCGCGATCGAACAGCGCGATCAGTGTTTCGCGCCGCCCGGGCTTCAGCGTGTATTGCCGAAGCTCGACGATGGGTGAGGCAAGGCGGGAAGGTCGGTTCATGGCCAGAATCTCAAAACAGGGCGATCATCCTGTTTCATAAACAGACCGGTTGCCCGGTTTTGTCAATCTGCTATTTTCTTCCCCTTCTCCCCTTGCGGGAGAAGGTGGATCGGCGCGCAGCGCCGAGACGGATGAGGGGTGTTGGACGGAATGCCGTCATTGCCAAGCTGGAGCACCCCTCATCCGTCGCCTTCGGCGACACCTTCTCCCACAAGGGGAGAAGAAGGTGGAGGCGGCGATGCGTAAAAAACGCACCAACGACCCGGATGGCATGCGCCGCCGCGTGCTCGACGTGGCGGAAGGTTCCTTCCAGGCGCGCGGTTACCACGCCTCGAGCCTCGGCGACCTGATGGCGGCTGCCGGTGTCACCGGCGGCGCGCTGCACCACCATTTCCCGACCAAGAAGGCGCTGGCGCTCGCGGTGATCGAGGAACGGGTGGCGGCCGCGGTCCGGGAAACCTGGATCGGCCCGGTGCTGGCGGCGCCCTCGGCCCGCCAAGGCGTTCGGGCCGTGTTCGAGGCGGTGGCTGCGGAGCTTGAACAGCAAGGCTATGTGCGCGGCTGCCCGCTCAACAACCTCGCGCATGAATTGTCGCTGGCCGACGATGACTTCCGCTCGGCGCTCGCAAGAATCTTCGCCGGCTGGCGGCAGGCTATCGCAGATAAGATCCGGGCCGACCAGTTGGACGGGAGGGAGGGCGGCACCGATCCCGACCGCTTCGCCGCGCTCGCAGTGGCTGCTTATTCCGGCGCCATGTCTATGGCCAAGACTTCGCAGGATGCTGGGGTATTGCGGGAGTGCTTGAGGGGGTTGGAAGAGCTATCTTCGGGTGGACCGGCAGCAAGGCGGCGCCGCAGGGTGTTGCTGCGATAAGCATTCAGAAAGTTTGCTGTCCCGCCGACCTGTCCAACTGACCAGGTTCACTCCTTCAGCGGCTTGATCGTCTCGAACCCCACTTCGCTCTGCGCGCTGGTCCCCTCGTCGTATCGCCGTGCCAGCACCGCCTGCAGGTCGGGAGAATAGAGCGCCGTGAAGGTATCGATCACGTTGCCCGTATCGCCGGTGATCGTTTCGCCGACCACGAGCACATTGTATTTGCAGTCGCCGAGCTTGTAGCTGTCCTTGCCCTTGACGGTCAAAGCCAGCGTCTCGGTGCCCTTCGGCGCCTTTTTCGAAGATAGCCGCACGAATTCGGTCTTGCTCTTGGCGCCCGCCTTCAGCGGGAACAGCTTCTTCAAGTCGCCAAGCGGGATCATCGACAGCCGCCCGGTCTCGCTGTCGCGAAACACCTCGATCAGCCCGGCATAGAGATACTGCGTCTGCGGCGAGTCCGACTCGTACTTGTTGGCGACCGCGACCATGCCGCCAGGCGCCGGCTGGAATTCGCTGCTTATGCCGGCCTTTTCCAGCACGAAGCCGGCTTTGGCGGATTTGGCGTCCACGCAGTCCGCGGCCTGGGCGGCGCCGGCGAGCATGGCGAGTGCCATGCCGGTTGCCAGGGTTTTCATGCCTTCCTCCCTGGATGCATGTTCCGAAGCAATGACAGAGCCCCGCCGCGCTGTCGACCCATGAGCTATTCATGCCTTGGGAATGAAAACTCTCCAGGGCGCCGACCGGGCATTGAACTGGACGAGGCGGTTCGAGGATGCTTAATCGGATGACGATGAATCGCTCTTCGCCCGCAACCGTTTCGCGCCGCACCTTCATCGCTCGGATGGGAGGCCTCGCTGCCGCCTGCGGCCTGCCTGGCGGTGCTTTCGGCCAGACCGGAAAGCGCATCCAGCCGATTGACGCCACCTTCCTCTTCATCGCCGATATCCATGCCTGCCGCATGGCGAGCGGGCTCAGCCCCAACTGCCTGCAGGAAGGCAAGACCGACGCGGCGCTTCTGCGCAATGTGGCGGCGCTCAACGCGATTGCGGACAAGCGGTGGCCGGCCGAGATCGACGGTCTTGCCACCGGCCTGCATTCGGCTGGCACCCGCATCGGCACGCCGCTCGGACTCGTCACTGGCGGCGACATCACCGACGATGGCGGCGGCCAGGTCACCGAACCAAGCGAAGGGACACAGCTTCTGCAGTTCTCCCAGCGTTATCAGGAAGGCGTCGGGCCGGACCGCGTCCACATCCCGGTCTATGTCGGGCTCGGCAATCACGATCTCGACCAGAACGGCTCGCCGCCGCATGTCGACTGGTATCGCCGCGAATTGCGCGACTATGTCGAGGTCAACCATCGCCCCGGCGTGTTCTTCAAGCCGCCGGTGCCGGCGACCGAATATGACGTCGATACCGATTGCTATTCCTGGGATTGGGGCGGGCTGCATCTTATCCAGACGCATCGCTTCGCCGGCGACACCGGCCATGGCGCGCCGAGCAGCCTGCCCTGGTTGAAGCAGGACCTCGCCACCTATGCCGGCGACGGTCGTCCGGTCGTCCTGTTCCAGCACTATGGCTGGGACACTTTCTCGACCGAGCGCTGGGACCCGGTGAAACGCACCTATGATGAGGATGGCGCCGGCCGCCCGCACTGGTGGGCCGAGGCCGACCGCCATGCGCTGCTGGCAGCGATCGAGGGCTACAATGTCATCGCCGTCTTCCACGGCCACCAGCACGAAGTGCCGATGATCTACCAGCGCGACGGGCTCGATATCGTCAAGCCGAAGGCGGCCTACATGGGCGGCTTCGCGCTGGCGCGGGTGACTGCCGACAACATGGATGTGGTGCTGGGCGAAGCGGCCGGCGACCATGGCGACATCGTCTTCACCAACGCCTTCGCCAAGCAATTCCAGACATGAAAAGGCCGCCTCGCGGCGGCGTCGATCATCAAGGCAACGGCGTGAGGGTCAGAACGCCTTCTTGACCTTGTCCTTCACGTCGCCATAGGCCTTCTGCACCTTGCCGGCGATCTTGTCGGCAACGCCTTCGACCTCTGTCCGCCGGTTGCCGGTGGCCTTGCCGGCCGCCTGCTTGACCGAACCCTTCATTTGCTTGGCAAGACCGGCAACCTGATCCCTGTTCACCATGCACGCGTCTCCTGGGTCTGTATGGAAGCTGGATACGGGAGCCGCATCCGGCAGCCAAACGGACGGAGAGACTTTTGGTTCCGCGCAAACCGGCGACGCGACAAGGACTTTCGGCTCGAAGGTGAAGCGGCTAGGTTGGCCAGCAACCGCGCATGGGGGAGTCCGTCTTGGCAGAATTCACGCTCTACATCGGCAACAAGTGCTTTTCCTCCTGGTCGTTGCGGCCCTGGGTGGCGATGCGCCACCTGGAAATCCCCTTCGAGGAAGGCTTCGTTCGCCTGCGCACGCCTGAGACCGCCGCCGATCTCGCCAAGGTGTCGCCGACCGGCTTGGTGCCGGTGTTGAACCATAATGGTAGGATCGTCTGGGAAACCTTGGCGATCCTTGAATATCTGGCTGACCTCTATCCGGAAAAGAAGCTGTGGCCGGACGACCTCGGCGCCCGCGCGCTGGCGCGCTCGGTGGCGACCGAGATGCATTCCGGCTTCCGCGAAGTGCGCTATGGCTGGCCGATGAACCTGCGCCGGCCGAAATCCCACAAGCCGCTCGACGCCGAGGGCGAGGCGCAGCGGGCTCGGATCGAAGCGATCTGGCGTCAGTGCCGCGAGCAATATGGTGAAGGCGGCCCGTTCCTGTTCGGTCATTTCACCGCGGCCGATGCCATGTATGCGCCTGTGGTCACGCGCTTCGACACCTATGGCGGCGAGCTGGCGCCCGTCACGCGCGCCTATGTCGACGCGGTGTTGGCGATGAACGCGATGCAGCAGTGGTATGCGGAAGCCGCCAAGGAGCCCTGGCCGGAACCTGGGCCGGACGAATAAGCCATCGAAATAGCGCGACGGCGCCGTGGATATCCGCCCTAAGGGAGGAACTGATGGCTAGCAGTGAAGCACCGCGTGAAGCCAGGGCGTTAAAGATCTTCCATTGCCCGGCTGATCCCACCCCGGCCCGATTTCGCCTTCACCATGACCGAGGAGGAAAGGGCGCTGATGGGCCGGCATGCCGACTATCTGCGCGAGAAGCTTCGCGAAGGCATCATGATCATGGCAGGCCCAGTCGCCGATCCTGCCGGTCCCTGGGGGTTGTTGATCCTGCGTGCCGGCAGCGAAGCCGAGGCGAGGGTCGTGACCGATGGCGATCCCGTGTCGAGCTGGGGCCGCGGCTTCCGCTATGAGGTGCTGCCGATGATCAGCGTGATCATGTAAGAAAAACGCCTCTCGCGCTTTTTATGGCGCGGGAGGCGTCTTTTGCCGTCAACCTTTCTCGATTGCTCATGAATTGCTGACGACAGGGATAAACCGGCAGCCGGCGAAAGGGTTCCTTGCAAGATGAAAAAAATCCGACGTCAATTATGTTGGTAGGATCGGCAGTTCGATGAATTGCCGTATTGCTTTGTGCTCGATCATGGCTGAAGACCGGCGCAAGCAGGGAGAATGCCGATGGCCACCAAACGTGTGCCTCCAATCCAGATAGCCAGCAATGCCACCATCGCCGATCTTGTCGATGGCTTGGACAAGCCAGTCGAATATGTCAGGCGCGTGCTTGAAAGGCTTGAGCGATGCAAGCGCGCCTTTGGCAATGCGCAGGTGCGGATCGCCGTGCTCAGTCGCGCCGAATGTCCGAACTATCTGATCGAATATGTCCGCGAGGATCCCAAGACGCTTCAGCGGACCACCCGTCAGGACGCGGCCTATAGCGGCAGCACACATCGTGAGCTTGGAACGCATCACATAGAGGCGGCCGGGATGTGGTCGCCGGAAGAAATGAACATCACGGCGGTCTCGGCGCTGATCGGCCGCTTGCGTAACCCGAAAGCGCCATCATCGCGCTTTTCCAACGAGGACTGATACATGGCCATAAAATTCGCCCCCAAGGACCAGCCCGCAGGGTCGCCCGCTGCCGCGAAACCGCCCAAGCCTCCGCAGAAGGCGCCTGCCGAGGTTGCGACCGATCTGTTCAAGACGCCGGCCGAGGCACCGGCGCGCAAGACCAGGAAGAAGTAGCAGCCTTGCCGCAAGACCTCGGTCGCACCGCCTCCGGCCGCGCGCTGCTGGACCTGGCCGCTCAAGATGTCGACTCGGTTGCCGTCTTCGATTGCCAGAGCTGCGGCGCTTGTTGTGCTTATGCGGCGGATTGGCCGCGCTTTTCGACCGAGGACGACGACGAGCTCGAGCGTATCCCTGAAGCGCTGGTCTCCGCCGACCTGTCCGGCATTCGCTTCGAAAACGGCCGCTGCGCCGCGCTTCGCGGCGAAGTCGGCAAAGCGACTGCTTGCGGCATCTACGACGCACGCCCACATGTCTGCCGCGCCTGCATGCCGGGCGACCCCGAGTGCCTGACGGCAAGGGCAGCGCACGGGCTGGACCTGCCAATCTCCCCCCTTGTGGGGGTTGAGGAGTGGTCCGCGTAGCGGACGCGAAGCCAATTGCTTGGCTTTGCGAACGACGAAAGCCCGGCAGGGCAGAGGGGGGCGCTGTCCCGCCGACGTCTCAGCCGAATTTCTCTCGCACTCAGGACTAGCTTTCGATTTGAACACCTGAGAGGTTGGCGTTCCTTCGCGCCCCCCTCTGGCCTGCCGGCCATCTCCCCCACAAGGGGAGAGATCACGCACTCCCCGCTTGCCGCCGCCCCGGTACCTTCCCGCCGGGCAGGGCTGCGGAGGAAATCCACGAGCATCGAATTCCTGTTGACGTCGCTGATCATCGTCGCTTCGCCCGGCACCGGCGTCCTCTACACGCTGAACGCCTGCCTCTCGCGAGGCGCGCGCCTCGATTGTCGCCGCTTTCGCCTGCACGCTGGGCATCATCCCGCATATGGCGGCCGCCGTCACCGGCCTCGCCGCCGTGCTGCACACCAGCGCCGTCGCCTTCGAGACGCTGAAATATCTGGGCGTCGCCTATCTGCTCTACATGGCCTGGAACACGTTGAAGGAAAAAGGCGGCCTCAGCATCGTCGAGGACGCAGCGCCGCGCTCGAACGCCAGGACGATCACCTTCGTGAAGCTCAACCGGGTGGTCTCCTAAGCAGCTTACCCGGAATCCAAATCCTGGCGGGGGGTTCCGGGCTGGGCCTGAGCGCGGCTTCCGCGTCAGGCCCTATCCTTTCGCATAGCCCCTATCCCTTTACATAACCCATCGCCTCGACGATCCGCCCATCGGCGACGCGCATCAGGTTGACGCCGCGCAGCGACCTGCCGTCGGCCATCCAGAAGCGCCAGCGGATCGTGGCGCGGTCGCCGGCCACATATGTTTCTTCGATGTCGAAGCGCGTGCCGGGTCCGGTGGCGATCGCCGACCACAATTCAACGCAGGCCGCTTTGCCGTTGCGGCGGGCGCCGTCCGGCGCCGGCGTGGTGTTCTCGATGACGCAGTCCCGCGCCACCAGGTCGTCCAGTGCCGACGGATCGTGATGCTGGAACACGTCGTTGTAGCGCCGCATGATTTCCGCCGTTTCGGCGGAGCGCTCGGCCATGGCGATGTCGATGATCAATTCCTGGGTCATAGGATTTTCTCCCGCCATTTCATTAAGTTGCGAGGCTCGCTTTGAGCGTGATGGTGGCGACGCCGGCGAGCGCCCGCGAGACGAGGCAGGCCGCCTTGGCTTTTTGCGCCAGCCGTTCGAAGTCCTCGGCCGAGATGCCGGCGACGCGGGCCTCGGTTTCGAGCTCGATGCGGGTGATCGTCGGTCCCGTCGTGGTCGCGCCGAGATGCACTTTCGCGGTCGTGTAGATGTTGTCAGGCGTATGGCCTTCGCCGCCGAGAATGGCGGTGAGCGCCATCGAGAAGCAGCCGGCATGCGCGGCCGCGATCAGCTCTTCCGGATTGGTGCCCGGACCATTCTCGAAACGGGACGGGAAGGAATAGGCGCCTTCGAACACGCCGCTGCCAAGCCGCAGCCGGCCGGATCCTCGCTTGAGCGTGCCGTGCCATTCGGCCGAGGCTTCACGAACTGTCATGGCTGATCTCCTCTCTGTTTTGCGGGAAGGCGTGGCGGTTACGCACCGTCGATGACGACCTTGCCGAAGACGTCGCCCTGCTGGAAATGACGGTAGGCCTCGCGCGCCTCGGTGAACGGGAAGACCTTGTCGATGACCGGCTTCAGCCGGTGCGTGGCGACGGCGGCAAGCATTGCTTCCAGCCCGTTGCGGCTGCCGACGAAGAGGCGGCCGATGGTGACGAGGCTGCGCTGGTAGACGGCACCCGGGATTTCGACCGATTTGCCCTCCTGGTCCTGTACGGTGAGCAGCACGATGCGCCCGTAAAGCGCGCTGGCGATCAGCGATTGCTGAAAGGTCGCCGGTCCGCCGGTCTCGACGACCAGGTCGATGCCGCCGGTCGCCTCGCGCAGCTTCACGCCCCATTCCGGCGTTTCGGCTGCCGCGAAGACCAGATCTGCGCCGACCGTGCGCAGCCTGTCGGCCTTCTCGGCGCGCGAGGTGACGGCGGCGACGCGACAACCCATGAGCTTGGCGAACTGCAGCGCAAACAGCGCGACACCGCCTGAGCCGATGACGAGAACCCATTGTCCCGGCTTTGGAATTTCGGCGCCCGTCAGTGCGCTCCAGGCGGTCAGCCCGGCGCAGGTGAAGGTCGCCGCCTCTCGCCAGGAGAGATGGTCGGGCAACCGCACGGCCCATTGCTCGTCGAGCAGCGCATATTCGCAAAGCATGCCGTCCAGCGTGCAGCCGAGTTGGTCGACGATGCCCGGATGCATGCGGCCGTCGATCCAGCGCGCGAAATAGCTGCCGGTCACACGGTCGCCGACGGCAAAGCGCGTTACGGCATCGCCAACCGCCACCACCTCACCGGCGCCGTCGCTCAGCGGCACGACGCCGTCGCGTGGCGTCAGCGGATAGCTGCCGTTGAGGATCATCGTGTCGCGCCGGTTCAGCGACGTGGCGTGCACCCGCATAACGATCTGACGCGGACCTGGCCGCGGCACCGCCTCCTCGCGCAGCACCAGTTTGTCGGTGCCGCCTCGCTCCTCGAGCCGATAGGTTCGCATTGTTGCCTCCGAAATATGTAGACCGATTTACATATTATGTAGACCGATTGTCATATTGGGGGCAAGCCCTATAATGCGCGTTCCTGACAGAGGTTGACATTCGAGAGGTCGACGTGGCGACGGACACACGCACCCGCATGATCGAGGCGACGGCGCGGCTCATCCGGCAGCGTGGCTATCACGGCACGTCGCTGAACGACATCTTGAGCGCCAGCGCAGCACCCCGTGGCTCGCTCTATTTCCATTTCCCGGGGGGCAAGGACCAGCTGGTCGTCGAGGTGACGCGCGCCAGCGTCGCCGACGTGACGGAGCGGCTGGGCGCGGCGCTTTTGGAGGAAAGCGATCCCGCCGTTGCCGTGCACCACATCTACCAGTCGGTGGCCCGCATGCTGGAGGACAACGAATTCTCGCTCGGCTGTCCGGTTGCGCCGGTCGTGCTCGACGCACCGAATGATGTTCCGGACTTGGTTGAAATCTGCCGCTCGGCCTTTGAGCAGTGGGTCGGCCTGCTGCGCCAGGCATTCGTCAGGGCAGGGGTGCCGGAGCGGCGCGCGCAGGCGCTGGCGCTGCTGGTCGAATCCTCGCTGGAAGGCCTCATGGTGATCGCCCGCGCTACCCGCGACCGCGCGCCGCTGCAGGCGGTGGCCGACGAGGTCGCGGCGCTGGTCGAGCAGGCGGTGCTTGCTGGCAAAGTGGCGCAGCAGGCGGAGAGCGTCGCCTGAGGACTCGGATCTCCAGACGCAAACAAAAAGGGCGCCTCTCGGCGCCCTTTCCGTATCAGCTTGGTAGCTTGGATTAGAAATCCATGCCGCCCATGCCGCCCATGCCGCCGCCGCCCATGCCGCCAGGCATGCCGCCGCCAGCCGACTCCTTCTTCGGAGCTTCGGCGATCATGGCTTCGGTGGTGACCAGCAGGCCGGCGACCGAGGCCGCGTCCTGGAGAGCCGTGCGCACGACCTTGACCGGGTCGACGATGCCCATGGCGATCATGTCGCCATACTCGCCGGTCTGGGCGTTGAAGCCGAAGGTCGCGCCCTTGTTCTCGAGGATCTTGCCGGCAACGATCGAGGCTTCCGCACCGGCGTTCGCCGCGATCTGGCGGGCCGGGGACTGCAGCGCACGACGCACGATGTTGATGCCGGCAGCCTGGTCGGAGTTGGCGCCGGTGGCCTTGACGTTGGCCGAAGCGCGCAGCAGGGCAACGCCACCGCCGGCGACTATGCCTTCTTCCACGGCCGCGCGGGTCGCGTTCAGGGCGTCGTCAACGCGGTCCTTCTTTTCCTTGACTTCCACTTCGGTCGCACCGCCGACGCGGATCACGGCAACGCCGCCGGCGAGCTTCGCCAGACGTTCCTGCAGCTTCTCCTTGTCGTAGTCCGAGGTGGTCTCCTCGATCTGCTGCTTGATCTGGGCGACGCGGCCCTGGATCTCGGCCTTCTTGCCGGCGCCGTCGACGATGGTGGTGTTCTCCTTGGAGATCGACACCTTCTTGGCGCGGCCGAGCATGTTGAGGCCGACGTTCTCGAGCTTGATGCCGAGGTCTTCCGAGATGACCTGGCCACCGGTGAGGATGGCGATGTCTTCCAGCATGGCCTTGCGGCGGTCACCGAAGCCCGGAGCCTTGACGGCGGCGATCTTCAGGCCACCGCGCAGCTTGTTGACGACCAGCGTGGCCAGAGCCTCGCCTTCGACGTCTTCCGAGATGATGAGGAGCGGCTTCGAGGTCTGAACGACGGCTTCCAGGACCGGCAGCATGGCCTGCAGGTTGGAGAGCTTCTTCTCGTGCAGCAGGATGTAGGCGTCTTCCAGATCGGCGACCATCTTGTCGGCGTTGGTGACGAAGTAGGGCGAGAGATAGCCGCGATCGAACTGCATGCCTTCGACGACTTCCAGCTCGGTCTCGGCGGTCTTGGCTTCCTCGACGGTGATGACGCCCTCGTTGCCGACCTTCTGCATCGCTTCCGCGATCATCTTGCCGACCGACTCGTCGCCATTGGCCGAGATCGTGCCGACCTGGGCGACTTCCTCGGAGGTCTTGATCTTCTTGGCGGCCTTGCCGAGAGCGACGACGACTTCGGCGACGGCAAGATCGATGCCGCGCTTGAGGTCCATCGGGTTCATGCCGGCGGCAACGGCCTTGTTGCCTTCCTGCACGATCGCCTGGGCGAGAACGGTCGCGGTGGTCGTGCCGTCGCCGGCGATGTCGTTGGTCTTCGAAGCGACTTCGCGGACCATCTGCGCGCCCATGTTCTCGAACTTGTCCTCAAGCTCGATTTCCTTGGCGACGGTGACGCCGTCCTTGGTGATGCGCGGGGCGCCGAACGACTTGTCGATGACGACGTTGCGGCCCTTGGGGCCGAGCGTGACCTTCACCGCGTCGGCGAGGATGTTGACGCCGCGCAGCATGCGCTCACGAGCATCGCGGGAGAATTTTACGTCTTTTGCAGCCATTGTTTAGCTCCTGACAGGGGCTCGGGAAGAGCCCGAAAATTCAGTTGATGGAGAGGCCGATGATCAGCCGATGATGCCCATGATGTCGGATTCCTTCATGATCAGAAGGTCTTCGCCATTGAGCTTGACTTCAGTGCCCGACCACTTGCCGAACAGGATGCGGTCGCCGGCCTTGACGTCCAGCGGCACGAGCTTGCCGTTTTCGTCGCGAGCGCCGGAGCCGACGGCGATGATCTCGCCTTCCTGCGGCTTCTCCTTCGCCGTATCCGGGATGATGATCCCGCCGGCGGTCTTGGATTCGGATTCAACCCGGCGAACGACCACGCGGTCATGAAGCGGGCGGAACTTGGACTTTGCCATGTTTTCTTCCTCGAATGAGAACGGTGAGAACTGTTCCTCCATCCGGCGAGGCCGCCGGACATCGGTTAGCACTCACTAAAGGCGAGTGCTAACGTGGCGCTGAGATAGGCTGGCGCCTTGCCGGAGTCAAGGCGCGCGCAAGAGGCAAGCGGCGCGAAATTTTTCTCGCGTGGAACGCCAGCCCGAAAAAGCGACGGGTGTCGCGAGGCGCCGGCGAGCAATCTCATCCGTTAGTCCCGGCGCTTCGGCGACCGCAGCGCCAGCAACGGGCAGCGTTCGGCGAGCCCGTATGTGCCGGTCGAGGCAATGCCGACATCGCTGAAATACGCCTCGGCCTCTTGGACAAGAGCCGCCACCGGCGCGAAACTGTAGACGGCCGGCGAGTTCCGGTAGACGTCGATGGTTCCGATGACGGGCAGTTCCCAGCCGGTTCGAGCCGACAGCTCCTCACGGTCGGGAAACATCCTGTCGAATTGTTCGAGGATCCTCCTCACCGGCATGATGTAGTCGGGCGCGGTGCCGGTCGCGGTCATGGCCACGCGCCATTTGAGCTCGTGGAAGGTCGCGACGCCGCCGCTCAGCGCCAGGGCGCGGACATCCTTCGGCTCGTCCGGGGTTTCGGGGCAAGCATAAAGCCTGATGCCGGCGCGCCCGTCGTCTTTCAGCGCACGCGCGATCGACGCAAACAGTGCACGCCTGAACTCGGCGGCGCCGATGACCGAGAGACATCCATCGCCGATCAGCGCATCGACGCTTGCGCCGGGAAATGGCAGGTCGAACCAATCGCCTTGCACCGCCTTGCGCGTATCGGTATCGCCTGGCCAAATGCCGGCGATCATGTCGGCGGACTCGTCGACCGCCGTCATCCTGGCGCCAAGCCCGGCGAGCTCGGGCGTCACGCCGAACATCACGACATGCGACCGGGCGAGCTCGAGCTCACGGTCGTAGGTTTCGACCACCTCCGCCGGCGGCCGCAGAGGTGAGCCGAGCAGCTGCCAATGTTGACGAATTGCATTCCAATGCTCCGTCATGCAAATCCCACCCCGGCAACGCGTTGTATTCGACCGAATAATCGACGACGCTTGATAAGCCAAGGGGGCGGGCATGGCGCGCATCGCGGTGATCACGCATGAGTTTGACGGGTTTGAACGACGTCGCGGGCCGTTGTTGCGCCGCGACAGCCCGTACATGCTCTTCGATCTGCTGGAGGAGTTGAAGCGCCGGGGGCATTCCGTGCGCGTTCTTACGGGCACTTCGGCCAAGCCGGAGGCGGATATCGCGGTACTGCATGTCGACGCGACTGTTACGCCACCTGAATATGTCGAATACGCGCGCACCTTTCCCTTCTGCCTCAACATCGCCGCCGCCGACATCTCGAAGCGACGCGTCAGCGGCGCGGTGATCGATAGGGACCACGGCTGGCGAGGCCCTGTCATCGTCAAGAGCAGCCTCAACAATCTGGGTACGCGAGAACAGACGCTCAACCGGAGATCGCGGCGCGCCGGCAGGCCGGAGCCATTTCCCGATGCCAAGCTGCTTGATCGCTACAGCATCCACAGCTCGCTTGCGGATGTTCCGCCGGCGGTGTTCGATCGCAAGGACCTCGTGGTGGAAAAGTTCGTTCCCGAGCTCGAGCCGGACGGCTTCGGCGCCCGCTTCTGGCTGTTCTGCGGAGAACGCGAGCGTTGTACCCGGCATGTCTCGCCGCAAAACCTGGTCAAAGGCGAAGATACGATCCGACGAGAGCCGGTTCCGGTTCCCGACGAGCTTCGTGCGCTGCGGCGCGAGCTCGGCTTCGACTACGGCAAATTCGATTTCGTCATGCATGAAGGCAAGGCCTTTCTGCTTGACGCCAACAAGACGCCCGGCCGCGTCCGCAACCTGTCCGCCTTCCTCGCCGCCGGCAATGCCAATCTTGCCGACGGGTTCGAGGGGCTGATCCGCCAACACGCCTAAAGCATGTCTCCCGAAAGTGGGCCCGGTTTCGGGACAAAGACATGCTTAAAATCAAAAACTTAAAGCAGGTCGCGTGAATTCTTCTTCACGCGACCTGCTTTAGGCGGCAGGCGCCCTACAAAAACAACCGCAACTGCGTGTGGATGATCGACCGATAATCGTCGATCGTGCGCCGGCCTTCTTCCTCGTCCTGCGTCAGCGCCAGCCGCACGACGCCGCCTGCAAGCTGGAAGATCAGGAACACGACGCGTCCGAAAGCCTCGCGCTGCTCGGACTTCAGCATCGGCGCGACATGGTCGCAGAACATTTTCGCCTGATGCCGCGTCTCGGCGATGTCGAGATGCTGCAACGCCTTGTCGGCCTGGATGGCGTTCTGCAGGTCCTGGATCGCCGGGTCCGCCGCGACGCGGGAATAGTAATCGTCGAGCAGGCGGTCAGCCGCCGCGGTCACGTCCTCCAGCCGGCCTATCTCGGCGATGATCGCGCCGAATCTGGCACGGCTTTCCTCGGAAAACCGCTCGTAGAGCATCGCCAGGATCGCTGATTTGCTCGGGAAGTAGTGATAGACGGTGGCGATCGGCCCGCCGGCAAGCGCGCCGACCTCCTTCATCGTCACCGCGTCGATGCCCTTTTCGCCGATCAACCGCATGGTGGTGGCGAGGATCGCGTCTATGCGCTCGCGGCTGCGCTCCTGCTTCGGCCTGCGCCGCGGTTCCGTCGCCGTTCGCCTGATCTGCGTCATGCGCCAAATCTCTCACGAGAGTGCGAATTCGTGGTTGACAAGAAACATGATCAAGTATCAGTTTCGCTAAATGCTGACAACGTGTCAGTTTTTCGATCGAGCTGCAAGGGAGGGCACCTCGTGACTGCATCGCAAGCCGCGCAAGCGGAAAGTGGCGATTGGCTTGTCGGCAATCCGACCGGCCTGCAACTGGCCTCGGCGCTGTGGATCGGCTCGGTCGGCCTTCTCATCCTGGGCTTGCAGCCCGTATTGCTTGGCGCGCTCTACACGGAAGGCCATGTCACCGGCGACGAGCTGGCGCTGGTCGCCACCGCTGAGATGATCGCCATCGCCATCGGCTCGGCGATCGTGGCCATGCTGCTTCCCGCGAGGAACATGCGCTGGAAGAGCGCGGTATTGCTCGTCCTGCTCGCGCTCGCCAATTTCTGGACCGCTTATGCCGGCACGCCCAATGCACTGATCGGCGCGCGCACGCTGGCCGGCCTCGCGGAGGGCGGGCTTGTCGCCGTCGCGACCGAGCTGATCGCCCGCTCGCGCCGGGCCGAACGCATCGGCGGCTATTTCGTCACGCTGCAGACCTTGGCGCAATGCGCGCTGGCGCTGATCCTCGCGATCTATGCCGTGCCTGCCGCGGGTTCAGCCGGCGGCTTCATCGTGCTCGCCATCGTCTGCCTGCTGTCGCTGGTCGTGGCCTGGGCCGTGCCGGACGATTATGCCGACCTGCCAAAGGAAGAACAGTTCGCCAATGTGGCGACGGTGCCGGCGATCACCGCGCTTTTGTCGATCCTCTGCTATTTTATGTTCTTCGGTGCCGTCTGGGCTTTTCTTGAGCCCATCGGCGCGCAGTTCGGCATCGACGGCCGCACCGTCGGCCTGATGGTTTCGGCGAGCCTTGCCGCGCAGGTGATCGGCGCGATGACCGCGACAATCTTCGAGGCGCGCATCGACTATCGCTTTGCCATCACAATCATCGGCATCATCGCGGCGATCTGCTCGGTGCTGCTTGCGTCCGGTCCGGGTCTTTCGGTGTTCTGGGCGGTGGCACTGGTGATGGGCTTCATCCTGCTCTTCATCGTTCCCTACCAGATCCGCCTGGCGATCACCGCCGACGAAACGCGCACTGCCGTGCTTCTGGTGCCGGCTGCCCAGCTTTTCGGTCTTGCGCTCGGGCCGGTCGCCGCCTCGCTGCTGATCGATGGCGCGAACTTCCGGCCGGTGCCCGAATTCGCCGCCGCCACCGCTTTGGCCAGCGTACTTCTGCTCGGCGTCTTCGTGCTGGTCGCGCGGCGGCGCGGCCGGGCCTGAGCGGGAGGATCGAGATGGCAAACGCCTGGAGCAACTGGTCGGGCTTCGTCACGGCTTCCCCGAAATTGATCGCGATGCCGGCCGACGCCGGCGAACTGGCCGAACTGGTGCGCTCGGCGCCCGGTCCTTTGCGCATCGCCGGCGCGGGCCATTCCTTCACGCCGCTGGTGCAGTCCGAAGGCGCCATCGTCTCGCTGGAGAAGATCGAAGGGCTGGTCTCGCATGACGCGGCCGCCAACCGGGCGCGGGTGAGGGCGGGAACCAGGCTCGGCGCTCTGATGCACATCCTGCAGGACATCGGCCAGGGCTTGCCCAACATGGGTGACATCGACAAGCAGGCGATCGGCGGCGCGCTCGGCACGGCAACGCATGGTTCGGGTCCGACGCTCGGCGCCTATCACACGCAGCTCGAGACGGTGCAACTGGTGGACGGGCAAGGCAAGCTGCGCGAATACAGCCGGGCGAATGATCAGGATATGATCCACGCCACGGGTGTCGCCCTGGGCAGCTTCGGCGTGCTCACCGAAGTGACGATGAACAACATTGCGAGCTATCGGCTGCGCCGTCGCAAATGGGTGCTGCCGGTCGGCGACATGCTGCGCGATTTCGAGACGATGATGGCCGCGCACCGGTCGGCCGAGTTCTACTACATTCCCTTCGCCGACCATGCGCAGTTCATCGCCAGCGATCTCAGCGACGCGCCGACGACGCCGCGTCCCACCGATGACGACGAGGAAGGGCTGGCGACGCTGCGCAAGCTGCGCACTGCCTTGCGCTGGCTGCCGTCGTTGCGTCGCGCGCTGATCAGGGGCGCGGTGAAGAAAGCGCCCTCCGAGGATTATGTTCAGGACTGGCTCAACGTCTACGCCAGCGACCGTCGCACCAAATTCAACGAGATGGAGTACCACCTGCCTTACGAGGAAGGTCCCAAAGCGTTGGCCGAGATCATCGCGCTGACGGAGAAGCACTTCCCGGAAGTCTATTTCCCGATGGAGGTGCGTTCGGTGGCGCCCGACGAATTCTGGCTTTCGCCTTTCTACAAGAGGCTGACCTGCTCGATCGCCATCCATCACGATGCGGCGAACGATCCGCTGCCCTTCATGCGCGCCGCCGAGCCGATCTTCCGCAAGTATGGCGGCAGGCCGCATTGGGGGAAAATGCACAGCCTGAAGGCGGCGGATTTCAAGAAGCTCTATCCGCGCTGGGATGACGCGATGGCGGTGCGGCGCGACATCGATCCGCAAAACCGTTTCGTCTCGCCCTACATGGCCGGCCTGTTCGGCATCCAATCATGAGCGCCTATTTGGCTGCTCTGTCCGACGCATTGAGGGCCGCCGAGATTTTCCGGCCCTGCCTGGTGCTCGACCGCGACCGGCTGGACGGCAACATCGCCCTGGCGAAGGAGAGGCTGGCGCCGGGGCTTGGCGTGCGGCTGGTCGATAAGTCGCTGCCCTGCGTGCCGCTGCTTTCGCACATCGCCAGGGCGCTTGGCACCAACCGCTTCATGACCTTCCACCCGCCGGTGTCACAGGCCGTGCTCGACGCTTTTCCCGAGGGCGACCTGCTCTACGGCAAGCCGATGCCGGTCGGCGCCGCCAAGGCTGCGCTGACCAAGGGCGACGCCGGCTGGTGGTCGCGCGTCTGCTGGCTGATCGACACGCCGGAGCGGCTGGCCGAATATGGCGCCTTGGCCGCCGCGCTCGACACCGAATTGCGCTTCGCCTTCGAGGTCGATGTCGGCCTGCATCGCGGCGGCTTCGCCAATCCCGCCGAGATCAAGGCGCTGACGATACCGGAGCGCCTGCGCTGCGAAGGCATCATGGCCTATGAGGCGCATGCGCCGGAGATCCCCGGTTTGTTCGGCGGCGCGGCCAAGGCCCTGAAACAGGCCTCGGCCAAGGCTGCCGGCTTTATCGATGTGCTGGAGCCGCAGGCGCGCCGCATCCTCAACATCGGCGGCTCGAAGACGGCGCTGCTGCATGACGCGGGCATGGCGAACGAAGTGTCGATGGGCTCCGCCTTCGTGTTGCCCAGCGATTTCGACACGCCCGGCCTAGACCGTTTCCAACCGGCGGCCTTCATCGCCACCCCGATCCTCAAGGCGGTCGATGCGATGCTGCCTGGCCCGGCGGCGGTTTCCAAGGCGTTGCAGTCGCTCGGCCTCTTCCCGCGCAAGGGCTGCTATCTCTATGGCGGCAAGTGGATGGCCGAGCCGGTGTTTCCCGATGGCATGAAGCCGAACAGCTTGATCGGCCTGTCCTCCAACCAGCAGTTCATGGGGCTGCCCGCGGGAGCGAACGTGAAGCCTGGCGACTATGCCTTCCTGCGGCCGACGCAGAGCGAGGCTGTGCTGCAGCAGTTCGGTGCGATTGCGGTGTTCTCAGGGGGCCGGATCGTGGAGTTCTGGCCTGCGCTGCCGATGGGGTGACCGCGTTATCTGGCGGCAGTCTCTTTTTCATCCTTAGCTAGATGGTACGGGTGAATGAGGACTTCCGCAGGGATATGCCACTCGCGGTTGATCTTGAATGCCATGTCCATCGTGAGTGCGCGTTTGCGTGTCAGGATCTCGGAGGCGCGCGACGCTGAGCCTAAGAGTCGCACGAGCGCTGCCCGATTGAGATTGGCCATTTCCATGTGGGCCACGATCGCGTCCACGGGGTCGGTTTCTTCGATGGGATAGTGTTTGGCTTCGTAGGCCTCGATCAGGGCAGCCAGCACATCGAAACGGTCGGCCTCCGGGCTGCCTACAGCGGGCTCACGGTCAAAATAGCGGGTGATCTCGGCAATGGCCCAATCGTAATCAGCCTCCGTCTTAATGGGTCGAATGTTTTCCATCACACCTTCTCCACGTCTATCTTGTCATATTCGGCATGGGTGCCGACGAATTTGATCAGCAACCGCTTGAATGTGTAGCTCACATGCACGACCAGCCGGTACTTGTTGCCGGCTATGTCAAACACGACGCGATTGTCGGTGACAAAATCCACGGTCGTGCCGAACTGGGCCTTGATGTCCGCCGAGGTCTTCCATTCGACCTTGCTCGACGCGTTGAACCAAGCGGTAAGCGGTGCTCTAGCCTGTGGATGCTTGGTCCAAAACGTTACAAGCGTTTTCTTGCTGACGATTTGCATGACCACATATAGCTTATTCCCATCTTGGGAACAAGCGGGATTTCCCGATTTGGGAATACCGTTACCCGGGCGCACTCGCTGTAACGGCTCGACGTATCGCGATGTCATCAACGGGTATATTTATTGACTCAGTCAACTAAATGATTAATCCTGTCTGGCACAGGAGAAACCGCCATGACCATCCACGATCACCCCGGCAAGGAACGCATTGACACGGTCCGGTCCTTCAACCGCTTCTATACCCGCCAGATCGGCCTGCTCGACGAGGGCCTGCTGAAGAGCCCGTTCTCGCTGACCGAGGCGCGGGTGCTTTATGAGCTTGCCAATCGCGACGGGCTCGTCGCCAGCGACCTGGTGCGCGAGCTCGGCCTCGACCCCGGCTATGTCAGCCGTCTGCTCAAGAAATTCGAGGAACGCGGCCTGGTCGAGCGCGAAGCCACCGAGGCGGACGCGCGACGCGCCTCGATCGCGCTGACGTCCGCGGGCAGGCAGGCCTTCGCGCCGCTCAACCAGGATTCGCACGATCAGGTGCGCGCGCTGCTCGATCGTCTGGCGCCTGTCGACCAGGAGCGGCTGGTCAAGGCCATGCGCACCGTGCAGGACCTGCTCGGCGACAAGCCCGAGCCGAAAGTGCCTTATATCCTTCGCCCGCTGCAGGTCGGCGACATCGGCTGGATCACGCGCCGCCAGGGCATGCTCTACACGCAGGACTATGGCTGGGACGGAACCTACGAGGCGCTGGTCGCCGAGATCCTTGGCGAATTCGTCAAGAAGTTCGATCCGGACTGGGAGCGCGCCTGGATCGCCGAGCGCGAGGGCGAGGTGGTCGGCTCGGTCTTCGTCGTGCGCAAGTCGGCCGACGTGGCTAAGCTTAGGCTGCTCTATGTCGAGCATTCGGCGCGCGGCCTCGGCATCGGCGCAAGGCTGGTCGACGAATGCATCGCCTTCGCCCGCGCCAAGGGCTACAAGAGGCTGACGCTCTGGACCAACGACATACTGGGCTCGGCCCGCCGCATCTACCAGGCCGCCGGATTCAAGCTGGTCGAGGAGGAAAAGCACCACTCCTTCGGCAAGGACCTGGTTGGCCAGACGTGGGATCTGCAGCTCTAGGCTCCCCCTTCTCCCCTTGTGGGAGAAGGTGTCGCCGAAGGCGACGGATGAGGGGTGTTCCAGCGAAGTGGGACGCTGGCTTTCCCTGGAACACCCCTCATCCGTCTTGCCGCTTCGCGGCAATCCACCTTCTGCCACAAGGGGAGAAGGGAAGGCGCGCCTCACCCCTTCACCGGCAGCCAGATCTCCAGCCCGCCACTGCCGGAATGCGCATCGAACTCTGGCCCGTAGCGTTCGAATTCCGGCGCGTCGGCGACCCCATGGCCGGAGGCCGGCAGCCAGCTGTTCCAGATCGTGTTGATGGTGCGGCGGATGGTCGAGATGTGCTCGCGATGCGAGAACACCGCGTATCTCTGCGCCGGTATGCGCGCCCGATAAAAATCCTTGGGCCGGTCGGAGAAATCCTTCACCTCGACGCCGACGACATAGTCGAAATTGCTGGCGTCGTCGCCATTGAGGCAGACGCCGTAGAACACGCCGGGCACCTCGCCTGGAATGTTGCCGATATAGGGGGCGAAGCGCTGCCATTGCTTTGGGATGCCGGCGCTGGTCTCGCAGCTGTAGCGTTCGCCGAGCCCGGCGATCAGGAAGGGGCGGCTGGTCTCGAAGCGCGGCGGCTCGAGTGTTGTGAGAAGCGAACTGTCCATCAGAATGGGCTCCACGAGGTCGAGGTTTTGGGTCGAGCCTTGCGCGCGTACCAGTTCCGGCGTGGTGCCGAACGCATCTCGAAAGGCCCGCGTGAACGCCTCATGCGAGCCGTAACCGGCATCGAGCGCGACGCAGAGAATGTCGGGCGCGCCGCCGGCCAGCTTGCGCGCCGCTTCGCTCAAGCGGCGCGCCCGCATGTAGCCCATGACCGACCGTCCCGTGGCGGCGCCGAAGGCGCGCGTCACATGGAAGCGCGACACGCCGCTGCTTGCCGCTATTTCGTCGAGGCTGATGGCGTCGGGAAGGTGGCTTTCGACAAACCACAGCGCTTTCTCGGTCGGGTTCATGGCTCCTCGCATTTGGCGGGGCGACACTAGCCGCCGCGCCGACAGCCAGTTTGATCGAAATTGCGCTTCGAGCAACAATGCGCATATGCGACCTGCGCCGCGTCGGATGCGGAAACCGACGCGGCGCTACCGAGCAGTCCGGGAAGGGGCGTCCCGATGACGAACGGCCCGGAGGAGGGGTCGACAGATGTGCCGCGGCAAATCATCACCAGCTCGCTCGACGCCTTCTTCGTCGTCACCATACTGATGCGCGACCGGCTGTGACTGGCGAGGATCAAACGGTCCAGAAGTAGCGCACGATGTGGAAGAAGATCGGCGCGGCGAAGACCAGGCTGTCGGTGCGGTCGAGCATGCCGCCATGGCCCTCGATCAGATGGCCCCAGTCCTTGACGCCCTGGTCGCGCTTGATCGCCGATGCGACAAGCCCGCCGAGGAAACCCATCGTGCAGGCGACGAAGGCGACGGCCGAGGCCTGCAGCGGCGAGAATGGCGTGATGAAGGAGAGCAGCGCCCCGAGCAGGCTCGATGCGACCAGTCCGCCGATCAGCCCTTCCCAGGTTTTCGACGGCGATACGGTGGGCGAGAAGCGATGCTTTCCGAACAGCTTGCCGAAGATGTACTGCAGCACGTCGCTGCCTTGCACGACGATGATCAGGAAAGCGATGAGCAGAAGGTTGCGGCCTTCGAAGCCGGGCACGTTGAGCGTCAGCAAAGCAGGGACGTGGCTGACGCAATAGACCGAAATCATGATCGCCCATTGCTGCGCGGCGATGCGCTCCAGGAAGCGCTCGGTGTCGCCGTGCAGCGCCGTGATCGCGGGCATCAGCAGGAAGCAGTAGACCGGGATGAAGATGATGAAGAGGCCATACCAGGCTGTCCACACCAGCCAGTACTGGAAGGGGATGACGATGCCGAACATGCCGAGCAGCACCCAATGGTCGCTGCGCCGGCTGTGCGTCAGCGTCACGAATTCGCGCAGCGCCGCGAACGAGATCAGCGCGAACAGGATGGTCATGCCGTAGCGGCCGAAGAAGAAGGCGATCGTCATCAGCGCCACCATCACCCACCAGGCGTTAATGCGCTGGGTGAGGTTGACCAGCGTCGCGCTCAGCGGTTTGGGCGCGCGCGCCGAAAGGATGGCGGCGGTGATGCTGGCGGTGCTCAGCACCACGAAAAGGCCGATGATCAAGATACTGATTTCGTGGCGCATCAATCGTCTCGGTCGGGGCGCGGATCGAGCGCCAGAAGCTCGTCGCGGGCGCGCTGCAGAAAGGCCCGCCGCTCCTCGCCCGGCGCCACCGCAACGGGGGCGCCGAAGACGACGCGGCAGAGCAGCGGCACCGGCAGGAACTGGCCCTTGGGCAGCACGCGCGACATGTTCTCGATCCAGCAGGGGATCAGCTCGACGTCCGGCCGCGCCATCGACAGATTGTAGAGGCCGGAACGAAACGGCAGCAGCTCGTCGCTGCTGTTGCGGGTACCTTCCGGGAAGATGATCAGCGAATGACCCTGGTCGAGCACGGAGAGCATGATCGAGATCGGATGCTCCGCCTCGCTTGTCCATTGCCGGCTGATCAGCACGGAAGACAGCATGTCCTGGGCGATGAAGCGGCGCAGCCGCGACTTGCCCCAATATTCGGCCGCGGCGATCGCGTGCGTCTTGGCACGCTCCGTCTCGCTGAGGCAGGCCGACAGAAGGATGAAGTCGCCATGGCTGGTGTGGTTGGCGAAATAGATGCGCTGCCGGTCCGACGGCTGGCTGCCGTTCCAGATCGGCCGCACGCCGGTGACCGCCCAGGCCATCGCAGACAGGCCGACGGAGGTGACCGTCTGCAGCAGCGTATAGGTGCGCAGCGCCAGCTTGCTCATCTTGGCATCCAGAAACCGGCCCAAAGGAACGCGACGACGAAGACCGCGAAGGCGATCCGCTGCCTGGCCAGCAGGCGGCGAGTACCGGCGATACGCTCGTTGAGCCGCCGCGGCGTGGCCGGGGAGGGCTTCAGCCGCATGCGCGCCAGCACGTCGTCGACCGCGACGCCTCCGGAAGCCTCGTCATCATGGCTCGCCATCAGCCGGAACAACAGCGCATCGAAGAGGAGAAGCGCCGAGAGCCCGAGCACCGCCACGGCGCTCGCCGCCGCGACCAGCAGCGCCAGCACCGCGAGGGGCGCGTGGAAGGCGCCGCGCGCCGAAGCGACGAGCGGCGCGATGCTCTCGCCGGCGATCACGATTGCCACCGGCCATGCCGCCTGCTTGACCAGCATTGCGGCGAGGCCGGCAGTCTTGCGTTGATAGGCGTCGCCGCTCATGCCGGCTCGTCCAGTCCGACCTGAAGATGCACCGGTCGGCCGGAAGCGGCGAGCTGCTTGCGGGCCTGCGCCGGCGCGTGCGAGCGGCCGGTGGCGACCAGCCATCTGGCGACGACGCTGGCGCTGCGCTGGAAGCCGAGCGCGCAGCAGACCAGAACCGTGCCCTGCCTGCGCGCCGGCTCGATCGCCGCCACGGCCTCGTCGAGCGTGCTCTCCGCAGGCGAAACAAGATCGAGCATGGGAAAGCACGTCCAGCGCCCTGTCGCATCGTGTGGCCGCTCCAGTTCGGCGGCAAGGTCGATCACCATGCCGAAGCCTTCGGCTTCGGCAGCATCGGGAAAACGTCCGAGGAAGACGCCGTCGGTGACGGCAACGACAGGCGGCAGCTTGCGTGTCCAGGCCCAGGCATTGGCCCTTGCGCCCAGCCGGTATGGCCAAAGCAGGACGCGGCTTGCCAGCGACACGCGGCCGTCCGCCGTCTTCTGGAACACTTTTGGTCCGGCACCGGCATAGCCGAAAGCGACGATGGCTAGTGCCAGCGAAGGCCACAAAAGCACGAGCGCGATGGCCGAGAAGAAAGCGCCAATGGCCGCGCCGGCAAGCGCCAGAGCGGCGCCCAGCGCGTAGTAGAGTGAAAGGCGCCGAGGCTTGCCATCGATCGTCAGGCGGAAGCCGGCGAAAGGCAGCTCGCCCTTGGCTGCAAACAGCCACAGCGCAAAGAAGCCGAGCAGCGCGCCGGTCGGGATGTCGATGAAATGGTGCTGCCAGGTCGTCAGCACCGAGGCGCCGATCAGAAAACACCAAAAGTGCCAGAGAACGAGCAGGGGGCCGGAAAGGCGCTGGCGCCAATGGTCCCAGATGATCACCAGCAGCGCGATATGCAGGGAAGGGGCCTGGTTGAACGGCTTGTCGAAACCGCCGAGCACGGCGAACAGGAAGCCGGGCAGGCCGGTCGTTGCCGGGCGCACGAAGGTCGCGGTCAGCGGAAACAGGATGAAGCACGAGACGGCGACGACCTGCGCGGTAAGGTAGCGGCCGGCCAGCCGGTCGACGCCCCGCCGGCTATCGTTGAGCAGAAGCGACAGGCCGTAGAACAGGTTGATCGACCAGTAGGGCACGATCGTCCAGGCCATGAACGGAACATGGTGCTCCCAGGAGAAGACGATGCTGCCGACTTGATTGCGGGTCGAGGCCAGCCAGTTGGCGAAGCCGTAGGTCGAATAGAAGAACGGCGCCAGAAAGGCGAGCCAAAGCGCGGCCCGGAGGACGACGCGGCCATAGGGTTCGGCGGCTGCGTTGGCTGGAGGCGACGGAGGCTCGGCACTGGTGGGCATGCGTGGACGGTTCCTAAACCCGCCTTGCCAGCGAGACGGTGAAGATGCCCCACTGATCGATGCGCTGGTCGAGCTTCTCGAAGCCCGCGGCTTCGACCAGTTGGTCCATCTCGCCTTGCGTGCGCCGCCGCATCACCCAGGCCTGGCCGCCGCGATGCGAGGTCAGGCTGCGCGCGATCATTTCGAGCTGCGGGTGCCAGGGCTGGTTGGTATAGATCAGCAGGCTGCCCGGCTGCATCGAACGGGCGAGGCCACCGAGCGAGCGGGCAATTGGCGCATTGTCGGAGAAGAGCTCATAGAGGCCGGAGACGATGGCGAGGTCCGGCGCCGGATCGAGCGCCGCCAGCCCGTCGCCGTCGAAGGCGTCGGCGCGCCGGAACGAGACGCTGGCCGGCAATTGCCGCTCGGCGATCAGCTTGCGGCCCAACTCGACATTGAGATCCGAATAGTCCTGCAAGCGCACGCTGGCCGGCTGTTCGGCGCTTTTGCCGATCGCATCGAGCACATAGCGGCCGTGGCCGGCGGCGATGTCGAGGATGTGGCCTGGCCGCCCGGCCGCCTTCAGCGTCGCCAGCGCCTGGCCGATCAGCTCCTCGACGTTGAGCTTGCGCTGGCGTATGCCGCGCCAGCCAATGGCGTCGAGGAAAGTCCTGTCGACCATACGGCCGATTGGCCCGAGGCCGCGCGCGTCGTTCTCATAGACATAGTCCAGCGTCGAGCCGGAATCGAAACCGGTGCCGACGCCGACCTTCATGCCCCGCGAGAACCAACTGCCGATGCGGATGAAAGCGCGGCTTAATGCCCAATAGAGGCCCTTGGGCGAGAGGAGATCGAGCGGCGAGGCGAGCCTGTCGGCCTCGTCACGTGTGTAACCGGCAATGTCCGCCTGTTTCAGGTCGACAGCTTCGGCCGGCGACGCGAATTGTCCTTCGATGAACGGCCGGATCAGATCAAGCGCCTTGGCGCGGTCGCGCTCGCCCAGCGTGTCGTGGAAAAAGCCCGCCAGGACATGCCGCTCCTTCACGCGGCTGCCGAGATTGACGAAGAACTCGTGCTGGGGGCCGTGCCGCACCACCCAGTCGCTGCCGGACAGAAGAAGCTGCGTCGGCACGGTGATGGCGCGCGCGTCGGCAATGATGCGCGCCGCATGCTGGTAGAGCTCGACCAGGATGTTCGACGCGATCGGCCTGGTGATCAGCGGATCGGTTTCGAACGAGGCGATGCGCACCGGGTCATGGGTGAGCAGGCTCGCCTTGACATAGGAATTGACGAAGAAGCGTCCCTTGATCTTCTGCCACAGCGCGATGCCTTCCTTGGCGAAGGGGACATAGAGCTTGACCGAGAAAGCGGGCGAGGCGAGCACCATGGCGCGCAGTTTCGGCGCATAGTCGTGCACCCACGCAGCGGCGAGCACAGCGCCGAAGGATTGCGCGATGAGCGCGATATCCTGTGCGCCGAAACGGTCCTTGGCGGCGATCTCGCGCATGAAACAGTCGATATCGCGCTCAAGTGCCGCGAAAGACGGAGCATAGCCACGCTCCCCGGCGGAGCGGCCGTTGCCGCGCGCATCCCAGGCATAAAAGGCGTAATCCGGCATGCGCAATTCGTCGGCCAGATGCGCCATGCGGCCGCCATGCTCGTGGCCGCGATGGAAGAGCACGACCGCGCCCTTGGCCTCGGCCGATAACGCCGGCCAGAAACGGTAGAAGATCTCGGTGCCGTCATGGCTGTGGAAGCTGCATTCCTGCGCCTGCCGCGCAGGGCTTTCCCCCGGCGAGGCTGCGATCTGTTCGTGAAGCATGCTTTTCCCCTCGGACGGCATCGCGTGCCTCGATGCCTAGCCGGTCTTGCCAGTAAGACCGGCGCGTATCCGGTTTATGGCGGTCAGCAGCGAAAGCGTAGCCATAGCCGGAAACACAAGAGGCGCGATCACCGCGGGCCAGAGGCCGGCGGCTGTGAGCACAGCGACCACGCCGAGCCCCAGCGCCCTGTCGCTCTTGCCGAACGGCCCGGCATAGTTGCGTCCGATGCCTGCGGCGATGCCGAGCACGCCGGCGAATTCGGCGAGCATCGCTGCGATGGCGAAGACGACGACGCCCCAGGCGCCAAATTGCGGGAAGGCGGCAAAGGGCAGGATGAGCGCCAAATCGGAAACGACATCGCAGATTTCATTGAGATACATGCCAAGCGTCGAGGCCTGGCCGTGCTCACGCGCCAGCATGCCATCCATGGCGTTGAGCGCCATGCGCACGAACAGCACCAGGGGAATGAGCAGCAGAAGCAGGCGCGAACCCGGCGCCGTGGCGATCGCCACGCCGGCCGCTATCGAGAGGGCGGCCGCCGCGATGGTGATGAAATTGGCCGTCACGCCCATTGCCGCCAGCCGGCCGACAAGCGGCCGCAGCCTGTCCTGGAAGGCCGGCTTCAGTGCATAAAGCGTCAGCATTGCGTGATCCCCCGATCCACGCCAACCTTTATCATGAGCGAGCCGAAAGGCGCTAGCGTGCGGCAGAAAACACAGTGAATTTTCAGACGGTTGACGCCTTGCCGTGAATGCATCGCCTCAGGCCGTGGCAGCGGATTGCCGAATTCACTCGGCGCTAACCATGATCGCGGTTGCCGCAAGCTCACCGCATCTGCTTGCGCAGCCAATACTGCAGCTTGATCAGGTGCCGCTTCGGCGTGCGCTCGAAGCGGCGGACGTCGATCAGCGTCACGCCGCCACCGTCCGACAGCGTGTGCAGGCCGGTGTCGAAGCCATCGAGCCACCCCTCGGGCGACAGCCGCTTGACGATGTCGGCCGAAAATTCCTCCGGCGTCAGGCGCTCGATCCGCAACAGGTTGATGGCTGCGCCGTAGCCGTTTGTGCAGTCCTGGGTCGGGAAATGCAGTTGGCCATCATGCTCGAAGGGCGAGCCGCCGGGCCGCGACGATGCGTATCCCGTGCGCACCGGATTTCGCGGATGCTTGCTCCAGGGGCCGGTCAGGCTCTCCGCGAAAGAGGCGTGCAACTCGCGCGTGTCCCGTTTGTCGGGGCCGTTGAGCGCGTAGAGCATCCACCAGCGCTGCTGGTGGCGAAAGATGGCCGCGTCGACCACCGGCTCGTCCAGCAGCACGGCGACCGGCTGCCACGCCTTTGGAAAATCGGTCGCCTTGTAAAGCGTGAGCCGCCCGCTCTTGAAGGCCTCCGGCAGCATGAAGATATCCTCCCCCTGCCGGATCAGGAACGGATAGGAGAGGTGGAACGGCTCCTTCAAGGCCACGCCGCGCTCCTTGAGCGTCCAGTCGCGGTCGTAGCTGTAGTAGTGGATCTCGCCGCGTCTCACCCTGTGATCATAGGCCTCGACCAGCACCACGAAACGGTCGCCATGGAAGAGGCCGAACGGATCGGCGATGAAGCGGTAGGATCCTTGAGGCGGCAGCCAGACGATCCGGCGCCTGTCCAGGCCTTGCGGGGCAAGCGCGTTGTCGATCCGATCCGGGACGATACCCGCCTGCCAGATATCGAACATCATTTTGCCCCCGCTGCGCCGGCGCATCTATGCAGCAAACCGTGCAGCCCCGCAAACCGCGTTTGCGGCACTGTGGGCGGGAAGCCTTGTTCCGCAAGGCGCGGCCAAGCTCATTTTTTTACATTGCCCTCGGAAGTGAATTCGCGATACCGCTGGCCGGCGGCTCTGTTCGCTTATCCATTTGTTGGGCTGGAGCGGGCGCCTCTTCGCCCGGCCGTCTCCGAAGAAAAGTGTCGATCAGCAGGCAAGCGATTCCGACAATCGCCATTTAAATATCATGAATTCAAACAACAAAAAAATCGACAGCGTTATTTTTACTGAAAGCTCACCTGATATCGGTGGACAGGAACGCCAGTTGCTGATCCAAATGCGATCACTTCTAGCGTCTGGGATTGACGTGGTGCTTGCCTGCCGCCCGAATTCTCGGGTTGGGGCTTTAGCGGCGACAATGAACATTCGGACAGAGACGCTTCCATTTAGAAACGGTGCAGATCCGCGCACGATAATTGGCTTATGTCGGCTGATCGCTGCAATGCGGCCCGCCGCATGCGTCTGTCACAGCGGTCATGATACAGACAATCTTGCAATTGCTGCACGATTTTTCGGTCGAAATCGTCCGCGCCTGATTAGGTCTAAAGCATACCTGGCTGGAAAAATATCAGCAAATAGTTATAACTATTTCGTAGACGTTACATTCACTCCAAGCAAGTATTTGCGGTCAAGAATTCTGTCCAATAGCCGAGTCGACCCCAAGCGGATCGAAGTGGTTTATCCAGGGGTGGATTTCGAAAAACTTGACGCGGAACGTTACCTTGATCTTCCTTCTGATCTTTCTCACTGGATCGAAAGGAAGCGCGGCGCGCTGATCGTGCAGGTAGGTATGCTCCGCAAGGAAAAAGGCCACCTTATGATGCTTGACGCAATAGCGAAATTGCGTTCGCGGTGGCCCTCGGTTCATTATGCGATTGTTGGATCGGGGCCTGAGCAAGAAGCGATCAAGCAACGGGCAATCGAGCTTGGCCTTTATGATCAAATCTGGATGGGTGAATTGCCATCCGTTGCGGCGATCCTGGAAAAGGCGGATCTCGTCGTTATGCCTTCATTCGTCGAAGCTTTGGGTATGGCTCAAGTTGAGGCGGCGGGACTCGGCATTCCGATCGTGGCAAGCAATATTGGCGGTATTCCGGAGACGATCTCCCATCTGGAAACAGGCCTGCTGGCCGAGCCAAATGCGAATGATTTTGCACAATGGCTGGATTACGCGCTGTGTCACCCGGACGAAATGCGCGCGATGGCGCATCGGGCTCGAGCGGATGTTCGGTCCCAGTTTAGCATCGAAAACAACGCCAGCGCGCTCAAATCTTTGATCACACGGCAGGTTCGCTGACGGCTTGTAGTGCTAACGCAGTCGTCCCGTATCGCCTCATTTAAATCCGCAACCCGGCGGGTTGGCGGGGAGCCCTGGAGCGGATCGTCGAATTCACCGGCCGCTAACCATGAATGCATCGGATGCCGGATATGTCGATTTGCCGGCTTCTGGGGCAAAGCTTTCGCTTGAATAGTAAGCACGCTTATCATATCTATCGCACATGGTTTCAGATGGTATCGACAGACTGGGATTTTTGATCCACGACGTGCAGCGCCTGATGCGCAAGCGTTTCGAAGCGCGCGCCAGCGGATTGGGGCTTTCCTCGGCGCAATGGCGGCTGATGGTGCGCGTTGCCAAGGAGGAAGGCATCAACCAGGCGCGGCTGGCCGAACTTCTCGAAATCGAGCCGATCAGCGTCTCGCGGCTGGTCGACCGCATGGAGGAAGGCGGCTGGATCGAGCGCCGCCAGGACGCGACCGACCGCCGTGTGCGCATGATCTTTCCGACCGAGAAGGCGAGTGCCGCGTACGCCGATGTCAAAAGCCTTGCCGGCGAGGTCTATGAGGAGTCCTTGACCGGTGTTTCGCCGGAAGATCGGCGCATCCTGATCCGGGTTCTGGACACGATCGTGCAGAACCTGACGGACGGCGAGGCATCGTCCCTGGAACAGATGAAAAGCAGGGAAGGGGCGGCAGCATGAGCGCGGCAGCCAAGAGAGAAGACGACGTCGTAACCAAGCTGGAAGCCCCGACGCAGCCGACGGCCGCTCCGGTCGCGGTGGCTCCCGGGCGGCAGCCCGCTCCGGCCGCGCCCAAGAAGAAGCGGCGCATCGGCCGCTTCCTGTTGATGGTTGCGCTGCCGCTCGTCCTGCTTGCGGGCGGCACGTATGTCTGGGTGACCGGCGGCCGCTATCAGGAAACCGAGAACGCCAATCTGCAGCAGGCCAGGATTTCGGTCGCTTCCGACACGGCGGGCCGTATCGTCCAGGTCGGCATCGCCGACAACCAGTTGGTCAAGCAGGGCGACCTTCTCTTCGTCATCGATCCCGAGCCTTACCGGATCGCGCTCGCCCAGGCCGATGCGGCGGTCGCCACGGCGCGTCTCAATGTCGAGCAGTTGCGCGCCGCCTACAGCCAGGCGATGGCGCAGGAAAAATCCGCCTCCAGCGAGGTCGACTATGCGCAGTCGCAATATGGCCGCGCCGCCGATCTCGCGCAGAAAGGCATCAATGCCAAGTCCTCGCTCGACCAGGCCCGCAACGACCTCGACAAGGCCCAGCAGCAACTGGCCGTCGCGGAGCAAGGCATCGTCAGCGCCAAGGCGGCACTGGGCGGCAATCCCGACATCGAGACCGACAAGCATCCGACCGTGATGGCGGCTTTGGCCGCGCGCGACAAGGCCGCCTACGATCTGGCGCAGACCACCGTGAAGGCGCCGGCCGACGGCGTCATCTACCAGGCCGCGTCCTTCAAGGTCGGCCAGTATGTCTCCGCCGGCACGCCGCTGTTCGCATTGGTCGAGACCGGAGACACCTGGATCAACGCCAATTTCAAGGAGACCCAGCTCACCAACATGAAGCAGGGCCAGAAGGCCGAAATCGTCGTCGATACCTATCCGGGCCGTACCTTCGAGGCGACCGTCAAGGCGATCGGCGCCGGCACGGGCGCGGAGTTCTCGCTGCTGCCCGCGCAAAACGCCACCGGCAACTGGGTCAAGGTCACGCAGCGCATTCCCGTGCGCCTGGAACTGACCGATCCCGACGCCAAGATGGCGCTGCGCACCGGCATGAGCGCGACCGTCACCGTCGACACCGGCGTGGCGCGCGGCCTGCCGTCGATCTTCGGTCACGCCACGGCGGGGGAGCACACGCAGTAACGACAGCGAAGCCCGCCGCGATCCGACGGGCATTGGGGATTGGTCTGACGGGAGGAGTGACAAGGCTCAGCAAGGCAGCCGCATGGCGGCTGGTTCGAATGCTGAGCCTGGGCACGGACCCGTCGGTCCTCAGGTTTCCGGGCGGCAGGCATCCGCTCCAACAGAGACTTTCGGTCGATGTAACCCCCACATCGATAGTCGCGTCCCACCGCGATGAAGGTGTCTCAACGGAAGGCTTTGCCGCCCGGAAGCCTAGAGCCGGATGATTTCAGGTCTATTCGACCTGAAATCTGAATCCGACTCTAAATCAAAGAGATAGAGCATGATGTCGTCCGAAATCCGCTCCACACTTTTCGGCATCATGCTCTAGTCTACACGTTTTTGTACCCTGCTGGAAGTTCAGCACCATGAGCACGCCAGAAACCTTCAAGGAAGTGCCGCATCGCGGACTGATCACGGTCGCGCTGATGCTGGCGACGATCATGCAGGCGCTCGACACCACGATCGCCAATGTCGCGCTGCCGACCATGACCGGCGACCTCGGCGCGTCGCCCGATAACATCAACTGGGTGCTGACCTCCTATATCGTGGCCGCCGCGATCATGACGCCGGTCACCGGCTGGCTCGCCGACAGGCTTGGCCGCAAGGAACTGTTCCTCTTCTCCGTCGTCGGCTTCACCATCTTCTCCATGCTGTGCGGCCTCGCCTGGAGCCTCGAGACGATGGTGCTGTTCCGCCTGCTGCAGGGCGTGTTCGGCGCGGCCATCGTGCCGCTGTCGCAGACCTTCCTGCTCGACATCAACCCGAAGGAGCGCCACGGCCAGGCGATGGCGATCTGGGGCGCCGGCATCATGCTCGGGCCGATCCTGGGGCCGACGCTCGGCGGCTGGCTGACGGAGAACTTCAACTGGCGCTGGGTGTTCTTCATCAACCTGCCGGTCGGCATCCTCGCCTTCCTCGGCATGGCCGCCTATCTGCCCGTCGTCGCCAAGCGCATGCGCGGCTTCGACTTCTTCGGCTTCGCCATGCTGTCGCTCGGCGTCGGCGCGCTGCAGCTTCTGCTCGATCGCGGCGGCGAGGTCGATTGGTTCAACTCGGCCGAGATCTGGATCGAGCTTGCTTTGTCGCTCACCGGCTTCTGGGTGTTCGTCATCCACACGGTGACATCGGAGCATCCCTTCATCGATCCAAAGATCTTCCTCGACCGCAATTTCGTGACCGGGCTGGGCTTCATCTTCGTCATGGGCGTGCTGATCCTGGCCTCGATGTCGCTGTTGCCGCCGATGCTGGCCAATATCTTCGGCTATCCGACCGTGACCATCGGCGTGGTGCTCGGTCCGCGCGGCATCGGCACGATGATTTCGATGCTGGTCGTCGGCCGCATCATGCACAGGATCGACGCGAGGATCCTCGTCGCCATCGGCTTCCTGCTCACCGCGCAGTCGCTTTACACGATGGCGAGCTTTACGCCGCAGATGGACAATTGGCTGATCATCTCTTCGGGCGTCGTCCAGGGCCTCGGCATGGGCATGGTGTTCGTGCCGCTGTCGGCGGTCGCTTTCGCCACGCTCGACGCGCGCTACCGCACCGACGCCACCTCGCTGTTCAGCCTGGTGCGCAATCTGGGCTCGTCCATCGGCGTGTCGGTGGTCGCGGCGTTGATGGTGCGCAACACCCAGATCAACCACACCGAGCTTTCGGCCTTCATCAACCCCTACAACCCGAACCTGTGGGCCGCCTCTCCAGCGGCCGCCGCCGCCGATCCCGCAGCACTTTCGCAGGTCGACCGCGCCGTGAACGCCCAGGCGATGATGATCTCCTACATCAACGATTTCAAAATCCTGATGGTGATGACGCTGATCGCGGTTCCGTTCGTCATCCTGCTGCGCAAGCCAAAAGCGGCGCCGGCGGGCGGAGCGCCGGCCGCCCATATGGATTGATGGCGCGGCGGCGCCGGTCGCGGGCGCGGCTGCATGCTTGCGCTCAGACCGCGATTTGAAGCACCCCGTGACGGCTTACCTCGGCCACGATTTCCGCGATCAGGGTCTCCAGCGCCTGATTGCGAGGCCCGCGTGCGCGCCTGATGACATAGGCCAGGCCTGGAGGCTTGGGAAAATCCCTGTCGACGATCTCCATCTCGGGTCGCAAGTGTCGCTCGCTCAACAGCGCCACGCCGAGGCCTGAGGTCACGCCGGCAACGATCCCGGCGGCACTCGAGCATTCGAACACGATCTCGAACAGCATGCCGTCGTCCTGCCCGAGCTCGAGACCCCAGCGCCGGTAGAAGCAGTTCTCGTCGAAGGACAGAAAAGGCACCGGCTTGTCCTTCGACACGATGAGGTCGCGAGATTTTACCCAATGCAGCGTTTCGCGAAACAGCACGACGTCGGTGGGACGCACCTCATGCTGAAACACCTGGATGATGGCGGCATCGAGCGCGCCCTGGCCCAGCAGCGCCTGCTGTGCGAGGCTCATGCGCACCTGCGTGCGCACGCTCACCTCGGGATAGAGCCGGCGAAACCGGCCAAGGATGCGCGCCAGGTCGGTGCAGGTCGTGTCCTCGGTCATCCCCAAGGCGATCTTGCCCTGCAGCGTGCTTTTGGACAGGCTGAGGATCGCTTCGTCATGGATGCCCAGGATGCGCCGCGCATAGCTCAGGAGATCCCGCCCGGCCGCGGTGAACAGCGGCGCGTTTGCCTTGCGGCTGAGTATCTCGCAGTCGAGACTTGCTTCAAGCCTTCTGATCTTGTGGCTGACGGCCGACTGCGACAGGCCCAGAATCTCGGCCGCGCGCGTGACGCCGCCATGGTTCTCGATCTCCACCAATGCCCGCATGGCATCGACATCCAGGCGGCGGCTCATCACTCCAGCCATGACAAATCTCGTTCAGAATGAAAAAACAACACGCCAACTTCTGACGCAGAACCGAATTTCAGGCAATCATGTATGCCAGGTCTCATGGCAATTTCATGAGCCTATCGAAATTTGTCATGTGCAAGTGCGCGTTTGCGTCGCCATAAGTCTGCACGGACGGCTTTGATCCGCTTTTGGATCGAGGTGCCGGGGACAGAAAGCTTGACGATGCTGGCGCAAAACAAGGCCTATCCATTGCTGTGGCCGATCATGGCGGCCGCACTGGTCCTGAGCTGGAGCTCCGGCTTTGTCGGCATCCGCTTCACCAGCGAGAATGCCGATGTCATGCTGGTGCTGTTCTGGCGGACCTTGGTGTCCGGATTGATCCTTCTGCCATTCGCCCTCCTGATCGGGCCGCGTATCGGCGCGCGTGCGGTGAGTCAGCAGATGGTGTTCGGCGCGGCGACGATGTTTCTCTATCTGGGCGGGTTCGCCCTGGCCATCGGCCAACGTGTGCCGACCGGCCTTGTCGCGCTGATCTCCGATCTTGTCCCTCTCGCCATCGCGGCCCTGTCGCAACCGGTGCTGGGTCAGCGTCTCAGCGGCAGGCAATGGGTCGGAACGGCTCTCGGAGCGGCCGGCGTGCTCATCGTCTCGCTCGACAGCCTGACCCTCGGCACGGCCCCGCTCTGGGCCTATCTGGTGACGGTCGGCTCCATGCTGGTCATGGCGTTGGCGACGGTTGTGCAGAAGCGGATGGGAACGATCGATATGCCCATCCACCAGAGCCTGTGCATTCAATGCCTGACGGCAGCGATGCTCTTTGCCGTCTGCGCCGCATGGAATGGCGGGCTGGCGCCGCCTCTCGACGGCCGTTTCGCGTTCGGCATCGCCTGGCTGGTGCTGTTTTCGACCTTCTTCTGCTACGGCATCTATTACGCCAGCCTGCGCCTTTACAGCGTCGCCCAGGTCGGCAGCGTGATCTATCTCAGCCCGCCGGTGACGATGCTGTGGGGCTGGGCGATGTTCGGCGAGCCGCTGTCGACGGCGATGTTCCTCGGCCTCGGCGTGACCCTGTTCGGGGTCTGGCTCACCGCGTCGCGCGGCCGAATTCAACCAATCATGGACATCAAGGAGGTAAACCCATGAAGCTGACGGATTTCCAAGCGCTGACCTTCGACTGCTACGGAACCCTCATAGACTGGGAAACCGGCATGATCGACGGCCTGAAGCCGCTGACCGATCGGGTCGGCCGCGGCGTCAGCCGCAACGAGATACTGGAAGCGCATGCCCGCCATGAATCCAGTCAGCAGACATGGACGCCTGCAAAGCGCTACAGCGACCTCCTGGCGGTCGTCTACAAGCGGCTCGCGGAGGAATGGGGCGTCGTCGCCACCCGCGAAGAATGCGTGGCCTATGGCGAAAGCGTGAAGGACTGGCCGGCCTTTGCCGATACCGCGCAAGCGCTGCGATATCTCAAGCAGCACTACAAGCTGGTCATCCTCTCCAACGTCGACAACACCAGCTTCTCTTTCAGCAACAAAAAGCTCGGCGTGGATTTCGACGCGATCTACACGGCCGAGGATATCGGCTCCTACAAGCCTTCCGACCGCAACTTCAACTATATGCTCGAGAAGCTCGGCACGATCGGCATCGCCAAGGGGCAGATCCTGCACACGGCCGAAAGCCTGTTCCATGATCATGTTCCCGCCAGCCGCCTAGGTCTCAATTCCTGCTGGATCCATCGCAGGCACGCCGATCAGGGCTTTGGCGCCACGATGCATCCGGGCGAGGTGCCGAAGGTGGATTTTCGCTTCGACAGCATGGCCGCGCTGGCCAAGGCGCACGCTGAAGAGCTGCGCGGCGGCTGATCATCGAGCCGCCCGCAGGCGGTGGCTCTTCCAGCCTTACCTGCCGAGCACGAGCGCCCAATAGCGCAAGGCGGGATCGCGGCCGTCGCGCACATAAGCCAGCCCGAAACGGCTGAAGTCCGGATCGAGCATGTTGCGGCGGTGGCCGGCCGAATGCATCCAGATGTCGAACAGTTTTTGCTGGTCGAAACGGCCCTCGGCGATGTTTTCCGCCGCGGCACCCCGCACGCCATTGTCCTTCATGCGCGAGGCGAAATCCTTGCCCCAGCCGGTGGTGTGGCTCATGCGTTCACGCGAGGCCATGTAGCCGGCCTGCTGAAGTGCTGCCTGTTCGAGCTGCGCGTCGGGCGTCAGCGCCGGCATCCCAGCGGAGCTGCGGATGCTGGCTAGCGTCGCGGTGGCTGAGGAGGAGGCGCCGGCGCCTTCGCCGGTCGGCACCGTGACGGTGCTGCAGGCGGCGATGCCGGCAAGCGCTGCAAGGCCGGCAGCCTTGAGCAGCATGCGGCGGTTGAGATCGGGGAGGGCTGTGATCGAGATGCTCATCCGGCCTCTGATACCGGCGATCGTGGCTTTTGCCGGGCAGGCGATGAAAATCGCGTGATGCGGCGACTTTTCCCGGAAGATCGATTATGATGTGGTCGTTCTTGAAGTGGCAGCCACGGGCGGCCACCCACAGGCGGTGACCGACCCGCGTTGATCTGGCGCATGATTGCTTGGCGAGAACCTCCTGGTTTTCGGGCTCATGCACTGACAAACGGAGGACGGTTATGGCCGGTTTTCATGTCATGTCGGACGCGTACGGGATGCATGTGCAGCCCACGGTGCGCCGCATCTCCACCTCGGACCTTTGGGACGCGCTGAAGCTCGGCGCCGAAGACTTCTGGGCCAAGCCCTCGCATTATGTGTTCCTCTGCCTGGTCTACCCGATCGTCGGCCTGATCCTGACGCAGTGGACCTCGGGCTCGAACGCCATCCAGCTCGTCTATCCGTTGATGTCCGGTTTCGCGCTGATCGGCCCGTTCGCGGCCATCGGCCTTTATGAGATCAGCCGCCGGCGCGAACTCGGCATGAACACTCACTGGCGGCATGCGCTCGATGTCCGCCATTCGCCGGCGCTGCCGTCGATCGCGGTCATCGGCATCCTGCTCTTCGCGCTGTTCCTGTTGTGGCTGTTCACCGCGCAGTCGCTTTACACCAGCCTGTTCGGCGCCGAGCCGCCCGCCTCGGTCGGCGCTTTTGTGCGCGACGTGCTGACGACCGGCAAGGGCTGGACGCTGATCCTCGTCGGCAACGCCGTCGGCTTCGTTTTCGCCGTTGTCGTTCTGGCCACCACCGTCATTGCCTTCCCGCTGCTGCTCGACCGCGACGTCGGCGCCGTCTCGGCGATCGAAACCTCGGCCCGCGCGGTGATGGCCAACCCGCTGACGATGGCGCTCTGGGGCCTCACCGTCGCCGTGTTGCTGGTGATCGGCTCGATCCCGCTGTTTGCCGGGCTCGCCGTCGTCATGCCGATCCTCGGCCACGCGACCTGGCATCTCTACCGCAAGGTCGTCGAGCCGGAGCAAATCCGGCCTGAACGCCGGCCGATGTAGAATGGCAGTGTTCTTGGGGTGACGGCTACCTTTGCGCCTCGGTCGCCATCCTCAAGGCCAGCGCCGTCAGCACCGTGCCCATCATCCAACGCTGGACGACCAGCCAGAACGGCCGTCCGGCCAGGAAGGTCGCGATCGAGCCGGCGGTCACGGCGATGATGGCGTTGACGGTGAGGCTGATCGAGATCTGCGTCACGCCCAGCACCAGAAGCTGCGACAGAACATGGCCCTTGGCCGGATTGATGAACTGCGGCAGCAGCGACAGGTAGAGCACGGCCACCTTCGGATTGAGCAGGTTGGTCATCAGCCCCATGACGAAAAGCCTGCGCGGCCTGTCCCTCGGCAACTGGCGGACCTGGAAGGGCGAGCGCCCGCCGGGCTTCAGCGCCTGCCAGGCGAGCCATAGAAGATACAGCGCGCCGGCGAAGCGGAGCGCGTCGTAGGCGTAAGGCACGGCGAAGATGAGCGCGGTGATGCCGAAGGCCGCCGACACCACGTAGAACAGGAAGCCCAGCGCCACGCCGCCGAGCGAGATCAGCCCGGCTTTCGGCCCTTGCGACAGCGAGCGTGAGATCAGGTAGATCATGTTCGGCCCCGGCGTGAGCACCATGCCGAGGCAGATCAGCGCGAAGGTCAGATGATTGGCGGCGTCGGGCATCGGGGTCTCTGCGAAAGTGCCCGAGATGTGCGCCGCTTCGCCAAAACTCGCAAGGGCTTGGCGGCGCTGGGCCGTTGCGCCAGCACAAGGCGTGGTGAGATTCAGGTGAGGCCGGTCTCACCCGAATATCGGCATGCCTACCCGACCACGCGCAGGTTCGACAACTCGTTGGCGATCTCCTTGAAATTGTCGGAGAGCGTTGCTCCGGTGGCGTTCCAGAACAGCTTGGCGGGTTTGCTTGGGTCGGTCGGATCCTTGCGGAAGCGGGAATCGGAAGAGCAGGCCTTCAGCGCCGCCATCGCCTTCTGGTCGCTCGAGCTGGTCGACGACATGTCGAGCGCGACCGTCATCACCATGATGTTGGTCGCCTTGGCGTTGTCGCACAGCTTCGCCATCTGCTCGTTCATCGCCGCGGTGTAGTTGCTCGACGAATAGTTGAACTGGCCGATGGCGCTCGACGTGCCGCCGAACAGGCGGGTGACCGAGGTGCCGTTGTAGCCGACGCCGGTATAGCCATAGGCGGCATAGGTCGACTTGTTGCCGGCCGGATCTGAACTGACCGTCGAATAGGTGTTCTCGCCGTCGGTGAGCACGATGACGACCTTGTCGTTGCCGCGCTCCGTTTCCGGCCGTCCCTCGGTGAAGGGCGGCGCGCTCGACACGGTGCGCCAGCCCCAGGCCATGCCTTCGGGCACATTGGTGTTGCCGTTGGGCTGCATCAGGTCGATCGCCGCCTTGATGGCTGCAAGCCCATCCGTCTGCGTGACGTCGGTGAGCGGCGTGATCGGCGTGGTGGTGCAGCTGTAGTTCGGGCCGGCGCCCGAACCAAGGGTCGGAGCATCGATCGGCCGCGGCTGAAAGTATTTGGCCATGTTCGACTGCCTGGTCTTGCCGGTGGTGCTCGACGGATCGTCGTTCCACCAACTGTTCGCCGCGCCATAGGTCGTCGGATTCGGCTCGAGCGGGTTCTGGGTGATCTTCCAATGATTACCAGGCTCGTCCGGCGCGAACATCGGCACGAACATGGTGGCGGGGTCGCCGATGCCGATACCGGTGTTGTTCGGGCCGCCCGAGGCCGGCGTGTCGTCGACATTGTAAGGATAGGGACGGACCTCGACACAACCCTGCCAGCTGGCGAATGGCCCGTAGGTGTCGTTGTAATCATATTCCGTATGGCTGTGCGAACAGGTGTGGTTCGAGCGATATGTGTCGCAGACGGTGCGCGCGCTGCCGACGATGCGCTCGTGACTGGTCACCACCTTCATGTCTTGGTAGAGCTCGAAGCGGCTCAGAACCTGGTCTTCTTCGCCACCCCAACCGGTACCCTTCTTGTACCAGATGCTGTTGACCTTCTGGGCGTATTTGTCGGGAGCATTCAGCGTCGACCAGTCGAAATTCTCGTTGGCGATCGGCGACAGCCCATAGACGTCCATCCAGGAGGCGTTGTCGTTTTCCGGCCCGACATTGACCGAGGCCGCGAAGGGCACGAGGCTGAACTGGACCGGCTTGTCGATCTGCTTGATTTGCGACGCCTGCTGGGCCAGCGTGTCGACAAGCTGCTTGGCGGCCTGCTTGAGCAGGTCGATGCGCTTTTGTCCCGTGCCGGTGCCGGGCGTTGTCATGGAGCCCGAATTGTCGAGCACCATCGCCACTTCCAGCGTGTTCTTCAGCCGCACCTGGGAGTCCATGTCGAGGTTGATCGACTTGTTCGCATCGACCGTGGATGCGCCGACGAGCAGCGAGGAGGACGGATAGAAGTAAGGGTGGTAGTTCAGCGTGGCGCTCATGGTCAGCAGACCGCCGCCGGCCTGGCTGGTTGGGAGCGTGATGTCGAGCGAGATGTTGGCGGGGTCGATGTTGTTGAGATTGGCGTTGAAGAAGTCGACCGCGTAGGCTCTGATCTGATCGTCAGTGGCGCCTTCGGCAAGCCGCCGCGCCGCGGCGAAATTGGCGGCATCGAGCGCGTTCAACACCATCTGCTTCTGGCGGTTGAGCTCGCTGAAGTCGACCGCCATCGCCACCGCCCCCATCAACGGCACCATGGCGATCGCAGTCATGAGCGCATAGTTGCCGCGCCGGTCGCGGCAGAATTGACGCCAGAATTCACGCATTTCAGGTGAGCGGCCCCCCGCCGACGGATTTTCGCCGGGCCACACTTCCACAAAACGCTGAAGGACCGGTTTGGCAAACCGGTCGATTGCTTAACGGCGGCTTCATCAACCGCTAACCAAGCCGATTGCCGCGGCACCCCGTACGAATGAAAAACGCCCGCCTTACGGGCGGGCGTCGTCCACGGTTTGGCGTGCCGCTCAACTGACGATGCGCAGGTTCGACAGTTCGTTACCGATTTCCTTGAAGTCGTCCGACAACGTCGCGCCGGTCGAGTTCCAGAACAGCTTCTTGGGCTTGCTGGGGTCGGTTGGATCCTTGCGGAAACGCGAATCCGACGAGCAGCTCTTCAGCGCGGCCATCTGCGCCGCTTCGGCGGTGTTGCTGGAATTGAGGTCAAGCGCGATGGTCATGACGATGATGTTAGCGGCCTTGGCATTGTCGCACAGCGTGGCGAAATGCTCGTTCATGGCCTTGGTGTAGTTGGCATTCGAATAGTCGGTCTTGCTGACGTTGCTGCTGGTACCGAGGAAAATGCGGCCATAGCTGTAGGTAGTATTGTACGGATTCACATAACCAAGCGCCGAATAAGTAGATTTGGCACCCGCCAGGTCATTGGCCCCGAGCGAGTTTGGTGTGTAATACGTATTTGCGCCGTCCGTCAGGACGATCAAGACCTTGTCGTTACCTTTTTCATTCTCGGGGCGGCCCTCAGTGAACGGAGCTGTGCTGGAGAGGGTTCTCCAGCCCCAGGCCATGCCTTCCGGTACGTTGGTGGCGCCGCTGGCGGCCATGGCATCGATCGCCGTCTTGACGAACGTTGCGCCTGCCGTGGTCGATACGTCGGTGAGCGGCGTGATAGCGGTTGTGCTGCAACTGGTGTTAGGGCCTTCGTTCATGCCGTAGGCGGGCGTCACTTTGGTGCCGATGCCGGCATTGAAATATTTCGGCATGTAGCGCTGCCGCGCCGCGTCCGTACCGCTTGATGCATCCAAGTGCCAATTGCTGTAGGCGGAACGCGAAAAGCCGTCGGTGTTATCGGTCTCGTCAGGGGCGAACATAGGCACGAACATAGTCGCCGGTGTCGAGGTCGAGGCGGCCGTATCCTGAATGTTGTAGGGATAGGGGCGCGATTCGACGCAGCCGCCCCAGCTCGCAATTGGCGCGTACACAATGTTGGACGTGCAGTTGTTATTCCTGTCTTTGGTGCACGACGATATGCGCTTCATCCACTTGTAGATCGAGAAGCGCGTCAGCACATTGTTCAACTGAACTGGATCCCACGCCGAACCTTTCGCGTAGTAGTTGCTGCCGGATTTCACCGCATATTGGTTGGGAGAGTTGGCCGAGGTGAGCGTCGACCAATCGAGGTTCTCCTGGTCGAGCGGCGAGAGGCCTGTGGTGTCCATCCAGGCAGCGTCGGCGTTTGCAGAGCCGACATTGACCGAGGCGGCGAAGGGCACCAGGCTGAACTGGACTGACTTGGAAACCTGCTTCATCAACTGCGCTTGCCCAGACAGTTGGTCGACAAGCTGCTTGGCTGCGCTCTTCAACAGGTCGAACCGCACCTTGTTCGAGACGCTGATATCGGTCATCGAGCCCGAATTATCGAGCACCAGCGAAACTTCCAGCGTGTTCTTGAGGCGGATCTCGGACCTGGCCGAGAAGGTGAGGTTCGTCTGGCCGGCTGTTCCGCCGAGCAGCGCGACCGCGGCCGGCAGGAAATACGGCTTGTAGGTCATCGCTGCTTCGAGAACCAGCGTGCCGCCGCCAGCATTGTTGTTCGGCAGGGTCACCGTCAGCGTCGTGTTCGCTGGAAGGACATGCCTGAGATTGGCCTCGAAGAATGTCTTGGCATAGGCCTTGGCTTCGGCGTCCGTGGCGCCGGCGACGATCTGCTGTGCCGTCGCGATGCCGGCGGCGTCCAGTGCGTTGAGTGTCTCCTGCCGCTCCCGCACCAGCTCGGTATAGTCCACAGCCAATGCCACGCCGCCCATCAGCGGTATCATCGTGATGACCGTCATTAAGGCGTAGTTACCCCGCCTATCGCGAAAAAAATCGACGATCATTGCGCTTTTCCCCCGCCAAGGACCCATGTCGAGATGCGACGATAGTCGTATCCAGTCTGCCACCATGGTCGTAAATCGTTAAATTTCAGCTTGCGCGAAACAATCAACCACGCGCCGCCTTTTTGACGGCGCGTTAACCCTGTGCTTGCGGGGCTTGCGATATCGACTCGACAGGAGGCGACGGGGAAAGCTCGTGACAGGATGAAGCGCTTCCGTTATGCGGGACCAGCCGCGGTGGACCCGGCCGTCGCGGCCTTGCCAGGGATCAAAATCAGGGACACAGCATGGCGGATTCGCCTGACATCATCGCTTCGCTCGACGATCTGGCGGGGCGCTACGCCGCAATCCTGTGCGACGTATGGGGCGTCGTGCACAATGGCGAATGGCATTTTCCGGCCGCTGCCGCCGCACTTGCAAGGGCGCGCGCGGCCAAGGTGCCTGTCGTGCTGATCACCAATTCGCCGCGTCGCAGCGCCGACGTCGTCGCCCAGATGAAGGTTATCGGCGTCCCTGCCGATGCCTGCGACCGGGTCGTCACGTCGGGCGATGTGACCCGCGACCTGATCGCCGAGGGACCGAGGAAGATCTTCCACATCGGTCCCGAGCGCGATTTCACGCTCTATGACGGGCTCGATGTCGATCTCGTCGAGGAATTCGAGGCCTCTGGCATCGTCTGCACCGGCCTTTATGACGACGAGGTCGAGAAACCCGCCGATTATGCCGAGCTGCTGCTGCGGCTGCGTGCCCGCAATCTGCCGTTCATTTGCGCCAATCCGGACATCCTGGTGGAGCGCGGCGAGCGCACCATCTGGTGCGCCGGCGCGCTTGCGCGGGATTACGCACAACTGGGCGGCCGCACGCTGATTGCCGGCAAGCCCTTCGCGCCGATCTACGATGTTGCCATGAAGGAGGTCGCCGGCCTTCTTGGCCGATCCGTCGGGCGCAGCGAGGTTCTCGCCATCGGCGACGGCATGATGACGGACGTCAAGGGCGCGGCCGACAACGGCTTCGACGTGCTCTATGTCTCGGGCGGCATCCACGCCCGTGACTATGGCGATCCGCTCCGCCCCGATCCAGAAAGGCTGGCCGGCTTCCTTGAAAAGCACGGCTACCGGCCGGTCGCCGTCATTCCGCGTCTGCAATAGGTTGGTGGTCTGGCCATGACGGGCGCCTCGACATGATGCAAGCCTTCCAACGTCTTCCGGCGGTCGCGCCGCTGCCCGCGCATCTGCGCGGCGGCGTCGTGGCGATCGGCAATTTCGACGGTGTCCATCGTGGCCACCAGTCCGTCCTGGAGCGCGCGCTGACCGAGGCCCGGCGCAATGGCGTGCCAGCTTTGGTGCTTACTTTCGAGCCGCATCCGCGCAAGGTGTTCCGGCCACAGGTGCCGCTCTTCGTGCTGACGCCGCCGCCGATGAAGGCGCGACTGCTCGCCGGGCTTGGCTTTGCCGCTTTGGCCGAGCAGCCGTTCACGCGCGATTTTGCCTCGCTCTCGCCCGAGGCTTTCGTGACCGATGTGCTGGAGAAGAACCTCGGCATCCGCCACGCCGTCACCGGTTTCGACTTTCATTTCGGCAAGGACCGCCAGGGCGGCCCGGCCTTTCTGATGGCGGCCGGAGAGCGGCACGGCTTCGGCGTGACGCTGGTCGACGCCTTCCGCGATGAAGGCGCGGAGGTGGTTTCGTCGAGCCGCATCCGGGGACTGCTCACCGAGGGCAAGGTGGAGGAGGCCGCCGGCCTGCTCGGCTACCGTTTCACCGTCGAGGCCGAGGTGATCGGCGGCCAGCAGCTTGGCCGCACCCTGGGCTTCCCGACCGCCAACATGCGGCTTTCGCCGGAGGCGGCCTTGAGGGAAGGGATTTATGCCGTCCGCTTCCGCTGCGCCGACGGCACGCTCCATGATGGCGTCGCCAGCTTCGGCCGGCGTCCCACCGTCGACGACAATGGCGCGCCGCTGCTCGAAACTTATGTCTTCGATTTTTCCGGCGATCTCTATGGCCAGACCTGCCAGGTGTCGTTCTTCGGCTTCCTGCGCCCGGAGCTCAAATTCGACGGCCTCGATTCGCTGGTGGCGCAGATGAAGAAGGACGAGGCCGAGGCGAGGGCGCTGCTGGCGGGCGTGCGCCCGCTCTCGCAACTGGACGCCGAGATCGCGTTCTAGCAAGAGCAATTTCAGGAAAAGTGTGAGCGGTTTTCCGTCCGAAATTGCGTCAAAACAAGGAGATAGCGCGGTTCGCCGTTTCCGTGAAACGGTGAAACGCACTAATGCATGTCGCGCAAAAGTGACCTCGGTTTTGCGGCAACGACATGCATCAAACAAAGGACCTAAAGCGCGTCAACTGAATCCGTTTCAGCGCGACGCGCTTTAGTGCGTGCTTCTATCGCTTCAGCGCCAGCCCGATGGCGATGAAACTCCAGCCCTGGAAGATCAGGTCGATCGCCAGGAACATGCCCAGCACCCAAAGGCTGTTCACCGGCCAGCCCATGGCGATCATCAGGCCGAGCAGAATGGTGATGATGCCGGCCGCGAGCAGCCATCCCCAGCCTTGCTGTGGCCGATGATTGAAGGCCACCCAGGACCGCAAAAGCCCCGAGGCGACAAGCGCGATGGCCAACAGCAGCGTCAGCACCGCCGAGGCGAGCAACGGGTTGTCGAAGGCAAAGAAGCCGGCGACGGCGTAGAGCAGGCCGCTCAGCAGCCAATAGAAGAAACGTCCCCAGGTCTTGACCCCGAAGGCGTGGATGATCTCGATGACACCTGCCATCAGCATCAGCCAGCCGACGACATAGACCGAGGCGACGGTGGCGATGAACAGATTGCCGAAGGCGATGCCGCCGAAGATCAGCAGCAACACGCCGAGCGCCACGAACCATCCCCATTTGTCCCGCGTCTGGCCGATCGCATCCTTGAGAGCGTCGCTTGGCAAGGTCATGGTTTCATCTCCCTCGAAATTCACCACCGGTCATGCGGCGACAGGAAGCTAAACCCAATGGCATTGTCCGTCCAGCAACGCGGGCCGAACCCGCGGGTGGCCGGCTCTCCATGACCGTGAGGCGGTCACTGTCGCGATGGCCGGACTTCGTCCGGGAACGGTGCAAGCGTCGCCTCCAGTGTCTCCCGGCCGGCCTGCTCCCAGCTTCGCGCCACGAATTCTCTGGCCTTCGCTTCGTATGGAGCACGGGCCGCGGGCGAGATGATCCACTCCCGCATGGCGTTTTCCCATCCTTCGATGTCGAGCGGATCAAGGCAGAGGCCCGAAGAGCCGACGACTTCGGCGATGGCTCCGCCCGTCGAGGCGATCAGCGCCTTTTCGTAGGCCAGCGCCTCGACGGGCGGCAACCCATATCCTTCATAGAGCGACGGGTACACGCAGAACGCACTGTTGCGGTAAAGGCGGGACAATGTTGCGTCATCGACATTGTCGAGATGGACAAGGCTCTTGCCGTAGTCGGGATGGCTGTGAAGCTTCGCCAGGACCCCGTCGACCATCCAGCCGCTGCGGCCGACGAAAACCAGCTTCATGCCGCTGCGCGCGACCGTTCCGTCCAGGACGAGGCGCCGCCAGACATCCATGAGGAGGGAATGGTTCTTGCGTGGTTCGATGGTGGAAACGAACAGGATATAGCGATCCGTCTCGATCCCGTCCGGCAGGCCGCCGTCCGCCTTCGATTTGCGGGCGCTGTCGCAGCCGAGAGGAACGTGTCTCAGCTCCGGCAGATGGACGCCGAGCTTGGCGGCATAGTCCTCGACATCGGAAGTGACGCGCCTCGACGTCAGGATGAAGCGGTCTGCCAGCCCGACCGCCAGATTCACATAGTCCGTGAATCTCTTGACGTCGTGCGGCCTGTACCATTCGGGAAACTGGATCGGAATGATGTCGTTCAAGAGCACGATCAGCTTTGCGCCGGCCGGGCGCGCCTCGCGCGAAATGACCTCGATATCGGTATGCGCCCAGTCGTTGTTCATCAAAAGCAGATGGTCGCCGGGCGAAAGATTGTATTTGTCGCCGGCCACGGTCCTGAGCGGGACGATCCGGGCGCGGGAGCCGTCCTCGCGGGCGACCTGCCGCCGCTCGTTCTCCTTCATCAGCTGGTTTTCCACCCGTTCGAGGAAGCGAAGAAAAGGACTGTCGGGGTGGCGCCGGCCGAACGCGCCGATTTCGGTTATCAGGACCCGGCGCGGTTTTATCATCGCCACCGCCAACCGCCTCGCCCAGTTCGGCCAGCGATCGTAAAACCGCATCTTGATGCGGGCCGGATCCGGGTAGAAGCTCATATCGCACGAAATGTCGCCGGCGATGATTTCCGCCGCCATACCAGGCGAAACCTGTCTAAGCACCCGCTCGATCGGGTCGAACACCGTGAATGCCATCTCGGAGGCCTTGAATGCGGCCGCCGCGGCCGCGTAGTGGCGTTGCACGCGGACCAGGCCGACCGGAGGGCCGAGCCAGCGCACCATGCTCGTGAGATCGACGACGAGACGCATCATTGAGGGCGCATCAGTTGAGCCGCATTTTCGCGGGACGCGCGATCGTCCTGCGCCAGGCCAGCCGGGGTCCCAGCGCGAGCGTCCTGAAGGAGGGCGCGCCCACAGCCGCGAGGAACAGCAGCTTTAGAGTGAGGGCAAGGGGTATGTCCGCGGTTCGCAACAGCAACTCGATGTCGCGTCTTTCCAGGCTGGAGATGCCGCCCCCCATAGCCGCGCGCGATGCCAGAAAGCTCGCGATCGCCTGCGCGGGTTGGCCGTTCGCGTCGAACGGCTCGGCGCGATGGCGACGCAGCAGCGCCGACTGCCTGGCCAACGCCGCGACCGCCTTTTGCTGATCTTCCTTCATGCGCGATACCTGTCCCGGATGCGATCTCAGCTTCACGAGCCGCGCATCCATGTTGGCCAGTTTTCCCGTTTCGGAAAGCCGCAGCCATAGATCGTAGTCTTCCGCATAGGTGAACGCGCGGCGGTAGCCTCCGGCGCGCCGGACGGCCTCGGCCCGGAACATCACTGTCGGATGAAGCATGGGATTGTACCTGGCCAGCGCGTCCCGCAATTGGTCGTTGCGGCTGGGGACGTCAAGCGGCCTCAACGGGTTTCCGTCCCGGTCGATCTGCAATCCCGCCGTACCGAGCAACTGCAGATCGGCATTCGCCTCGAAACACGCCACCTGCAGGCGCAACCTCTCGGGCAGCGAGACATCGTCACAATCCATGCGCGCCACAAGAGGGGCCCGCGCGAGCGAAAGCCCCATGTTGAGCGCATCGACGATCCCCTTGCCGCAGTTGGCGACAAGCTTGACGCGGCTGTCACGGTCGCTGATCGACGTCGCGATCGCGGCGCTGTCGTCGCGAGATCCATCATCGACGACGATGACTTCAATATCCGCCAGATCCTGGTCCAGGATGCTTTGCAGGGCCTCGCCGACATATGGCGCGCCGTCTCGCACCGGAATGATCACGCTCACTGTCGGCAATGGAACTTTCCCTGCGATAATCGGCCGTGACCGAATGGCCGTTGAATTGTCGAATGTCGGCAGGCCTGGTTTCAAAATTCCAATTCCAAAGTTTCGTCGGTCTGTCGACTGTCAATCTGATTGTCGGGCCGGTCCGAGCGCGATCTCGAGTGCGGGGGCGAGCAGTCGCAGGACCGTCTCGCGCTTTTTCGCCTTCAACGACAAGTCGCCGTCGAGGCCGACTTCATGAAGCCAGCTTCCGCGCCATTCGCAATAGGCTTGTCTGAGCTCAATTCCCGGCAAGGCGGCGAATGCGGTTATCGGCCGTTGCGGCACCGCATTGGGATCCGCATCCCGATAGAGCACCTCCCAATTGGCTCCGCCGGTGTCAAGGCCGGCGAACCAGTCGAGCCCGAAATCGAGCGGCTCGCGGCCGACGGCGTCGAACCGAAAGAAGCAATAGCCGGCCCACAAATACCATCGCGCGCCTGCCCAGCGCAGATCGCCGTAAAACGCCGCGCCTTCAAGAGGTTCGAAGGGGTCGCATGGCTGCGTCGGGAAAAGGTCCTGGTCGAGGAATCCGAACGCGGCCGGTGCGGCGGGCTTCAGAATGTTGTGCCACATCCAATTGAGCGCCGCGCCATGGGACCGGCTCGGGTTCCTTACGGTCCACGGATTGGCGGGCAGCCTGACATAAGCGGCGCCGTGAGCCGCGCATACCTGCCTGTTCTTGCCTGCGGAGGCTTCGCCGACGCTGTTGTCGGCCACGATGTGGAGATCGTGGCGAACCAGTCCCTTCGTCAGCCGCAACTGCAGATCCAGGCATTGGGCATCGCCGAAGGCAACGGTCAGCAGGACATCGCGACCCCGGGCGGCGGCACGGATACCCGGGATGTCGCCATCCTTGGCCGGGTGACGCAGAAACCTTCGGTCGATTCTCCGGTAACGGGCGGTCTTGATGGCATGCAGCATCGGCTGCAGCCTCAGCCATTGCCGCCAGTCATATTCGCGCAGGGTCTTTGGCACGGCTGCGGCGGCTTTCAGGCGAACCCGGCTTGGCAGCTGCGATCGCCCCGTGGAATTTTCATGAGCGCGCTCCGGTTGGGTTCTTTTAGGAAGCTCGAACGCGAAAGCATCCAAGTCTCTTGATAACCGGCTATATACAGCATATTCGTGGTTTCAACACGACCAACATTTGAGCGCCCGGCTGTGTTTGTTTGAGTGGGGAAGTCTGGGGCGCACCCGGAGCCTCTCTCCGTCGATCTTGGGGGGTAAGGCGGCGCTCCGGAAAATGAAATGAGAATCTGCTGCGCAATCTCTGCCCTCTTCATGAACGGGGGGCTGCAAAGGGATTGTCTCAACATCAGCGACCGACTGGTCGAACGTGGCCATAACGTGACGATCCTGACGACCCGTCAGGTCGGTCACGTCGAGAGTTCGGCCACGATAAAAGTCCATCCGGCACGGGTTCTCTCGAACCCGGGCACCGAATATGCGCTGGGAAGGACCTTGCTGGCGGCCAGGCGCGACTTCGACTGCGTGGTCGGTTTCAACAAGATGGCCGGCCTCGACATCTACTATGCCGGCGACCCGCCCTATTTTGTGTCGAAGCTCGGGTGGTGGCGGCCGTTCTCTCCGCGCTTCATGCGCCAGCAGAACCTCGAATCGATGATCTTTGCCCCCGGTAACGCCGCGCAGATCATTGCGCTCAGCGAACAGCAGGCAGCGCTTTACCGCGGCTTCTGGCGAACCGAGGAATCCCGCATTCACGTGGTCGGGCCGACGCTCGACCCGAAACGGCGCCGACCGGAGCTGTTGACCGGCGACCGTAATGAAATCCGCGATCGTTTCGGGCTTCCTCGTGAGGCCACCATAGCCTTGACCATCGCCAACAAATTGAAGGTGAAGGGTCTTGACCGGGCGGCAAAGGCTCTTCAATCGGTCTCGAACATCCATTGGCTGGTCGCCGGTTTTCGCAAGAACGGCGAAGAAGAAACGCGGCTTCGCGCCCTGATTGCCAAATCCGGCATATCGGAACGGGTTACCCTGCTGGGCATCCAGGAAGACATCCCGGCGATTGTGGTTGCGAGCGATTTCATGCTGCATCCGGCTCGCCTGGAAAATACCGGCACGGTGATCCTCGAGGCACTCGCAAATGGCCTGCCGGTCATCGCATCGGCCGCCTGCGGATATGCAAAATATGTCGAAGCCAGCGGGGCGGGACTGGTCGTAGCCAGTCGCGACGATCCCGAAATTTGGCGGCAGGCAATCCTGAAGGCCGGCGATCCGGCGATTCGGGGCCGATGGCGCGAGGCGGCTCTTGCCTACGGCGCATCGAACCAGCTTACCGGCGGGCTGGAAGCGGCTTGCGATCTGATAGAGACGTTCCGCCGCAACCGGCGTGTGGGCTAGTTGGCCTGCCGGTCGGTTTCGATGTTACGATTTTAAGTCAAATTTTACCGGACGCACGGCATGGCTTGAGCGCTGGCAGGTGGTGCTGCCGGCGCGTTTCGCGTAAGGGGTGACGATGCGTATTGTCGGGACGATTCCGCTGGCCGTCGCCATGGGCCTGCTCAGTGCACCTGTCGCCCAGGCGGGCGAAGGCAGCTGGATATCCGGCGACTGGTACCTGACGCTCGGCGCCACGGCGCTTGTCGCGCCGAATTTCGAGGGCGGCAAGAAATACATGCTGAGCGCCCAGCCGATCATCTCGCTCGGCAAGGTCGGTCCGGAGGCGCGCTTCACCTCGCGCAACGACAACATCTCGCTGGCGCTGATCGATGACGGTTCCGTTCGCGCCGGCTTGACCGGCAAGTTCATCTTCTCGCGCGAGAGCAAGGACGAGCTCAAGGGCCTCGATCCCGTGCGCTGGGGCGGTGAGGCGGGCGGCTTCTTCGAATTCTATCCGCTGGACTGGCTGAGGGCGCGGGCGGAACTCAGGCACGGCATTCGTGCCCATAACGGCTTCGTCGCGGACATCGCCGCGGACGCCTTCTACGACATCACGCCGACCGTGCGCATTTCCGGTGGTCCGCGCGTTTCCTTCGCATCGTCCGACTATTTCGACGCCTATTACGGCGTCAACGCCAAGGAAGCGGCTGCCTCGGGCTTGAGCGAATACCATCCGGGCGGCGGGCTGAAGTCGACGGGCCTCGGCGGCGCGATCACCTGGAAAGTGACCGAGCCGATGACGGCGAGCGTCTTTACCGAATATTCGCGCCTGATGGGGCCGGCCGCCGATTCCAGCCTGGTCAAGGAACGCGGCGATCGCAACCAGTGGACCTTCGGTGTCTCGACCACTTACCGCTTCAATTTCACCATGTAGGCCGTGAAAGCGGCTTCATGCCTTGAAATCCGCGCTTTATTCCTGCCGCGCCATCCGCTAAAAGCCACGCCATGACGAGCTTTTCGCGCCTTTTCGCGATCGCGATACGAATTACGGGCCCGGTGTTCCGGGCGGCCTGAGCGCCGCTGGAGCCGCCGGGAGTTTTCGCGCGCGCCCCTCGCGCTTTTTCAAGAAAATCAACGCATATCGCCCAAAAGTGGGCTCCGGTTTTGGGAAAGCGATATGCGTCAGCTAAGACTCAACGCCCGGGCTTTCCGCCGCCGGGCAACGCAGATGGCAGATCAATGACCGACACTGTTGAAACGATCGACTATTCCAAGACGCTTTATTTGCCGCAGACGGACTTCCCGATGCGCGCCGGCCTGCCCGAGAAGGAGCCTGGCCTGGTCAAACGCTGGCAGGACATGGAGCTTTACAAAAAGCTGCGGGAGGAGGCCGCCGGCCGCGAGAAATTCGTGCTGCATGACGGCCCGCCCTACGCCAACGGCAACATCCATATCGGCCATGCGCTGAACAAGATCCTCAAGGACGTCATCAACCGCTCCTTCCAGATGCGCGGCTATGACGCCAACTACGTGCCGGGTTGGGACTGCCACGGCCTGCCGATCGAATGGAAGATCGAGGAGCAGTACCGCGCCAAGGGCAAGAACAAGGACGAGGTGCCGGTCAACGAGTTCCGCAGGGAATGCCGCGACTTCGCCCAGCATTGGATCAAGGTTCAGGGCGGCGAGTTCCAGCGCCTCGGCGTCATCGGCGATTTCGACAATCCCTATACGACGATGGCCTACCATGCCGAGTCGCGCATCGCCGGCGAACTGTTGAAGTTCGCCATGTCCGGCCAGCTCTACCGCGGCTCGAAGCCCGTGATGTGGAGCGTGGTCGAGCGTACCGCGCTCGCCGAGGCCGAGGTCGAGTACCAAGACTACGAGAGCGACACAATCTGGGTGAAGTTCCCTGTCGCGAGCCTCGCCCAGCCCGTCGCCGGCGCCGCGCCGGCGTTGGACGGAGCCGCGCTAGACCTCGTCGAGGCGCATGTCGTCATCTGGACGACCACGCCCTGGACCATCCCCGGCAACCGCGCCGTGAGCTATTCGCCCCGCGTCGCCTATGGCCTCTATGAGGTGACGGCGGCCGAGAACGCCTTCGGCCCGCAGCCCGGCGAGAAGCTGATCTTTGCCGACGCGCTCGCCGGGGAGAGCGCGGCCAAGGCCAAGATCACCTTGAACCGGCTTAACAGCGTCTCGGCCGAACAGCTTGCAAGCCTTACGCTTTCGCATCCGTTCAAGGGGCTTGGCGGCGGCTATGAGTACCCGGTGCCGATGATCGCCGGCGAGCACGTCACCGACGATGCCGGCACCGGCTTCGTCCACACCGCCCCCAGCCACGGCCGCGAGGACTTCGACGCCTGGATGGACGCGGTGGCCGAACTGCTCAAGCGCGGCGGTATCGACACGGCGATCCCGTTCCCGGTCGACGATGCCGGCTTCTTCACCAAGGACGCACCGGGCTTCGGCCCGGACCGCGAGGGCGGTGCGGCGCGCGTCATCGACGACAACGGCAAGAAGGGCAACGCCAACCAGGCGGTCATCGACGAGTTGATCAAGCGCAACGCGCTCTTCGCACGCGGCCGGTTGAAGCACAGCTACCCACATTCCTGGCGCTCGAAGAAGCCGATCATCTTCCGCAACACGCCGCAATGGTTCGTCTATATGGACAAGGACCTCGGCGACGGCACGACGCTGCGCAGCCGCGCGCTGAAGGCGATCGACGACACCCGCTTCGTGCCGGCGGCCGGCCAGAACCGCATCCGCGCCATGATCGAGGAGCGCCCCGACTGGGTGCTGTCGCGCCAGCGCGCCTGGGGCGTGCCGATCGCCGTCTTCGCCGACGAGGACGGCAATGTGCTGAAGGACGAGGCCGTCAATCAGCGCATCATGGAGGCGTTCGAGAAAGAAGGCGCCGACGCCTGGTTCGCTGACGGCGCCAAGGAACGTTTCCTCGGCAATCACGACGCCTCGAAATGGCACCAGGTGATGGACATCCTCGACGTCTGGTTCGATTCCGGTTCGACGCATGTCTTCACGCTGGAGGACCGTCCCGACCTTAAATGGCCGGCCGACGTCTATCTCGAAGGCTCGGACCAGCATCGCGGCTGGTTCCACTCCTCGCTGCTCGAAAGCTGCGGCACCAGGGGCAGGGCGCCCTACGACACGGTCATCACCCATGGCTTCACCATGGACGAGGAAGGCCGCAAGATGTCGAAGTCGCTCGGCAACACCGTTGTGCCGCAGGACGTCATCAAGCAGTCCGGCGCCGATATCCTGCGGCTCTGGGTGGTGACGACCGATTATTGGGAAGACCAGCGGCTCGGCAAGAACGTGCTGCAGACCAATATCGACGCCTACCGCAAGCTCAGGAACACCATCCGCTGGATGCTGGGCACGCTCGCCCATGACGACGGCCAGGACGTGCCGGTCGAGACGATGCCGGAACTGGAGCGGCTGATGCTGCACCGGCTGTCAGAGTTGGACGAAGTGGTGCGCCAGGGCTATGACGCTTTCGAGTTCAAGCGCATCACCCGCACGCTGCTCGACTTCATGGTGGTGGAGCTTTCGGCCTTCTATTTCGACATCCGCAAGGACGCGCTTTACTGCGACGGACCGTCGAGCTTGCGCCGCAGGGCGGCCGTGCAGGTGGTGCGCCATCTCTTCGAATGTCTGGTGAAGTGGCTGGCGCCGATGCTGCCCTTCACCACAGAGGAAGCATGGCTCGACCGCCATCCGGACGCCGTCTCGGTGCATCTCGACCAGTTCCCGGCGATCCCGCAGAACTGGCGCAACGAGGCGCTGGCCGAGAAATGGCGCAAGGTGAGGCAGGTTCGCCGCGTCGTCACCGGCGCGCTGGAGATCGCGCGCGCCGAGAAGCTGATCGGCTCTTCGCTCGAGGCGGTGCCGGTGGTGACGCTCGACGACGCGGCGCTGGAAGCCGCGATCGCCGATGTCGACATGGCCGAGATGGCGATCACCAGCGATCTCGTCGTCAAGCACGGCAAGGCCCCGGAAGGCGCCTTCACGCTCGACGACGTCAAGGGTGTGGCGGTGGTGGTGGAGAAGGCCGAGGATCGCGGCCTGGTAAAATGCGCGCGCTCCTGGCGCTACACCGCCGATGTCGGGCAAGATCGGGAATTCCCGGATGTGTCGGCCCGCGACGCCGCCGTGTTGCATGAGCTGAAGGCTCTTGGGCGGCTGTAGGTGCATGTCGCCCAAAAGTGTGAAACGGTTTTGGGACGACGACATGCACCAAATCAAATAAATGCATGTCGCCCAAAAGTGTGAAACGGTTTGGGACGACGACATGCACCACGTTAAATAAGTGCACAAAATGCCACGCTGGGCGGCCTGAAACTGCCCGTGCGTTGCCCTTAACAAGTGGTTGAGGTAAACACGCGACACTCCGGCAGACAAATTGTCGCCGGATTTCCGTCGCAAGTGCGGGGAAGCAGGGGACCGTGCCCTTGGCCGGTGGCGACCGAAAGGCTGTTAGAGTGGGACTTTTTGGCATGACCGACAGAATGTTTGCGCGCGCCGCGCTGGTGGCGCCGCTTGTGGTATCGGCCATCGCTCTGTCGGGCTGCATGAGCTCGCCCACCTATGGAACCGACAAGACGGCAGCCGCGCAGCTCTTGGACGATGTTTCCGGCGCTGCTGCGATCACGCCGAAGCACAAGGATCCGATCGACTACAAGCCGCGTCCTGATCTGGTGAAGCCCGCGCCCGGGCAGAAGGCAAACCTGCCGCCGCCGCAGCAGAGCATCGAGACGGCGAGCGCCGACTGGCCCGAATCGCCTGAGGCGCGCCGCGCCCGCATTCGCGCCGACGCCACCACGCATCAGAACGATCCCAACTATCAGCCTGAAGCGGTCGAGGACGTGCAGACCGATCCCGAGGCAGTAAAGAAAGCGATGGCGGAATCTGGATCCAGCCACCCCCCGCGCTGGTCACCGGATGATTCCAGCGTTACGCGTCGCAATGAGGTTCAGCGCCGGCTCGCCGAACAGAAGCAGGGCGATCCGACTACCCGCAAATATCTGAGCGAGCCGCCGCTCGCCTATCGCCAGGCTGCCGACACCGCGCCGCAGAACGAGCTCGGCGAGGACGAATACAAGAAAGAGCGCCGCCTCAAGGCGCAGGCCGAAGGCAAGAAGGGCGGCTGGTTCGACTGGTTGGGTCTGTGAATAGTGAATAGTGAATAGTGAATAGTGAATAGCTCTACTGACTACTCACTATTGACTACTGACTACCAACTGCGTGCCCACCATTCACCATTCACCATTCACCACCCCGTCTCTCCCGAAAGAAATCCTTCAGGATGAGGGCGGCATCGCTCTCTCCGATCCCCGGGTAGACGTCCGGCGTATGGTGGCAGGTGGGTGAGGCGAAGAAGCGCACGCCGTTGACCACCGCGCCGCCTTTCTCGTCGGCGGCGCCGAAATAGAGCCGCCGCAGCCGGGCGAAGGAGATCGCGCCGGCGCACATCGCGCAGGGCTCCAGCGTCACGTAGAGATCATGGCCGGTGAGACGTTCGCTGGCGAGCTTCCGGCAGGCCTCGCGGATCGCCAGCATCTCGGCATGCGCGGTCGGGTCCGAGAGCTCGCGCGTGCGGTTGCCGGCTTTTGCGACCACCGTGCCGCCATTGGCGATCACAGCGCCGACCGGCACTTCGCCGCGGCTGGCGGCCGCCGCGGCCTCTTCAAGCGCCAGGGCCATGAAATCCGGTCGTTTCAAGCGGTTTCCATTCCGATTACTTCTCGCCACCCGGGAGTGATCCTGTTATCTAGCGCGAGACCCTGAAAACCGGAATCGGTTTTTGCCGCGCCGCTGGATGCGCAAAATCAAGATGACACTGCCTGCGTTAGGCGTCCGCAAGGACGCGCGGCGCTGTAGCAGGCGAAGACGAGCAATGTAATGGACGACGACAAGAAATCTCCACGCGGGCCACGCAAGGGTGGCTCCAGACCGACGGGCGGGCGTGACGGAAAACCGGCCTACGGTGCCAAGAAGCCGTTCGCCAAGCGTGAGCGACCGGTGGCGGCCGAAGGCGAGCGCCCGGGCCGCGATTTCAAGCGCAGCTACAAGCCGCGCGAAGCGGGTGAGGGCGCGGAGCGCGCCGAAAGGCCGTTCCGCAAAGGCCCGCGCCCCGAAGGCAAGCCCTTCGAGAAGCGCGATGGCCGCAAGCCCTACACACCGCGTGGCGCCAGGCCGGCGGCGGCCGAAGGCGAGCGCCCGGCCCGCGATTTCAAGCGCAGCTACAAGCCGCGTGAAATGGGTGAAGGCGGGGAGCGTGGTGACCGGCCGTTCCGCAAAACTCCGCCGCGCGACGGCAAGCCTTTCGAGAGGCGTGAGGGCGGCAAGCCTGACGCACCGCGTGGCGACCGGCCGGCGGCGGCCGAAGGCGAGCGGGGCGAGCGACGTTTCGACCGCCCCAAGCGCGATTTCGCCGACCGGCCGAAGCGAGACTTCAGCGACCGTCCACGCGAGGCTGGCGGAAAACCGGAAGGCGGCTTCAAGCCAAGGCCGCGTCCCTCGGAAGCCGCGCCGGAAAGCGGCGAGCGCATCGCCAAGCGGTTGGCGCGCGCCGGCATCGCCTCGCGCCGCGACGCCGAGGAACTGATCGCGGCCGGCCGCGTCAAGGTCAACGGCAAGGTGCTGGTCTCACCGGCCTTCAACGTCAGCGCCAACGACATCATCCATCTCGACGGCACGGAAATCCCGCCGATCGAGCGCACGCGGCTGTTCCTGTTCCACAAGCCGGCGGGCGTCGTCACCACCAACCGCGATCCTGAAGGCCGCAAGACCGTTTTCGACGTGCTGCCGGCCGACCTGCCTCGGCTGATGACCATCGGCCGGCTCGACATCAACACCGAGGGCCTGTTGCTTTTGACCAATGACGGCGGGCTGTCGCGCGTGCTCGAATTGCCGGCCACCGGCTGGCTGCGGCGCTACCGCGCGCGCGTCCATGGCAAGGTCGAGGAGAGCGCGCTTGCCGGCTTGCGCGAAGGCATCGCAGTCGACGGTGTCTTCTACGGGTCGATCGAGGCCTCGCTCGACCGCGAGCAGGGCACCAATGCGTGGCTGACGCTCGGCTTGCGTGAAGGCAAGAACCGCGAGGTGAAGAACATCCTCGGCGCGCTTGGTCTCGACGTGACGCGGCTGATCCGCATCTCCTACGGGCCGTTCCAGCTCGAGGATCTTCCCGAGGGTCATGTGCTGGAGATCAAGGGCCGTGTGCTGCGCGAACAGCTCGGCGAACGGCTGATCGAGGAATCCGGCGCCAATTTCGATGCCGAGATCCAGAAGCCGTTTTCCAACAAGCCGGTGCGCGGTGGCGGCCCCCGCCGTGAAGAGGCCGACCGGCCGAAATTCACACGCGACGGCGACCGCCGGCCAATCGGCGAGGGTGGTCTGATCAAGGCTCGCAAGCGCCGCGAAGACAGCCGCGACGAGGCGCTGAGCAAGCTCTCGACGAAACCGGAAAGGGCGCTTGGCGAGCGCGGCCCGAAATTCGACCGCGGTTTCGGCGACAAGCCGCGTGGTGGCTTTGGCGACAAGCCCCGTTTCGGCGGGAAGAAATCCGAGCGTGAGCAGCGGCCGATCGAACCGCCGGGCCAGCGCAAGGCCAATGTCTGGATGGCGCCGGGCGCCCGGCCGATCGGCAAGGGCAGGGCGGAAGCCGATGCTGCCAAGGCCGCCGAGGCAAAGGCGCGCAAGGCATCCTACAAGCCCGGCGGCAAGGGCAGGCCGGGCGCAAAGCCGTTCGGCAAGCCCCGCGGCGAGCGTCCCGAAGGCGATGGCGGCGACAGGCCGCGCGGTCCGAAGAGGGGTGGCGATGCGGATCGTCGGCGGTGAGTTCCGCGGGCGTCCGCTGGCGACGCCGAAAAGCAATGCCATCCGCCCGACAACCGACCGCACCCGCGAGGCGGTGTTCAACGTCCTGGCGCATCGTTACGCTGAAAAGCTCGAAGGCGGCCGCGTGCTCGACCTCTTCGCGGGCACCGGCGCGCTCGGACTTGAGGCGCTGTCGCGCGGTGCCTCCTACTGCGTCTTCATCGAGGAATCGACGGAAGGGCGAGGCCTGATCCGCGAGAACGTCGAGGCCTATGGCCTCACCGGCCGCACCAAGATCTTCCGCCGGGACGCCACGCATCTCGGCGAAACCGGCACGATCTCGCCCTTCGGCCTGGTCTTTGCCGATCCACCCTATGGCAAAGGACTCGGCGAGCGCGCGCTGCGCTCGGCCAAAGCCGGCGGCTGGCTTCTGCCTGGCGCGCTCTGCGTCGTCGAGGAAGCTGCCTCGGCGCCGTTCGAGCCGGGCGCCGGTTTTTCCGTGATGGACGAGCGCAATTACGGCGAAACGGTCATACGCTTCGTCGAGGCGAACTAGCCTCGCCTCGAAAATGCCGAACAATTCACTTTGCCTCGCCGGTGAACCTTGCCTATCGTCGCGCAACCGGAACCGGAGATCTTGATGACACCAACGGGGATTGGGCTGCGAGCGGCGCTTCTTGTCGGCACGCTGGCGCTCGCCGCGGCCACGGCCCGCGCGGCCGACGACGGTGAGGCCAAGGATTTCCTGCTCGACAACGGCATGGAAGTGGTCGTCATCCCCGACCACCGCGCCCCGATCGTCACGCACATGGTCTGGTACAAGATCGGCAGCGCCGACGAGCCGCCCGGCAAATCCGGCATCGCGCATTTCTTCGAGCACCTGATGTTCAAGGCCACGACCAACCACGCCGCCGGCGAGTTCGACCGCGCCGTGTCCGAGATCGGCGGCTCCAACAACGCCTTCACCTCCTACGACTACACCGCCTTCCACGAGACGGTGCCGCCTTCGGCGCTTGAACAGATGATGGGCTTCGAGGCCGATCGCATGCGCAACCTCATCCTGACCGACGATGTCATCAAGACCGAGCGCGACGTGATCTTGGAGGAACGTCGCTCGCGCATCGACAGCAATCCGCAGGCGGTGCTCGACGAGGAGGTCGACGCGACGCTCTGGCAGAACCAGCCATACCGCATTCCAGTGATCGGCTGGATGCAGGAAATGGAGCAGTTGAACCGCCCGGACGCGAAAGCCTTCTACGACGCCTACTACCGGCCGAACAACGCCGTGCTGGTGGTGGCCGGCGACGTCGAACCCGGCGCGGTGAAGGCGATGGCCGAGCGCACCTACGGCAAGGTCGCTCGCGGCCCGGACCTGCGGCCGCGCATCCGCCCCGTGGAACCGGAGCAGAACACGAAGCGCACGGTGACGCTCACCGACGCGCGTGTGTCGGTGCCGAGCTTCTCCACACAATGGGTCGTGCCGTCCTACCATACGGCCAAGGCCGGTGAAGCCGAGGCGCTCGACCTGCTTGCCGAGATCATCGGCGGCGACAACCGCAGCAGGTTGTACCAGCAACTCGTCGTCAAACAGGGCATCGCCTCCGAGGCCGGCGCCTATTTCCAGGGCACCATGCTCGACGCCACCAACTTCACCGTCTATGGCGCCCCGCGTGGCGACGCCAGGCTTGCCGATGTCGAGGCGGCGGTCGATGCCGAGATCGCCCGCATCGTCAAGGACGGCGTGAGCGACGATGAACTGGATCGGGCCAAGACGCGCTATGTGCGCTCCATGATCTTTGCGCGCGACAAGCAGGACGACATGGCCAACATGTATGGCTCGACCCTTGCCACGGGCGGCAACGTCAAGGACGTCCAGGAATGGCCGGACCGCATCCGCAAGGTGACCGCCGATGAGGTCAAGGCGGTCGCCGCCCGCTATCTTGTGCTCGATCGCTCCACCACCGGCTATCTCTTGCCGCAACAGCAGGCGGGGAATTGATGATGAGCATGGTTCTTGACCGTATGAGCACCTTTCCTTCTCCCCTTGTGGGAGAAGGTGGATCGGCGCGCAGCGCCGAGACGGATGAGGGGTGCTGGAAGAAACGCGACCTATTCCGCCGGACATTGAGAACCGGCAGTCACCGGGGTCGCACTCCGTCCAACACCCCTCATCCGTCGCCTTCGGCGACACCTTCTCCCACAAGGGGAGAAGGGGGGCGCGTTTATCGCGCCATTGCCACCCTTTGCTTCGCCCTGTTCTTCCTGCTTTTGCCCGTGCTTGCCGCGCGCGCCGAAGTGAATATCCAGGAGGTGAAGTCGAAGAAGGGCGTCACCGCTTGGCTGGTCGAAGACCATTCGATCCCGCTGGTTGCGATCCGTTTCGTCTTCGACGGCGGCACGGCGCAGGACCCCGCCGGCAAGGAAGGCCTGGTCAACCTGATGACCGGCCTGTTCGACGAGGGCGCCGCCGACCTCGACAGCGAGGCCTTCCAGCTGAAGCTCGACGATGCCGGCGCCGAGATGAGTTTTCAGGCGGCGCGCGATGGCACCTATGGCTCGATGCGCATGCTGTCCGACCAGAAGGACGAGGCTTTTGGCCTGCTGAAACTGGCGGTGAACAGCCCGCGCTTCGACCAGGCGCCGATCGACCGCATCCGCGCCCAGATACTCTCCGGCATCCTCGCCAACGAGCGGGACCCCAATACGATCGCCCAGCAGCGCTGGCTGCGCGCGATCTATGGCCAGCACCCCTACGCGCGGCCGGACGAGGGCAACAAAGACAGCCTCGCCGCCATCACCACTGACGATCTCAAGGCCTTCCACAAGGCGAATTTCGCCCGCGGCGGCCTGCATGTGGCGGTGGTCGGAGATATCGACGCCGCCACGTTGAGCGGCAGGCTCGACGAGGTGTTCGGCGATCTGCCGGACAAGCAGACGCTGGCGTCGGTTGCCGATGTCGCGCCCAAGCTCGGCCAGCAGCTCGAAGTGAATTACGACCTGCCGCAGACCTCCCTGCAGCTTGCCTGGCCGGGCGTGAAGCGGAGCGATCCCGATTTCTACGCCGCCGTGCTGATGAACGAGATTCTCGGCGGCTCGACATTTACCTCGCATCTGTACGAGCAGGTACGCGAGAAGCGCGGCCTTGCCTATAGCGTCAGCTCCGATCTCGTCGATCACGAGCATTCCAATGCGCTGCTGGTGACGACGGCGACGCGTTCCGACCGCGCCGCCGAGACGCTTTCGATCGTGCGCCAGGTGGTGAAGGACATGGCCGAGAACGGTCCCACCGAGGAGGAACTCGCGGCGATCAAGAAATACATGGTCGGCGCCTACGCCATCAACAATCTGGATTCGTCCAACTCCATCGCCGCGACGCTGGTGGAGCTGCAGATCGACAATCTCGGCATCGATTACATCAAGCGGCGCGCGGCTCTCATCAACGCGGTGACGCTGGCCGACGTCAAGGCGGAGGCGAAGAAGCTCCTGTCGACCGACCCCGCGGTGATGGTCATCGGGCCGCCGCTGGTGCAGGTGGCGGGAGGCGGCAAGGGATGAGCCCGACCTTCGGGGTGGCCTTCGGCGGCGGCGGCGCGCGCGGTCTCGCGCATATCCATATCGTGGAGGCCCTCGACGAGCTTGGCATCAAGCCGGCGGCGATTGCCGGTTCGTCGATCGGCGCCATCATGGGCGCCGGCATGGCGTCGGGCATGACGGGTGCCGAGATCCACGATTATGCCCGGTCGATTCTCGGCAGCCGGGCCGAAGTGGCGGCGCGCATGTGGCGCTCGCGGCCGGGCACGATCGCCGAGGCCATGCAGGGCGGCATCCGCGTCAGCCAGTTCAACATCGAGCGCATCCTGAAGGCTTTCCTGCCCGAGGCGATCCCGCAGACGTTCGAGGCGCTGAAGATCCCGCTCAAGGTCACCGCGACCGACTATTTCGGCCATAGCCTTGCGGTGTTCGCCGAAGGCGACCTGCATTCGGCGCTTGCCGCTTCGGCGGCCATCCCGGCGGTCTTCCGCCCGGTGACGCGCGAAGGCCGCGTGCTGATCGACGGCGGTATCTACAACCCCGTGCCTTTCGACCTCATCGAGAAGGACGCCGACATCATCATCGCCGTCGATGTCGTCGGCGCGCCGAGCGAGGCCGAGCGCAGGCACCCGACCACCGTCGACCTGATGTATGGCGCCACCCAGCTGATGATGCAGTCGATCATCGCCAACAAGCTCAGGCAGCACCCGCCGGACATTCTGATCCGGCCGAATGTCTCGAAATACCGCGTGCTCGAATTCCTCAAGATTGAGGCGTTGATGGCCGAGACGGTCGAGATCAAGGACGAATTGAAGCGCGCCGTCGAGAAGGCCGTGGAAGCGCATGGCGGCAGGCGAGGCAAGAAGAAGGTGGTCTGAGAGCCTCGGGGATAGCGCCGTTGGGGAATGGGGACACCGAAGGCCGGCGCGCCCGAGGTCTGATGGGGATGGCGCAAAGGTCCCTCATGAAATAAGACCTAAGAATAGAGCAAAGTATTCTTTATTCTGATTGGCGCGTGTTCACGCGCAAGTTTGGCCTTTGTCATTAACTCTTCATCCAATTGCCCGTTGACGCACGCTGCGGTAGAGTTAATAATATCCTAATATAGAGTGGCGTGAACAATCTCGTGACCGGCAACAACGAGTAACGCGCTACTGGGGCAGGGGAAGTGCAGCGCGGCATCCATGCCGCATTAGCCGTCATCATCGGATCGCCAGCCGTCGTGAGCCGCCATCTGCTGCTCGCAGGCCGGAGCCGGTGGGCGCGGCTTGCCGGACGCCAAGCTGATCCTCCTCACTGAATTCGGGCGCCGATCTCGGCGCCTTTGGCATGGGGTAATTCGCCGCCTTGCGCGGCCAATAGGGGCGTGTGCGCCCGTGGAGGAAGTTCAATGGCCACAGTAGTTGATCTGACCGGTGCGACGACTTCGCAGACGTTGACCGACGGCACCATTTTTGCTGCCGAGCAACAAGGGGACGCCGGCACAGGCAATTATAATTCTTTCCTGGTGCTTGGCGCGAATGGAACCGAGAGTGGCTTCAACACAGACGGCACCCCGCTCCCGCTGGATGACAAACAACAGGAGCACACCAACGCGCTTCTGCTGAGCGATATGCAGGTCGTGACTGTGGATGGCCACGACTACTACGTCTTCAAGCTCGACGCCAACGAGCCGAACAGCACTTCGGGATCGTTGCTGTCGCTGAATTCGCTGCAGATCTACTCCGCGTCGGATCCGAGCATTACAAGTCTCTCGACGCTGCAGAGTCAGCAACTACTCTATAACATGGATGGAAATTTCACCGATGGTGATGTGACCGTTCAATTGGATGCCGGCAAGGACGCCCCGGCAGGCAGCGGACAAGGCGATCTCTTTGTCTATATCCCCACTAGCTACTTTACCGGCGCCAACGGTGCCTATGTTTACCTCTATTCGGCGTTCGGCAATCCCAGCGAATCGGACGGCGGATTCGAGGAATGGGGCGTTATCACTAACGCGAGTGTGGACCACGCTCCTGCGGTTTCGGTCGAGAAGACGGCCGATCCGACCTCGATCAACGAAGGCTCGGCCACCGACGTCACCTACACCTATGAGGTGACCAACACGAGCGTAGATGGAGCTGCCGATCCACTGACGCTGACCTCTCTGACCGACGACAATGCAACGCCCGGCGACACCAGCGACGACATCGACCTGCTGGCCGGCTTTGTCGCCAACTCCTCGCATGGCACTCACTATGTGTCTGGAGACACCGACAATGACTACCTCGTCGACAGTGACGAGACTTGGATATTTACGGCGGACGTCAATATCGGTGCCCACAATGCGGGCGACAGCATCGTCAATACGGTGGTGGTGCACGCCCATGACGACGACAGCACCAATGACGTGTCGGCCAACGACACCGCGACCGTGACCGTCAACGACGTCGCACCGTCGATCGCCATCGAGAAGACGGCCGACCCGACCTCGATCAATGAGGGTTCGGCTGCCGATATCACCTACACCTATGAGGTGACCAACACGAGCGCTGCCGGCGCCTTCGACCCGCTGACGCTGACCTCGCTGATTGACGACAATGCGACGCCCGGCGACACCAGCGACGACATCGATCTGCTGGCCGGCTTCGTCGCCGGCTCCGACCATGGCACGCACTATGTCTCCGGCGATACCGACGGCGACTACCTGGTCGACAGCGACGAGAAATGGGTGTTCAGCGCCACCGTCGGCGTCGACGCCCACAACGCGGGCAGCATCGTCAACACGGTGGTGGTGCACGCCCATGATGACGACAGCACCAATGACGTGACCGCCAACGACACCGCGACCGTGACCGTCAACGACGTCGCGCCGTCGGTCGCCATCGAAAAATCCGTTGATGCCGATCATGACGGCATCTTCCACTCGTCCGAAACGGTCCAGTCCGGAGCGCAGAACGTCACTTATCGCTACGAGATAACGAACACGAGCGCTGCCGGCGCCTTTGATCCGCTGACGCTGACCTCGCTCATCGACGACAACGGCACGCCGGGAAACACCGGTGACGACATCAATCTGCTCAGCGGCTTCGTGGCCAACAGCTCGCATGGCACTCACTATGTGTCCGGCGATCTCGACAACGACTATCAGGTCGACAGCAACGAAACCTGGGTCTTCACGGCCGACAGCTCGTTCAACTTGCTTCCGAATGCCGACACTCGAACCAACACGGTCGTGGTGCATGCCCACGACGACGATACCACCAACGACGTGTCCGCTAACGATACCGCGACAGTTCAATCATTCGACGGCCCCGGCGTGCGCACTCCCGGTTTCTGGAGCAACCTCGGCAAGTCGTTCTGGGATGGCGTCGCAGGCGTCGATAAATCCGGCCCGAACTTCGCCTCCGGTGAATTGCTCTACGCCGTCGATTCCAACAACGACGGGCATACGGATGCCACCAAAGGTCTTCTGATCGGCGACTACAACAAGGACGGGGTGACCGGCCCCGGTGAGGACACGTTCTTCATCTCTTACGCCGATGCGCTCAAGGTGATCAACGCATCCACTAAGGACCTGCAGGACACACGTTTTGTCCTTGCTCGCGATACGGTGGCCACCTGGCTCAACTATCTGGCCGGAAATCCGATCGGCGACGCCTCCGACCCCAATAGCCCGCACAAGTATCTCGACCAGGCGATCGACTGGCTGCAGGTGGAGAACGGCGGGACAAACTCTTCTCATTTCGAGCATTGGGGCGGTGGAAGCGCGGTGAAGGCGAGCAGCGCAGCCTGGAACGTGGGGCTGGAGGATGAAAATGCCACTGCAGGGCCCGAGCTTGCCGGAAACCTGATCCACCAGGAACTCGATTTCTACAACAACACCGGCATGACCTTCGAGGGGGCGATATTGCATGTCTACGCCAATGACGGCGGTTGATGCTGCGTTGGCGCGCATGAAGTGCGAAGCGCCAGGTGAATTGACCGCCATGCTTTGTTCGGTGTCGCTTCGGCAATGGTAAATAAGGCAGCATCTGGTTCAGCGCAGGCAAAGGTAAGGTTCATCGGCCTGATCCTTGTTGCTTGCGCTGTGCTGCTCCTCTTTGGCGGCGCCGGCTGGCTTTCGCCAGACCGGCACCGATCTTTGGGGGAGACGCTCGCCGGGGTGGCGATCGTGGGCTTCGGCGGCTTGGCCTTGTTTCGCGCACGCCTGTCCACACCGGACAGCAACGTCGGCGATATCACCAGGCAAACCGATACGGCGGTAGGCGGCAAGCGGCCGGCAAAACCGAAAGGGCGGCGAGCGCAATCTGCGCGCTCCGAGCTCGCCGAGGCACTTCGCTCCTGCCGGTCGGCCTTCCTCGCGGTTGGGTTGTTCAGCGGCGTGCTCAACATCTTGATGCTTACCGGCTCGCTTTACATGCTCGAGGTCTACGACCGCGTGCTGCCAAGCCGCAGCCTGCCGACGCTGGTGGGTATAACCATATTGTTGTTCGTCCTCTATTGCGGGCAGGGCGTTCTCGATTTCGTGCGCGGTCGAGTGCTGGTGCGCATTGGCGGGGCCCTGGACGAGGCGCTGGGCCGCCGTGTCTATACGTCGATGCTGCAGTTACCGCTGAAGAGCGGCCGCGGGAGCGATAGCCTGCAGCCGATGCGCGACCTCGACAGCGTGCGTGCATTCCTGTCCGGCATGGGGCCGACCGCGCTTTTCGACCTGCCGTGGCTGCCGCTCTATTTGGTCATCATCTTCATGTTCCACTGGCTGCTTGGTGTGACGGCTCTGTTCGGTGCGATCATTCTGGTTGCGCTGACCGTGCTTGCCGAGCGGTTGACGCGAAAGCCGGTCTCATCCGGGACTCTGACCGGTATTCGGCGCAATGGACTGATCTCGGCTGGGACCCGCAACGCCGAGGTCGTTGCCGCGATGGGCATGGCAGGCGGGCTCGCCGCGCGGTGGGAAGGCGCCAACCTTGAATACGTCGCCGAGCAGCGCAAGGTGAGCGATGTCGCTGGCGGCTTTGGCGCAATATCGAAGGTCCTGCGGATGCTGCTGCAGTCGTCGATGCTCGGCCTCGGCGCCTGGCTGGTCATCGAGGGGCAGGCGACGGCGGGCATCATCATCACCGCCTCGATCCTCAGCGGTCGCGCGCTGGCTCCGGTCGATCTGGCGATCGCCAATTGGAAGGGCTTCGTCACCGCGCGCCAGGGCTGGCAGCGGCTGAACAGGGTGTTGGCAGCGTTGCCGGCTGAAACCGAGCCGCTGCTGCTGCCGCCGCCGAGCGCGAATGTCGGCATGCTCAACGTCGGGGTCGCCGCGCCGGGTACCCAGCGGCTGCTGGTTCAGGACGCGAGTTTCGCCATAGAGGCAGGCCACGGCGTCGGCATCATAGGATCGAGCGGCTCGGGCAAATCCACGCTGGTGCGCGCGCTTGTCGGAGCCTGGCTTCCCGTCATCGGCAGGATAAAGTTGGACGGCGCCGATCTCGATCAGTGGTCGCAGTCAGAGCGTGGTCGCCACATCGGCTATCTGCCGCAGGACGTGGAGCTATTTGCCGGGACAGTGGCGGAGAACATCGCCCGCTTCGAGCCCGATGCCGATGCCGGCGCCATAATCGCCGCGGCGAAGGCGGCGGGGGCGCACGAGCTGATCGTCGGGTTCCGTGAAGGCTACGAAACCGAGATCGGCGACCATGGCGAGGCGCTCTCAGCCGGTCAGCGCCAGCGCATCGCGCTGGCCCGCGCGCTCTATCGCGATCCTTTCCTCGTGGTCTTGGATGAGCCGAATTCCAACCTCGACATGGATGGCGAGCAGGCCCTGATCAAGGCGATGTTGGGTGTGCGCGAACGCGGCGGTATCGTTGTGATCGTCGCCCATCGGCCGAACGTGCTGACAGCCGTCGATTTCGTGCTGGCGATGAACCAGGGACGCATCCACGCCTTCGGCCCGAAGGACGAGGTATTCGCCAAAATGTTTCCGACGCTGCGGTCCGTGTCGGGTACCGCTCCGCCGTTAAGAGTGGCAGCCGAGAACGCTCCGCGCGCTCTCAGCGACGGAACGGAGGGAGGGCACTGATGACCGTTTCGGGCACGTCCCATGCCTCGATCCGTTTCTATACGCGGCTTGGCGTCGGCATCGTAATCCTGCTTGCCGGCGGCGTCGGTGGCTGGGCGTCGGTCACCGAGATCGCCGGCGCGGTGATCGCCGCCGGCTCCCTGGTCGTCAATTCCCATGTCAAGGACGTACAGCATTCCACCGGCGGCATCGTTGCAGAGATCGATGTCCGGGACGGCGATCGTGTGAAGGCCGGCGACCTTTTGCTTCGCCTCGACCGCACCGTGCCGGCAGCCAATCTTGGCGTGGTGAGCAAGGCGCTCGACCAGCTCGCCGCGCGCAAGGCGCGCCTCGATTCGGAGCGCCGCGGCAGCGATGCCATCATCTTTCCGAACGATCTTCTGGACCGCGTTGCCGATCCCGATGTCGCCGAGGCGGTGTCTGGCGAAAAACAGCACTTCGAGACGCGGCGCACATCCCGCGCCGGCCAGAAGAGCCAGCTGGAGGAACGCATCGCCCAACTGGAGAAGGAGATCATCGGCGATACCGCGCAGGCGCAGGCCAAGAGCAAGGAGATCGAGCTTGTGCAGAAGGAGCTCGCTTCCGTGCGAACGCTTTGGGCCAAGAAGCTCATCTCCATCGATCGGCTGACCCAGACCGAGCGCGAGGCCACGCGCCTCGATGGCGAACGTGGCCAGCTTATCGCGGCCCAGGCGCAGGCTCAGGGGCGCATCGCCGAGATCAAGCTGCAGATCATTCAGATCGACCTCGACCTCAGCACCGAAGTGAACAAGGACCTGCGCGACGTCGACGGCCAGATGGGCGAACTTCTGGAGCGCAAGGTCGCCGCCGAGGATCAATTGAAGCGGGTCGACATCCGCGCGCCACAGGACGGTGTCGTGCAGCAGTCGATCGCCTATACGATCGGCGGCGTGGTGAAGCCAGGCGAGACGATCATGCAGGTTGTGCCCGACAATGACAGTCTGGCGGTGGAAGCCAAGATCGCGCCGAGCGACATCGACCAGCTGTGGGTCGGCCAACCCGCTTCGCTGCGCTTTTCGGCCTTCAACCAGCGCACGACACCGCAAATCGACGGCGTGGTCGAACGAACCTCGCCCGACATCACGACCGACCAGCGCACCGGCGTCAGCTATTACACGGTGCGTATCACCACGACCGCCGCCGAGGTCGCGCGGCTTGGCGAGGTCAAGCTGGTGCCCGGCATGCCGGTGGAATCCTTCATCAAGACCGAGGATCGCTCGGTGATGTCTTATCTGGTCAAGCCGCTGCAGGACCAGATCAGCCGGGCCTTTAGACAATAGCCTTCGCGGTTGGCGCCACGTGTAGCGGGATGGGGTAGCAGAGCTCACCTGCCCGGATTGTAGCTCACGTTCAGGCGCGGATCTGCAGGACAAGCCTACAAAAGAGAAAAGCCCGCCATTTGGCGGGCTTCCTGCTTTGGCTGGAGGCCTTTTTGCTTAGTTGAACTTGTACTTGGCGTCGATGCGGACCGTCTGGATCCGCGGGGTGTCTTCGAAGAGGCCGCCGGAGGCGAAGTATTCCTTCTCGTACTGGGAATAGCGATATTCGAAGCCGACCGTCATGTTGTTGGAAACGGCGGTTTCGAGGTCGCCGCCGATCCGCTGGGACCCCAGTCGTAGATATCGCCGCTGCCACCACCTGCTACGGGCCATGCAGGTTGAAGTGCTGCCAAGCTGAAGCGCGCCGTCGAAAAGGCCGTGGAAGCGCACGGCGGCAGGCGAGGGAAGCGAGCGGTTTAGTGTTATAGGCCCGCGCATTGCGGTGTCCCGTGGCCTCCGTGATTTTTCGGGATCTCCCTTTTTGCCCACTAGCCCGAAGCCGACCACACATCATATTGTCGCGACCATTTGAAGCGCCTGAGTCCGCATGAGCAATCTCCTTTTCACCCGCGTTCCTTTCAACCCGGTCTCTCTTGGGCTCGTCTGCAATTTTATTGCGCACTATCCGCCCTTCGATGGATATGAGTTTGGGCAGATGGTGAAGTCGTTGCGCTACCAGATCGAGCAACAGACGCATCTCATCGGTTCCATCGACGACGCCATCGTCGCCTATGTCGGCTGGATCGTAACCAGCCGCGAGATTGCCGAGACTTGGGTGGCAAACAGGGGGCCGCTCAATCCCGATCCTGGCGGCAACGCGATTGCCGCCACGGTGATGGCGACGCGCTCGTCCGCGCACATCCTGCCGCTGATCAAGGAGGCGAAGCAGCTCAATCTCGATAAGTCGGTCTACTGGAAGCGGGATTTCATCGACGCCCGCGGTGCAATGAAACGCGCCGTCCGCAAACGGGACGCGTGATGGAACAGACTACGCCAGGCGAGGTGCTGACGCAGGAAATCCTAATCCGTCTCGGTGACCGTTACGCCTCGATGTTCGTACGCATCTGGCAGCCGGTCGGCCCACCGCGCGGCACCGTGTTCTGCTTGCACGGCTTTGCCGGCAATGGCTCCGATTTCGACTACCTTGCGGCCTTCCTATGCCGCAATGGCTACCTGGTGATCTGTCCCGACCTGCTCGGACGAGGGCGCAGCGCCTATCTCGGCTCCGGCTACGACATCGATCTCTATTCCAGGTGCCTGCGCGCGCTCAGTCAGTTTTCCGGTAAGGAGAACCATTTCGTCGGCACGTCATGGGGCGGGCTGATCCTCGTTCTCTTCCTCTACGCGAACCGCGGTCGCGTCGACAGGATTGTCCTCAACGATGTTCCCCTCGTTGGTGGGGCCAAGGTCGATGCTTTGCGAACCGAGGCCATCCGCGAAGCAGCGCTTGTATTCCAGACACGTGCCCAGGCGAGGGAATATCTGCGTGCGGCAAATCCAGGCATGGGGCGAGTGGAGACGCCGGTTTTCGACCGCTTTATCGACAACAGAATTGCCGCGGGGGCTGATGGGTTTCGTTTGGCCTACGATTCGGCCGCGACCGGGAATTTCGAGGCCATGACCGGCCGCGAATACGACCTGTTCCCCATGGTCGCCAAGCTCGACGCCCAGATCATGCTATTGTACGGTCTTGGAAGCGGGTTCGCCGACAGGCAAGCCTTCGAGCGAGTGCGCTCCGCGCGACCCGGTCTTTGCATTGTCGACAACATCGATGCCGGCGATCCGCCGTCGCTGATGACGCCCGATCAGGCTTTCCTGATCTTCGGGTTTCTGTCCGCAATGTGAGCGGTATGGTCATGGCGGGATCGCACTTCGACGAAACATACACCCGATTGCTCTCAGCTGATTTCGATCGCGAGGGAGCGACTGGAAACCCGTACAGAATCCTGGTGTGCACCACGCCAAGAACGGCTGGTCACACCTATTGCCAGGTCATGCGGGATTTCGGATTTGGCTTGCCGACCGAATATTTCCAGTGGCAATTCGCGATACCGCTCATGCGGCGCTGGGCTGGAGACGACACATTCGACGTCCCGGCGCTCGATCGCTCGGCGTCTTCCTACGGAAAGCATCTTCTGATGCGGCGCTCGGTCGACGGCGTGTTCGCGGCCAAGCTATTCTTCGGCAATCTTGACTTCGCCCGGCGCTCGATCGGTGAGGACGATGCAAGCTCCTTCTATGTATTCCTGTCCCGCCGGAACAAGGTCGATCAGACGGTCAGCCTGCTTTCGATGCTGCATACCGGTCAGCCATTCGATGGCTGCGAAACGCTGCCTGGTGTGCCTATGTTGAGAACGATAAGTCAGAAAGCGGTTATCGACACCGTGCGACATATCGCGGACTCCGAGGCAAAGTGGCGGAGTTACCTTTCGACCATTGACGTGACGAGGGTTGCTCATGTGGCCTACGAGGACTTTGTCGCCAGTCCCCACGACAATGTGAAGGCGACAATGCGAAACTGGTTTCCAGCCCGCAATCTGCGCAATGACGCCGCCGCTCCCAATGGCCGCTACAGCAACGACGCATCGGTAAAGTCGATTATCGCAAGACAGTTCGGAGGCTTGATCCGTCAACTTTGGCGCGACATGCCTGGCGAGGCGGGGCAAAGCCGATCAGCGCCTTGATACGTTGACGGCCATGCCGGCCGCCGGGCGCAGCGCCAGCGCGTAGTCGAAGCGGATAATGTCATCGAGGCGGGCGAACGCGAATTGACGCACCACCGCGCGAACCGCCTGGTCCACCTCAAGTCGGCCCAGGCGCGCGCCTCCGCACATACGCGGTCCGGTCAGGAAGGGAATGAAGGCTCGGCGGTCGAAACTGTTGTTGATGAACTCCTTGCGGCTGGCATCGAACGTCCTCGGATTTTCCCAGAATTCGGGATGCTGGTGCACTCCGACGACGGACAGCATGATAAGTTGCCCGGCTCGCAGCGGCGAGCCGTCCAGAACTGCATCGGTGCTCACTTCGCGGGTCAGGAACGGTATAGGTGGGAAATAGCGCATCGTCTCGTTGATGAAGCAGTCAGTAAACGGCGTCTGTGCTTTGTTGCCAGTGATCTCTTCGTGGATACGCTCCTGCACCTGCTGGTTGGCGCCGAGCCTGTCGATCACCCACTGGACTGTCGTGACGGTGGTTTCGACGCCGGCGAACAGATTCATCACGAATTCTTCGATCGGGGAGAAGCTGTCGATCCCGGCGGCCTTTTCGGAGAAACGGTCCATTTCGGCGGCCACTCGCGGATCCGCCGTCAGTTGCGAACCGAAGTCCGCGATGACTGCGCGGGCGTCGTGGATCGCGCTGTCCCTTTCGGCGCTGGTTGGCGTGACCCAGGAATAATACTGCAGGTGTCGCAATACCTCACGGACGCGGTCGAGAAGTGCCGCCGTCGGTCGAGCTTCCGCGACAAGTCCGAAGGCCTGATAGAAAATGGTCATGGCGCCGGTGAAAAGCGCCTGGTGGATGCCTGCGAGGGACGTCTCGCAATCGGCAAGGCCGCCGCTGAATATATCCGACACGCTTTGCTCATGAGCGGGCTTGGCCGCCGCGAGATAGCGATCCTGGGTGATGGCACGTCTTGTCGCCCATTCCTCGTCATTGGTGTTGAAGCGGCTGAAGCCAAGCGCCGAAATTAGCGAGAAGTTCTTCCGGAACAGCGCAGGCGCCTTGACGATCTTGTCGACGCTCTCCGGATGGTCAAATACGACGAGGTTGCCGATCTCCTTGGCACTGGTTGTTGGTCCGTCATCCTGCCCGCTCCGCGCGAATAGGTTGTAGACGAGATTGTTGAGCATGCCTTCAATTTGCGCTGGATCGCTCACCCTACCTCCATGTCTGAACGCCCGACGACCTCGTTATCCGTTCAGCGCGATGTCCGTTATTGTTGCAAAAGTGCGACAGTGGCGCCGCAAAGTCGTTGGCATTCGGCCGCGGCAATATGCGTTTATAAACTTGTCTGCAATAACAACGCGGCTGGAATCTGGGTGGGGACTTTAATGCATTCTCAGGGCAAGGGTAAATTTTTGGCTACGGTGGCGGCGTCGGCTGCCTCCGTGACGGCAATAGGCGTGGGCTCGGCTCAAGCCACCGAGGCGCAGCCTCCGGATCAGACTGCCATCGATTCGCGCGTCAAGCTCGCATTTGAAGGCGCGTATTTTTGGAACAATATCCACAACGACGACAAGCTTAGCAGCGATAAGCTGGGCAACAGCAACGGCGATATCTCCGGATCGGTGGCGCTGACCAAGCAGATTTCTCCGGACCTGGATTGGCGCCTCGCCGGCGCCTTCCATGTCGGCAAGGACCGGTCAGCCCTCGTCGACGAGTTTCCCGTGACGAACCCTGCCGGCTTCGTTACTGCGACTTACGGCGACGGCTATAGCTTCCAGGCTTTCGATTTTGACATCGGCAAGCACGTTAAGGTGCAACAGGCCGATATCCGTTTCTTCGGCGGCCTGCGGCTGGTGCATTCCGACGAAACATTGGGTGAGATTTCCGAAAAGTTTACCCCCACCAATCCTGCCGACAAAGGCATATCTGCTGACAAGATCGGTACGGCCGAGTACTGGGGTATCGGTCCGCGCGTTGGTGCGGAAGCTTACTATCCGGTCGGCGAGAACTGGGGCCTGACGGGCTCGGCTTCGGGCGCAGTCATGTGGGGTCGCCGCACCGAGCGTTCTGGTTTCAATGTCTCGACCACAAACCCTGTCCAACACTTTTCCGAAACGGTGGCCAGTCAGGGCTCGAATGAAACGGTCTCAAACCTCGACGCATCGCTCGGCCTGAGCTGGACGCCGATCGCAAACACTACCTTCACCGCTGGTTACAAGATCGAAGCGTGGCACAATCTGCTTGTGAACGCGGACCACAAGAATCAGGTGTTCCAAGGTCCGTTCCTGCGCCTCGAAGTTAAAATGTAATCACGGCGGCCGGTCAGGGTGACTTCGAAGACAGGTTTCGAGTCCAGGTTCGCAGCGAACGGAAATGTCAAACTGCACTATGTCGCGGCGGGCTCAGGCCCGCCGCTTCTTTTCCTGCACGGCTTTCCCGACCATGGTCTTGGCTGGCGCCGGCAGATGGAAGCTCTGTGTAAAACCTTCACAGTACTGGCGCCGGATTTGCGCGGCTTCGGGCTGAGCGACGCACCAATAGGGCATGCTCAGTACACGCTGCTGCCGCACTTGGTCGAGGACGTGCTATCCATCCTTGTGGCGGAACAACTCTCTCAGGTCTCGGTCATCGGTCATGACTGGGGTGGCACCATAGCATGGTGGCTGGCTATGCGCGTTCCACAGGCGGTGCGCCATCTGGTCATTCTTTCAACCCCCCATCCGCGCAATTACCTGCGTGCCATCGCGGATCCGGGCAACGCCCGATATTTCGCCTATATGCGCGCCTTCCAGGAGGCGGGCGCGGCCGCCATGCCGGCGCCAGTTGAGCTGGCCGGATGGGTTGCCGACGAGGGTGACAGGCAGGCGCTCGCAGAGTCGCTCGGGCGTTCTGATCCGGAAGTAATGCTAGGCTATTACAGAGCCAACATTCCGCTCGGCAGGGTGCCTGATATCGGTCAGCTACCCTTGGTCAAGGCGCCGACTTTGGTGATGTTCGGCACCCACGATCCCTATGTTCCATCGGGCGCCTATGACGGCACCTTCCGTGAAGTGGACAACGTCGCTTCGCTGGTGGCCATATCCGGCGCAGGTCACTTTATCCACCATCAGGCTGCTGGCTTCGTCACCCGCGAGATCGAAACCTGGGTGTCGCGGCCGCCATCTAGCTTTCGAGCGTTTTGATATCCGATTGAAGGCTCGGCGAGGTCGTCGCCGCGGCCGGCGTCAGCGTCGCACGGCATCGAAGGCGCTGAACGGGCAGGGCGGATGACGGCGGAGACTCGCGAGCGCATCCGCGAGACGGCGCGGCTGCGGGGCTTCGGCCGAACAGCCTGGCGCGGAGCCTGTTGCGAAAACGCCCCTTCACCGTCGGACTGCCCACCAACGATACCCGTGGCCGCTTCTCGCTGCCGCTGACGGCCGGGGTTTCGGATGCGCCGGTCGACAAAGGGACAACGTCGGCGGCATGCGTGGCCAACATCAAAGCGACGGCCGAAACGGCGCCCAAGGGGGCGATGCGGAGGGCTCTTTAGACCTCGGATAGGTTTTGCCGGTATCTATCGGCAAAAAGGAGCTGGAAAGTCATGACCGAGATCTGGCGCTCACTCCTGGGCAATCTTGCCCTCGTCTCGATCCTGGTCGTCGCCTGGGACCTCGTGGCGGATTTCACCGGGCGCCTGCCGCGGTTGATACAGTCGCTGATTCTGGGCGCGGTCATGTGCGCGGGTTCGATCATTTCCATGGCGACCGCACTCAACGTCTCCGGCTTCGTGATCGACCTGCGTGCCGCCTTTATCGCCGCGGCCGCCTTCTTCGGTGGATGGCCGGCAATGTTCATCGCAACCGCCGGCTCCATTGCCTATCGCGTCTATCTGGGCGGGCAGGGCGCGAATGTCGGGGTCATGAGCATCCTGATCACGGCGATCGTCGGGTTGGCATGGCATCACGTCGTCGCGGTCCGCTCGCGCACCATGCTCGACATACTCGGCCTTGGCGTCACGGTGGCGCTCGCCGGGCTGATCACGCTTGTGGTCATCCCGCAGCAGATCCTCGCCGGCTTCGTCCAGCAGAGCACGCTTCCGTCCCTGGTGTTCCGCTTCCTCGGCACCTTCATCATCGGCGTGCTGCTCGACCGGCAGCAGCGGCGCCGCGATCTCGCCATGTCCAACATGATCTACCGCGCCATGGTCCGCGAGCTGCCGGATTGCCTCAATGTGAAGGATGCCGCCGGCCGCTTTGTCGTGGCAAACCCTGCCACCGCCGAAATGATGCGCGCCGCCTCGGCCGAGGACCTTATCGGCAAGACGGATTTCGATTTCTATCCGAAGGATGTGGCCGAGCGCTTCAGGCAGAATGAAATGGGCGCGCTGGAGACCGGGCAGACGTCGCGCATCGATCAGCAAGCGCTTTTCCTCGACGGCAGCCAGGGCTGGCTCTACACATTGAAGGCACCCTTTCGCGACGAGACCGGCAAGATCGTCGGCGTCATCACCTACAACCGCGACATCACCGAGCAGAAGCGGAACGCCCAGCTCAAGAACGACTTCATCTCCACGGTCAGCCACGAATTGCGCACGCCGCTGACGTCGATCCGCGGCTCGCTCGGCCTGATCGCGGCGGGCGTCGCTGGCGAATTGCCGCCAAAGGCCGCCAATCTCGTCAACATCGCCCACAACAACAGCGAGAGGCTGGTTCTTCTCATCAACGACATCCTCGACATGGAGAAGATCGAATCGGGCGTCATCAGCTTCAAGATCAGGCAGATGCCGGTACGGCCGGTCCTGGAGCAATCCATTGCCGCCAGCTCCAACTATATGGCCGAGAGCAGGATCCGCATCGTCCTGGTCGACGATGCGCCACGCGCCGAGGCCAATATCGACCCAGACCGCCTGCACCAGGTGATGGCGAATCTTCTGTCGAACGCGATCAAGTTCTCCAATCACGGCGGCGCCGTGATGGTGAAGCTGCAGCGCCGCGACAGCGGTATGCTGCGCATCTCCGTGATCGACCAGGGCGCGGGCATTCCCGAAGCATTCCGCAGCCGCATATTCGGCAAGTTCGAGCAGGCCGATGCCTCCAGCACGCGCAGGAAGGGCGGCACGGGCCTCGGCCTGAGCATCGTCAAGACCATCGTCGAAAAGCTGGGCGGCGCCGTTTCCTTCGAGACGGAGGAAGGCAAGGGAACCTCGTTTCACGTCGATCTTGCCGAAGCGCAAAGGCAGGCCGAGAAGCCTGTTCTGGTCGAGCGCCGGTCGCGTAAGCGCGACGGCCGGCTGCGTGTCCTGATTTGCGAGGACGAGCCCGATGTCGCCACGGTGATCGCAGCACTTCTCGACGCCGAAGGCTTTTCCAGCGACGTCGCCCCCGACATCGACACCGCCAAGGCGCTGCTTGGCTCGCGCGATTATGTGGCGCTGACGCTCGACATCAAGCTGGCGGGGGAATCCGGCATCAAGCTCTTCCACGACATCAGGGCATCGCCGGTGAATTCCGACATTGCGGTCATCGTCATCTCGGCCGTCGCCGACGAAGCCAGGCGCTCGCTGAACGGTGCCGCGGTCGGCATCGTCGACTGGCTGGAGAAGCCGGTGGATTCGAAACGGCTGCACGCCGCTCTCGCCAAGATCGTCGGCCGCAGGGTCGAGCCGAAACCGCAAATCCTGCATGTCGAGGATGACGAGGGCGTGCTTGCGGTGATGTCGGAGGGGCTGGGTTCGGGTGTCTCGATCACCTCGGCGAAAACGCTCAAGGACGCGCAGCATGCGATCGCCAACCGTCGTTTCGATCTTGTCATCCTGGACATCGCTCTCCCCGACGGATCGGGATTGGACCTGCTGACCGACCTGCCGCTCGAGACCGGGGTCATCGTGTTTTCCGCGGCGGAACTGGACGACAAGCTGGGTGATCGCGTGCAGGCGATCATGACCAAGACCAAGGCGTCGGAGATCGATGTCGCAAAGCTGGTCAGGAACATGCTGGTTGCGACCCGCGACGCCTCCGCGCAAGCCAGGGAGTGACCTTCATGCCGGCAAGGATCCTTTATGTCGACGACGAGGACGACATCCGCGAGATCGCGCAGATGTCGCTCGAGCTCGAGCCGGAATTCGAGGTGCGGTCCTGCGCTTCGGGCGCGGCGGCGCTGGTCGATGCGGCGGCATGGCAACCCGACCTCATCCTGCTCGACGTGATGATGCCGGACATGGACGGGCCGGAGACGCTGAAGCGCCTGGCCGAATCGCAGCCGACGGCGACGATACCCGTGGTGTTCATCACGGCGCGCACCCAGACGCACGAGGTCGAGCGCTATCTCGCCATGGGAGCGGTGGGCGTCATCGCCAAGCCCTTCGACCCGCTGGCGCTCGCCGGCGACGTGAAGCGGCTGCTTGCGTCGCGCGCCGACGGCCCCGCGGCCTAGCGCGTTTCACCGTTTCACGGAAACGGTGAAACGCACTATCTCCTTGTTTTTGAAGCAATTCCGGACGGAAGGCTAGGGCGAAGTCGACGAGCCTAACCGCTCGCACTTTTCCTGGAATTGCTCTGGCCGCGAGAGCGCCTGCGGCGGCGAGAAGCCTGTCGGCAAGCGCCGGCCTGGTGTTTACGCCTCCTATACCATGCGCCGATATTCATCTACTGATTGCATCGAAATGCGGCCGTCGCGAATCGGTCTATCTATGATCGGGCGGCATTGGTCGGCGCGGGCGACTGCGCGGGCATTATTTCATGGACCGCGTTGGCGGATGTCGGTTCATGGATTGGCTACTCCGGGGGGCACGAGGCGTAAACCGGAGCAGGACTGGTGGATGGAGCGAAGGCAAGAATTCTGATCTGCGACGACGACCCCTTGTTGCTCGAGCTGATGGAATTCAGATTGAGGGCGAAGGGATACGAGGTCGTCAAGGCAGTCGACGGAGCGGAGGCGCTCGAGAAGGTGCAGCGGGACGCCCCTGACGTCGTCGTGCTCGACGCGATGATGCCGAAGGCCGACGGCCTGGAGGTGCTGGCACGCATCAAGGGCGACCCGGCTTTGTCTGACACGCCAGTGGTCATGCTGACGGCCCGCAAGGGCCAGAAGGACATTGTCTCGGCCCTGGACAAGGGCGCCGACGACTATCTGGTGAAGCCATTCATCCCCGAGGAACTGCTGGCCCGGCTCGCGCGGCTGATCGCGCGCAAGAGCGGGAAGCGCTGATGCGGCATGGCCGGCGCTTGGGCCTTGCCGCATGCCTGATACTGGCCGTCGCCGCCGCTCCGCAGGCGGCGCTGGCGCAGACTGTCGACGAGCTCTACGCATCCGCCGTCAAGGCGAGGCAAGCGCAGCATTTCGACGAGGCCGCCGACCTGCTCAAGCGCGCACTGGCGCTCAAGCCCGACAATGCCGACGCGCTGGTCCAGCTTGGCTTCGTCGAGCTCGGCCGCAACGACCTCGCGGCGGCGCGTGACGCCTTTTCCAAGGCGCTTTCGGTTGCCCCGACTTACTGGGATGCCAGCTTCGGCATGGCCGAGGTCGAGTTCCGCTCCGGCAATCTGGACACAGCGCTGCCGCTCGCCGAGCAGGTCGCGCAGGCCGACTCGGGCAATGCGGACGCCGCGGCGCTTGTCGAGAACATCCGCAAGGCGAAGCAGGCCAGCAAGCCGAAACCGGCCGCCGCGTCCCCGGCGGCGGCGAAGAAACCGCATCGCCGGCCCGATCCCGTCGCTGTCCAGTTGGAAGAGGGCAGGCGCCTGCGCCAGGCAGGCAAGCTGCCCCAGGCGGAGGCGGTCTATCGCCGCGCCCTCAAGCTGTCGCCGAAAAACACCGACGTCCTCGTCGAGCTTGGCCTTGTCGTCGGCTCCAGCCAGCGCTTCGACGAAGCCGGGCAGTTCTTCGACCGGGCTTTGGCCATCAAGCCCGGCCTTCTCGATGCGCGTCTGGGCAAGGTGCGCCTGGCGATCTGGCAGGGCGACACGCCCCGCGCCCGCGCTCTGATCGACGAGGCGCTGGCGAGCGCGCCGGACAATGTCGAGGCGCTCGACCTCGACGGCAGGGTCGCGCTGCTCGAAGGCGACCACAAGCGGGCCGGGCAGTCGTTCCAGCGCGCGCTGGCGCTCGAGCCGAAGAATGCCGAGGCGCTGGTGGGTATCGGCGACGTGCGCCGCGCCGAGGGCGATGACGAGGCCGCGCGGCAGGCTTACAGCCAGGCGCTCGCCATCGAGCCGGGTTCCGCCGACATCGAGCAAAGGCTGGCCGTGCCGCCGCCGCGCAAATGGCGGCTCGACATCGGCAGCGAGGTGAGCGATCTCACCAATGGTCTCGGCGACTGGACCGACAGCTCGGCCGGTCTCGCCTATCGGCTGTCGCCGCGCACGACGATTTCCGGCCACACCCGGCTGGCGACCCGTTTCGGCCACACCGACGTCCAGCTCGAGGGCCGCATCGACCAGGCCTTCACGCCGGCCTTCTCCGCCTATGCGCTCGCGGCAGTGACGCCGGATGCCGACTTCCTGGCGCGCTATTCGGTCGGCGCCGGCGCGTCCTGGCAGGTCGTGGCGCCGGCAAGGGCGTTCGGCCCGCTCTCGCTCAACATCGATGCCCGCTACGATAACTTTGCCGACACCAGCGTCACCAGCATCCAGCCCTGGATCCAGGGCTACATCCTCGACGGCCGGCTGGGGCTGTCGGCCCGCTGGGTGCATGCTGAGGACGATAGCGGCACGCGCGCGGACGGCTATGTGCTGCGCGCCGATCTTGCGGCGACGCCGCGCTTCAACGTCTTCGCCGGCTATGCCGACGCCCCCGAGATCGACGACGGCGCATTGATCCCGACGCGCACCGTCTTCGGCGGCATTTCCTTCGACGTCAGCGATCCGCTGACGCTGCGCGCCAGCGTCGCGCATGAGGAACGCCCGACCTTCGACCGCAACATATTCGGCCTCGGCCTGACGGCGCGGTTCTGACCATGTGGTATATCTGGGACCTCTCGATACTGCTCAGCGCCCTTTCCCTGGTGATCATGCTGTTCCTGATCGCACGGCGCTTGCTGCAGGAGCGCCGGGGCAGGGCGACGGCCGAGCAGCGGCGCCAGGTTCTGACCGCGCTGATCGCCTTCACCGAGAACCGCGATCGCGAGGCCCTGAAGACGGTGGTGCTCGCCGTGCCGGCCGGCGTGGCGATCGACGCCGGCTTCGAGTTCATTGCGCTGCTGCGCGGCGAGGAGAGGGACGACGTGCTTGTCGCCTTCAACGAATGCGGCCTGCCGGCCCGTGTCGCCAGGCAGCTGCGCAAAGGCAACATCGCCGAACGCATCCACGCGGCCGAGATGCTGGCCTCGCTGGGTTCGGACGATGCGTCGGCACACCTGCTTGCAGCGCTCACCCAGGACCGCTCGCGCGAAGTCCGGATCGCGGCGGCCATTGCGCTTTGCGATCTCGGCAGCCTGCCGCTGCTCGGCACCGCGCTGGACTTCATCGGCGTGGCGGGGCAGCGCTCGCGGCGGCTGGTCGAGCTGTTCAGGCGCTTCCCGCGCTCGCGCTTCAACGAGCTTGCGGTCCATGCGTCGCGCGTCGACGCCTCGCCCTTCATCCGGGCGGCCGCGATCGACGCGCTGGCCCGCGCCGGCGGCTTCGGCTTCGCCGAATTCTTCGCCGGCCTCGCCGGCGATGCCTCGCCCGAGGTTGCCGCCGCCGCGCTGCGGGCGCTCGGCCTCACCGGGCACGCCCAGGCGCCGGCCATCCTCAAGCGCGCCATGGAAAATGGCGACTGGGACGTGCGCGCCGCCGCCGCCGAATCCGCGGGCCGGCTCGGCCTGCCCGAGCTCGCGGCGCCGCTCACCACGCTGCTGGACGACGAAGTGTGGACCGTGCGCTATGCCGCCGCCAACGCGCTGCGCTCGTTCGGCCAGCCGGGAGAGCGGCTGCTGCGCGAGATTGCTTCCCACGAGGTCTCGCGCAGCCAGCGCACCGCCTCGCTCATCCTTGCCGAGGGACCGGCCCTATGATCGCCGACTGGAGCCACGAGGTCGTTCTCGCCGCCACCATCCTGTCCTGGTTCATCATCGGGGCAGGGCTGGCGCAGACGACGATCTACCTGCTGCAGCTCGTCGTCGCCGGCTACGCGCTGTCCGAGCGACCGCCGGTGGCGCGCTCGGCGCTGCTGTGGCAGCGCTATGGCGACGTCGCGCCGCCGATCGCGCTTCTGGTGCCGGCCTATAACGAGGCGCTGAACGTGGTCGAGAGCGTGCATTCGATGCTGGCGCTCGAATATCCGAATTTCGAGGTGGTCGTCATCAATGACGGCTCGAAGGACAACACGCTGCAACTGCTGATCGAAGCTTTCAAGCTGGTGAAGTTCCACCGCCCCTATGAGGAGGCGCTGGCGCACCAGCCGATCCGCGGCCTCTATTCCTCGCCGATGACCGAGCGGCTGTTCGTGGTCGACAAGGAGAACGGCGGCAAGGCCGATGCCCAGAACGCCGGCATCAATGTCTGCCGCGCGCCGCTCTTCTGCGTCATCGACGGCGATTCCATCCTCGAGCCCGACGCGCTGATGCGCGCCGCCCAACCCTTCATCGACGACCCCGAGCGCACCATCGCCGTGGGCGGCACGATCCGCATCGCCAACGGTTCGCGGATCGAGGCGGGCAGGGTGCGCGAGATCCATTTGCCGCGCCGCCTGCTGCCCTTGTTCCAGGTGGTCGAATATCTGCGCGCCTTCCTGATGGCGAGGCTCGCCTGGAGCAGCATCAACACGCTGATGCTGGTGTCCGGCGCCTTCGGCATGTTCCGACGCGCCGAAGCGGTTGCGGTGGGCGGCTTCACCAAGGGCTCGATGGGCGAGGACCTCGACATCGTCATCAAGCTGCACCGCCATATGCGCGATACGAAGCGCAAATACCGCATCCAGTTCATTCCCGAGCCGGTGTGCTGGACCGAGGCGCCCGAAACGCTGAGCGTGCTCGCCCGCCAGCGCTCGCGCTGGCAGCGCGGCGCGCTCGAATGCTTCTTCCGCTACCGCTCGATGCTGTTCAACCCGCGCTATGGCCGCGTCGGCTTCCTCGGCTTCGGCCATATCCTGGTCGTCGACGTGCTGGGACCGGTGGCCGAGGTGCTGGGCTATATCCTGATCCCGGCCTTCTGGCTGCTCGGCATCCTGTCGGCCGAGTATCTGCTCGCCTTCACCGCGCTCATCTTCACCTATGGCGTCTGCGTCAGCGTCTGCTCGCTGATCCTCGAGGAGGCCGAGCTGCAGCGCTTCCCCCGCGCCAGGGACCTCGCCGTGCTGACGGCCGCCGCCGTGATCGAGAATTTCGGCTACCGCCAGCTCAACAATTTCTGGCGCGTCAAAGGCTGGTGGCAATTTTTACGCGGCAACCAGGGCTGGGGCGAGATGACCAGGACCGGCCTCGGCGGCGCCAAGAAATAAGCGCGGCCGGCGGCGTCAGGCCGGGGCTGGAGCAATTCCAGGAAAAGTGTGCAACGGTTTGCGTTCGGCGACTTCGCCGTAACCCCCGTCCGGAATTTGCGTAGCAACAAGGAGTCAAGCCAGCGTCCGCTCGATCTCCGCGATCAAGGCATCGAGCGCCGCACGCACGCTCGCGCCATCCGCCTGCTCGACCAGCAGCGTCTCCAGCACTGAGGCGCGCGCGCTGATCTCCGCGAAACCGAATGTGCCGGCAGCACCCGCGAGCGAATGGGCGAGGCGGACCAGCGGATCGTTGCCGGGCAGGGGAACAGCCTGATGAGCGATGGCCTTCAGCTCCGCGAGCTGATCGGCGCAACGGGCGAGGAAGCGTTGGCGCAGAGGGGCGAAGGGATCGGGGGAGATGGCTGGGCTCCTGAATTGGCGGAGGCGGTATTCAAGCAGAAAGCGGGGTGAGGTGGAACAACCGGTTCTGTGTTGCCGGTGAACTCCCAAACTCTTCCCTCGGAAAATCCTTTAGAGCACGATAAGATTTAGCATGACTCCGGATCAACGATATTGGTGGCGCGTCGCCCTTGAACTGAAGCTTCGCAAATGTGGCGGGGACGCCTTTCAAGATTTTTTCTCGACGGTTATGACCAAAGCGCACGGCAGCGATTTCGTTCGCCTTCGGGCTTTCGGGCAACTGGGCGACAAGGGCTGCGATGGCTACCTGCAATCGTCGGGGGGAGTCTTTCAGTGCTACGGCGCGCTTAATGGTGACGGGGGAAAGGTTTCTTACCTCGTTGGCAAGATGGCGGACGACTTCGCCAAGGCACTCGTCGGCGTGCCCGAAATAATGAAAAAATGGCAGATGGTTCACAATCTGGTCGATGGCTTGCCGATTGAGGCCGTTCAGAAGCTCAAGGCTTTAGAGACCGCCAATCCAACCGTACAGTTTGGGTTTGTCGGCATCGAGGCGCTGGAGACCGCGATATTTGGCCTGCCTGAAGAGCAGATCGAGGATTTGCTTGGCGCCGTTGCAACTACCCGAGACTCCCAGAATCTCCAGCCCGCCGAATTAAGGGACCTTGTCGCTGCGGTCATCCTGCAGGCGGACAGCGTTACATTCGATGTAGGCGCAATTCGCCCGGTTCCGGCAGACAAACTCGATTTCAACAAATTGCCCAGCCACTGGCGTTCGTTGATCGCGCACGGCTGGCAAAACACGCACCATGTTTCACAATATCTGCAGCACCACCCTGATCCGATGGTTGGGGAGAGGATCGCGCAGTCGTTTAGGGTGAAATACCAATACCTGAAGACCCAACAGCTCACCCCAGGCGACATCATGGCGAAGCTCTACGAGGCGATCACGGGGCAGGGAATAGTTACGCCTGAACGTCAGGTTGCCGCCCAAGCACTTCTGGCGTTCCTCTTCGAGAGTTGTGATATCTTCGAGGACGATCCGTCGAAAGTGGCCGCGCAGTGATTCTCCCCGGAAAACACCTCCCCCATGATCGCGCACTATTGGGGGTCGGCGCTGAGATTCTGGCGCGCCTCGACGAAGATTGCACTGTCTCCGAACTGTGGGAGAGGGTCCTGGTCTCGCGCGGGCCAACCGCAACACCACTCTCATTCGACTGGTTCGTTCTTGCGCTGACATTTTTGTACTCGATTGCGGCCATTGAGTATGACGGCATCATAATCAGAGCGGCACAAGTATGATTGTGTCGATTGAGAGCTCGCTGGCGACGTTCAAGTCGATCTCGTTTCACCCAGGTTTGAACGTTCTGCTTGCGGATACCCGCGCAGACGCGACCAATAAGCAGACCCGCAACAGCGCTGGCAAAACGAGCTTGGTGGAGACCATCCATTTCCTGCTCGGAGCGAATTGCGACAAGGACTCTCTGTTTCGGACACCGTCTCTGGTAGAGCATTCCTTTCGCGGTACTTTTCAGATCAAAGGCGAAAGCTTCACGGTTGAACGGACTGGCCAAGAGCCAGCCAAGATTTTCCTTATCGACGAAAACATTCATTCGGACCTCCCCACTAAAATCGACAAGGGGAGCGGCCGACCTTATGTCAGCAATACAAATTGGCGGATTTATCTTGGGCATGCGATGTTCGGTATGCCGGCAAATGTGGTCGGAACTATATTCGATGAGCCCGGGACGCCGACTTTTCGAGCGCTCTTTTCTTACTTTGCTAGGCGCTGGCTGTCCGGTGCCTTTTCGTATCCTGAGCGGCAAGCAGAACAGCAGCAGCGCGGAGACTGGCAGGTCAATCTTTCTTACCTCCTCGGTCTGGACTGGCAAATTCCCTACCAGTTCCAGAAAGTCCGCGAGCGCGAGCGAACACTGGAAGAGTTAAAGAAAGCTGCCCGCGGTGGTGCGTTTGGCAACATCCTCGGCACAGTTGCCGAACTGCGACCACAGGTGACAATTGCGGAGACCCGTGCTGAAAAGCTCCGCGCACAGCTATCCAGCTTTGAGGTATTGGATTCCTACCGGGATCTGTCTCGACGAGCCGCGCGTCTGAAAAGCGATATGCAGGCTGTGGGCAGGGAATCCATAAGCCTGAGCGAAACACTAGAGCATCTTGAACGAGCCGTCGATACTGAGCGTCCGCCAGATCACGCCGATCTCAAGAAGCTCTACGAGGCTACCGGCATCGAACTCCCCAATGTTGCACTTCGCCGTTTTGAAGAAATCAACCGTTTTTACGATTCAGTTGTCGTCAACAGGCGTGTACACTTGAGCCGGGAGATTGCGCAGACGCGGCAAAGTATCAGGGAGAATGAGGAACAACTGGCAGCACTCGATCGGGAGCGCTCGGAGATTTTGAGGACCCTGGAAGGCCGTGGCGCGCTGGAAGATTTCATAACGCTTCAGCGCGATCTGGCCACGGTCGAAGCATTGGCCGCCACACTCCGAGAGCGTTTCAAAGCTGCCGAAGTTCTTGAGGGCGAGTCGGCACAATTAGACATCGATCGGGCACACCTAAAGCGCCGCCTTCAAGAGGATCATCAACTACGAGCGCCAGTCCTGGAGAAGGCAATCCTATTGATTGCTGACGCGATCAGCGAACTTTATGATGACAGGAGCGGCCAGTTCATCGTCGAGGCCACGGAGAACGGCCCTGAATTCAAGATTTCTATAGAAGGCGACCGCGGGGGAGGAATTTCGAAGGTCGAGATTTTCTGCCTCGATCTTGCTCTGCTTCAAATAGCAAAAGACAATTTCGGAGGACCGGGCTTTCTTATCCATGATAGCCATTTGTTTGATGGCGTCGATGCGCGGCAAATAGCATCCGCGCTCTTGCTTGGAGCAAGGGGGGCAGGGCTGGATATGCAGTATATCGTGACACTGAATTCGGACATCTTCGACAGCCTTCCGCTGTCGGACGATATCGATAGAGACGAAGTTGTGCTCTCCACCCGGCTTTCCGATGAAGCAGAGACGGGTGGTATTTTCGGATTCCGTTTCGATTAACGGATGTAGTTGCCTGCACTTTGCGAAAGGTCAGGAATTCTTCGTTCGTATGTTATGGGTAGAATCAATAAATTTATGCGGCGGACCAGCGAAGAGCATTGCTTTGAGCTCAGGCCGCCACCTTTGTTTGGGGGAACGGGTTGGGCACCTTGAAAACTTCGAAGATCACCGCTGTCGACTTTTTTGATGACCTAGGCTCACCCTACGCCCGGAAGTGGTTCTTTTGGGGGTTCATCGGCCTATGCGCCCTATGCTTGGTCGTGATCGGTCTAGAGCGAAGCTTGATGTCCAAGGGTATCCTTCAGGACATCGTGGACGGCGTGTTTATGCAGGTGCTGACCGGCTCGCTAATCATACTCGCCTTTTACGCGATATACATGCATTTCATCGGCCCAAATCCTGGGCTCCGCGAGGTCACGGCAGTCCGGCCGCGCGACATAAGTGGGCACATGAAAGAACTACCCGTCGCGGCGCGCACCTACATGTTCTGGGGTAGGTCCGGCTCATACTTCCGCTCGGCACCTCTTCTCAAGTTGGATGAGCAGGCGAGGGATGAAAAGCGCAACATCGACGTCGAGGTGGTTCTTCCTGACCCGATGGACGAGCGGCTGATCCGGTCGTATCAGGACATCCGGTCATCGCTAGGAGAAGATTCTGAGGGCAATCCGTTGCTCGCCAATGTGCTGGCAACGAGTATGGTTTGCGCGATAGTAAGCGCAAATAACAAATACATTAATATCAGAGTGTACTACTCGAAGTTCCTTCCGGCTTTTCGAGTTGATCTTTCAGACAACGGCGCGATTATGACGCAAGATGATATGGCTAAGTCGGCCCTTTTTTTGAATTTGGTTCTGAGTTCTACGAGATGTTGGTGAATACGATTAGGAACGAGGCTGCCGTGTCTAGGGAGATAAGATGGGACGAGGCCATCTTTAGGGGTAAGAAGTTGGAGGAGAAGAGCTGCGACAAACAAACGCTAAACGCCTTCGGTATTGAGATCGATGATGTCGATACTCTGCAGCAAGAAGTAGCCAAGATGATCGCTGAACGGAAGCACCGATACAAATGATGGACGTAGCAGATGTCATTGCGCGAAGCGCGGACTTCCGCGCCCATCCCCTCGGGTTTTATTACCTGCAGGAATCTCACGGCGATGGAGCCAGCCGGCGTGTTCACGTATGGCTTCCGGGCGGACCAAGTGGCCCCGAGAACGATCGCCACCAGCATTCTTTCGATATTCATTCCGACGTTCGTCTTGGTCGGATGAGGAGCGAACTATTCCGTTTTGTCGAGATGCCTGAAGGGGATGAGCGGGAATTCATGGTGGTCTACGGAAAAGCCGAGTCGACCTTGTCGCCCACGGGACGTCTGGGAAAGCTACATATGGCAACGATGTTCGAAAGTAGCGCCGGGGACAGCTATTTTCTTCAGGCCGGGATAATCCATCGCGTTGGCGTGGTCGAGCGTCCGTGCGTCACTTTCCTAAAAACGGTCGAGCGAGGAGCGCCGATCCTCTCATACGGCAAGGAGACACGAGAAGCGCCGTTCGACCGGAGGCAGGTTACATCTGGGGAGCGAGAGCAGATAGCGACGGTGCTGCGCGCTGCAAGATAAATCGGTGGCTGCCGCGTTCCGTTGAGCCTCTTGCCAACCCTCCCACCTTCCCCTACTCTCCCACCTGAGAAAACCTTTTCCCAAATCGCCCCACGTCCGCTGACCTCACCCCTCATCACCGCACAGGGCGATCAGAGAAAACCTTTTCCCAGCTAAGGAATCCGCCGCGCCCATGTCCGCCGAACCAGCGCCAGTTTCCGCCAAGCCGCCGGTCACGCTGCGCGAGGTCGCGGCCGCAGCCGGCGTCAGCGTCGCCACGGCGTCGAAGGCGCTGAACGGGCGGGGGCGGATGACGGCGGAGACGCGCGAGAGGATCCGCGAGACGGCGCGGACGCTCGGCTTCCGGCCGAACAGCCTGGCGCAGAGCCTGTTGCGCAAGCGCTCCTTCACCGTCGGGCTGCTCACCAACGACACCTATGGCCGCTTCTCGCTGCCGCTGATGGCCGGTGTTTCGGATGCGCTGGTCGACAAGGGCGTGTCGGTGTTCCTGTGCAATGTCGAGGACGACCCGCGGCTCGGCCAGCTGCATGTCGAGGCCATGCTCGACAAGCGCGTCGACGGCATCGTCGCCACCGGAAAACGCATCGACCGCCATCTGCCGGTCGATCTCTCCAACCTGCGCATTCCGGTGGTCTATGCCTTCACCCAGCCCGATCCCGGCGCGGTCGGCCTCGTCTCCGACGACGCCGGCGGCGCGCGGCTGGCGGTCGAGCAGTTTTTGCGGCTCGGGCGCCGCCGCATCGCCCATGTCAGCGGACCGGCGAGTTTTGCCGTGGTGCACACGCGGGCCGAGGCCTGGCGCGATGTTCTCAAGGAGAACGGCTTACCCGTGAGCGAGCCGCTGCTGGGCGCCTGGTCGGAAGCCTGGGGCCATGAGGCTGTGGCAAAGCTGTTCGGCAAGGCGGGCAGGGAAGGGTGGCCGGACGCCGTCTTCTGCGGCAACGACCAGATTGCCCGCGGCGTCATCGATGCGCTGCGCGAGCGCGGCATTAGCGTGCCCGAGGATGTCGGCGTCATCGGCTTCGACAATTGGGAGATCGTGGCCGAGGCGACGCGCCCGCCGCTCACCTCCGTCGACATGAACCTGGCGAGCCTCGGGCGCGAGGCCGGGCTTGCCCTGCTTTCGCTCGTCGAGGGCCAGCCGGCCGCGCCGGGCATCAGGAAACTGCCATGCCGGCTGGTGGTGCGGCAGTCATGCGGCAGTCCGCCGCAATGAAGCAACAAGGCCACGCGTCCGCCGGGCGGCGTGGTCAAAACAGGGAGGAGAACCATGAGGAGGAGTAACGTGAAGACCATGTTTGCCAAGCTTGCCTTGGCCGCTGCCGTCATCGGCGGCGGCTTGCAGGCGGCGTCGGCCGAGACCGCCAACATCTGGGTGCGCGCCGACGGCTCGAATTTCATGCCGCGCATCGTCGACGCCTTCAACAAGGCGAACAAGGACCAGATCAAGCTCGACATCATTCCCAATGCCGAGATCATCCCGAAATATGGCGCGGCCGCCGCCGGCGGCACCGCGCCCGACGCGCTCTCGCTCGACCTGATCTACACGCCGTCCTTCGCCGCCGCCGGCCAGCTGGAGGACATCACCGACTGGGCGAAATCCTTGCCCTATTTTGCCAGCCTGTCGCCGGCGCATGTGAAGACCGGCACCTACAAGGACCGCATCTATGGCCTGCCGTTCTCGGCCGACGCCTCGGTGCTGATCTGGAACAAGAAGCTGTTCAAGCAGGCGGGGCTGGACCCGGAGAAGGGACCGGCCAACTGGGCCGACATCGAGGCCGACGCCGAGAAGGTCAACGCGCTCGGCGGCGACATCAAGGGCTTCTACTTCTCCGGCAATTGCGGCGGCTGCAACATCTTCACCTTCACGCCGCTGATCTGGGCCTCGGGTGGCGACATCCTGTCCGAGGACGGCTCGAAGGCGACACTGGACAGCCCGCAGCTGCGCGGCGCCATCGACCTCTATCGCTCGATGGTCAAGAAGGGCCTGGTGCCCGAGGGCGCGCAGACCGACACCGGCGCCAATTTCTTCGCCGCTTTCGCCGGCGGCAAGATCGGTATCTCGCCGTCCGGCGCCTTCGCCATCGGCGCGCTCAACACGCAGTATCCGGACGTCGACTACGGCATCACCTTCCTGCCGGGCAAGGATGGCGGCTGGTCGTCCTTCGCCGGCGGCGACAATTTCGTCGTCACCAAGGGCACCAAGAAGATCGCCGTGGTGAAGGAGTTTTTGGACTTCGCCTACTCGCTCGAAGGCCAGACCATCCTCGCCAAATATGGCAGCCTGCCGGTGCGCAACGACATCGCCAAGGACGCGCTGAAGGACCTCGACCCGCGCTACCAGGTGGCGGCCGAGGCGATGGCCAAGGGCAGGACGCCCTATTCGGTGGTGTTCAACGACCTGATCAACTCCGCCAACGGCCCGTGGACGCAGATGATCAACGAGGTGTTCTTCGGCGACGACGTCGACGGCGCCATCAAGAACGCGCAGGACACCATGCAGTCGATCATCGACCAGGCGCCGAACAAGTAGACACCAGGGCCTATAGGCGGCGAGGATCGCGCAACGCCTCGCCGCCCAGGCTCTGACCGGCCGCCCGCCCCGTCTCCCTGGCCGGGCGGCCGGATGTTGCATTCGCTGAATGGCAGGGACTGACGCGTTGAGACAGCACACTCTCACTAGCATCGCCAATTTGAGGCGCCGGCGGGCTGGCTCCCCCTTCTCCCCTTGTGGGAGAAGGTGGCCGAGCGAAGCTCGGTCGGATGAGGGGTGCTCCAGCGGAGTGAGACGCCGGCATCCCCTGGAACACCCCTCATCCGTCTCGGCGCTGCGCGCCGATCCACCTTCTCCCACAAGGGGAGAAGGGGAGGTGCTGCCATGACCGCCATCGCCGCCACCTCCGCGCCCGCCCGCTCTCGCGCCCGCACCGGCCTGCGGCAATGGGTCGGTCTGCTCTATGTCCTGCCGGCCGTCGCGTTGGTCACGGTCTTCTTCGTCATCCCGCTCGGCATGACGGCCTGGATGTCGCTCAACAACTGGCCGCTGATGGGCGAGCATTCCTTCATCGGCCTCGACAATTATGTCGCCATCCTGCGCGACACGCGCTTCTGGAACGCGCTGAAATTCACCTTCTACTACACGGTGATCGTCACCATCGCGATCTTCGCCGTCGCCTTTCCGCTGGCGATCTTCATCGAAAAACCGCGGCCGCTCACCAATCTCTACCGCACCGCCTTCTTCATGCCGGCGGTGGTCGGCTTCGCCTCGGCGAGCCTGCTCTGGTCGTGGCTGCTCAACGTCGATTCAGGCCTGTTCAGCCCAGCCGCCTACGACCTCGGCCTGACCGCGAAGAAGGTCAATCTTCTCGCCACCTTCCAGCCTGCCTTCTGGTCGATCATCGCCATGGTGGTCTGGAAGGTCGCCGGCTTCACGATGATCATCCTGATGACAGGCCTGCAGTCGATCCCGCAGGATCTGCAGGAGGCCGCCGTCATCGATGGCGCCGGCCCGTTCGCCAGGTTCCGGGCGATCACGCTGCCCTTGATGCGCCGCACGCTGGCGCTGGCGCTTATCCTGTCGGTGGCGGGCTCGATCCTCGCCTTCGACCAGTTCTACATCATCCTGCGCGGCGGTCCGCGCAACCAGACGCTGACGGCGGTCTACTGGATCTTCAACCAGTCCTTCGTGTCGTTCAAGCTGGGCTATGGCGCCGCACTTTCCATGGTGCTGCTGGTCATCCTGGTGGCGCTCAGCCTCATCCAGCTCTGGCTGCTGCGCAAGCCCGAGGGGCTCGACTGATGGCCGAGGCGATGTCGCAGAACCGCAAAGTCGGCTTCAGCCTGGCCAGGCATTCCACCGGCATCATCGCCTCGGTGCTGTTCCTGGCGCCAATCGTCTGGACGGTGCTGTCGACCTTCAAGCCGGCGCAGGAAGCGCGCCAGCCGCCGCTGCCGCCCTGGCCGACCACCGGCTTCTCGATCGAGAACTACGAGACGCTGAACTCCTTCGGCGACGGGCTCTGGGTCTCGGCGCAAAACAGCATCTACGTGTCGGTGATGACGGTGCTGCTCTCGGTGCTGGTCAGCGTGCTTGCCGGCTACGGCTTCTCGCGCTTCCGTTTCCCGTTCCGGGATTTCTTCTTCGTCCTCATCCTGTCGACGATCATGATCCCGTTCCAGTCGATCCTGACGCCGATCTTCCTGGTGCTGACGAAGCTTGGCCTGCACAACACGCTGACCGGGCTGGTCTGCGTCTATGTCACGCTGCAGCTGCCCTTCTCGATCTTCATGATGCGCAACGCCTTCGACGCCGTGCCGCGCGAGATCGAGGAAGCCGCGCGCATGGACGGCGCCAACAACGTCACCATGCTCATCAAGGTGATGCTGCCGCTGGTCTGGCCGGGCGTCGTCACCATCGCGCTGTTTGCCTTCCTCGGCGCCTGGAACGAGTTCCTGGCCGCGCTGGTGCTGATGACCGACCAGTCCAAATTCACCCTGCCGGTGATGATGACGGCACTTCAGTCCGGCCGCTTCGGCGCCATCGACTGGGGCGCGGTGCAGGCCGGCGTCACGGTGATGATGGTGCCTTGCCTGATCCTGTTCCTGGCGCTGCAGCGCTTCTACATCCGCGGCCTCATGGCCGGGGCCGTCAAGTAATTCGAATGGAGTGAAACCATGACCGCATCGCAAGCCGCCACGCAGACCGGCGCATCCGCCAGGCCGAAGCTCGCTTTCCGGCCGTTGCCCGTGCCGCAGGTCGATGTCCGCGGTTTCTGGGGCGACCGCGTCGACGCGGTCGCCGCCAGGACCGCCGGCATCCTCTACGACCGCTGCGTCGAGGCGCGCATGCTGGAGCAGATCGATCCGGACCTGCCGTCGCCCGGCGTGGTCATCCCGTTCCATGTCAGCGACGGTTTTACCGCGCGCACCGTCACCACGCAGATGTTCTGGGATTCCGACTGGGGCAAGACGATCGAGACCGCCGCCTATTCGCTCTACCGGCGCCGCAATGCCGATCTCGAAAAGAAGATCGACGCCGTCATCGACATGTATGGCAAGCTGCAGCAGGAGGACGGCTATCTGTCCAGCTGGTACCAGCGCATCCAGCCCGGCCTGCGCTGGACCAATTTGCGCGACTGCCACGAGCTCTATTGCGCCGGCCATTTGATCGAGGGTGCGGTCGCTTACTACCAGGCGACCGGCAAACGCAAGCTGCTCGACATCATGAGCCGCTACGCCGACCACATCGCCGACACGTTCGGTCCCGAGCCCGGCAAGCGGAAGGGCTATTGCGGCCATGAGGAGATCGAGCTGGCGCTGGTCCGGCTGGCGCGCGCCACCGGCAACGACAAATATATGAAGCTGGCCAAGTATTTCATCGACCAGCGCGGCCAGCAGCCGCATTACTTCGACGAGGAGGCGCTGGCGCGCGGCGCCGACCCCAAGGATTTCCACTTCAAGACCTATGAATACAACCAGTCGCACAGGCCGGTGCGCGAGCAGGACAAGGTCGTCGGCCATGCGGTCAGGGCGATGTATCTCTATTCCGGCATGGCCGACATCGCGACCGAATATGGCGACGACACGCTGAAGGTCGCGCTGGAGCGGCTGTGGGACGACCTCACGACGAAGAGCCTCTACGTCACCGGCGGTCTCGGCCCGTCCGCCGACAATGAGGGGTTCACCAACGACTACGACCTGCCCAACGAGACCGCCTATGCCGAGACCTGCGCCTCGGTCGGCCTGGTGTTCTGGGCAAGCCGCATGCTCGGCATGGGCCCGAACGCGCGCTACGCCGACATGATGGAGCGGGCGCTTTACAACGGCTCGATCTCGGGCCTGTCGCTTGACGGCTCGCTGTTCTTCTACGAGAACCCGCTGGAGAGCCGCGGCGGCCACCATCGCTGGAAATGGCACCGCTGCCCGTGCTGCCCGCCCAATATCGGCCGCATGGTCGCCTCCATCGGCAGCTATTTCTACGGCCTCGCCGACGACGCGCTGGCCGTGCATCTCTATGGCGACTCGACCGCGCGTTTCGAGATCGCCGGCCGGCAGGTTACCCTGGTCCAGGCCAGCAACTATCCCTGGGATGGCGCGGTCGCGATCGAGGTCGGGCCGGAGGCGCCGGTCGCGTTCACGCTTCATTTGCGCATACCCGCCTGGTGCCGCAAGGCGGCGTTGCGCGTCAACGGCAAGCTGGTCGATCTCGAAGCGGCGACGGTCGACGGTTATGCCGCGATCCGCCGCGAATGGCGCCAGGGCGACAAGGTCGAGCTCGACCTCGAAATGTCGATGGCGCGCCTCTTCGCCAACCCCAATGTGCGCCAGGACATCGGCCGCGTGGCGCTGGCGCGCGGCCCGCTGATCTACTGCGTCGAGGAAACCGACAATGGCGGCGGGCTGCACCGCATCGCCCTGCCGCGCGAGGCCAGGCTCGAGGCCCACAAGGAGCCGAACCTGCTCGGCGGCATCGTCACGCTTTCAGCCATCGGCAGCAGGGCGCAGACGGAAAACTGGGGCGCCGATCTCTACCGCCCGAAACCGCCGACGACGACGGAGACGAAGCTCAAGGCCGTTCCCTATTTCGCCTGGGACAATCGCGATCCCGGCGAGATGCTGGTGTGGCTGAGGGAAGGGTAGGGCTGCTCGGCTTACAGATGCACGAAGGCCGTCAGCGGCAGGTGGTCGGAGGCGACGCGCGACAGTGGCGTGTCATGCGCCTCCACCGCTGAAACCAGATCGTGCCGGTTGCCCAGGATGCGGTCGAGCGCCAGCACCGGCAGGCCGGATGGGAAAGTCGGCACCGCCGGCGGCGTCGGCCCGAAGGTCGTGTGCAGCGTGTTCAGCGCCGAGCGGTTGCCGAGCCGCCATTCGTTGAGGTCGCCGAGCAAGAGCGTCGGCCTCTCGTCGGCGCTGCTCATGATGTCGAGCACGACGCGGGCCTGTTCCGAGCGCGAGCGGCGCAACAGGCCGAGATGGGCGGCGATGACGCGCAGGCTGCGTTTTTCGTCGAGATCGATCTCGGCGACCAGCGCGCCGCGCGGCTCCAGCCCGGGCAGCTTGATCTGGTGGACGTCCCGCACCGTTCCGCGCTTGAACAGCAGCACATTGCCGCGCCAGCCATGCCCCTTGCCGTTGCCGATTACCGGCACCGGAACCAGCCCCGTATCGTGTTCCAGGCGGGCAAGGTCGAGCAGCCCGGCCTTGTCGCCGAAGCGGTTGTCCGCTTCCTGCAGGGCGATCACGTCGGGGCTCATTTCGCGGATGACGCGCGCCGTCCTTTCAGGGTCGAACTTGCGGTCGGTGCCGATGCATTTGTGGACATTGTAGGAGGCGACGACGATCTCGGCGCCGTTGACGCGCTTGCGCGGCGTCGCCTTCGCCTTGCGCGCACTTCTGCCGCGGATCGACAAGATCACGGTCTCCGGCAGGCTGCGTCCCTTGATGTCGTCTATCTCCATGATCCCGGTGCTCGATTTCCTGTTCTAAAGATAGGGCGATCCCAGCCATAGCAAGCGGTCGAAGACGCGGATTGCGAACGGCCTTGCGTTCAGCGTCTGCAGCGTCACCGGCTGGGCGGTCGAGATGGCCGCCCCGATGCGGGCGTCGATCTCGGCGGCGAAGTTTTCATCCAGCACTTCCATGTCGATCTCGAAATTCAGTCTCAGCGAGCGCGCGTCCAGGTTGGAAGAGCCGACATAGGCCCACACGCCGTCGATCGCCATCAGCTTCGAATGGTCGAATACGCCTTCATGGCGCCAGACCCGGCAATAGTGCTTCAAGACCTGGTCGAACTGCGCCGTCATCGCATGGTCGACGAGGAAAAGGTTGTTCACCGCCGGCACGACGATGTCGATTTCGACACCGCGCCGGCCGGCGGTGGTCAGCGCGCTGATGAATTCCCGGTCCGGCAGGAAATAGGGCGACATGATGCGGATCGATTTGCGGGCGACAGAGAACGCGCCCATCAGCAGCTTGAGATTGGTTTCGTTGGACGCGTCCGGCCCGCTCGCGACCGCGCGCACCAACATTGGCTGCCCGGGCGGCGGCGCGGCGCGCTCGACCTGCCAGGGTCCGTCCTTCAAGGCCTCGTTGCCGGCAAAGCGCCAGTCCTCGGCGGCAACCGAGAACAGGTCCGCCACCACCGGCCCGGTGACCTCGAAATGGGTGTCGCGCGAACTGTCGGAACCGGCGAATTCGGCCGAGAATCCCTTGCGGATGTTCATGCCTCCGGTGAACGCCACCATGCCGTCGACGATCAGGATCTTCCTGTGGGTCCTGAGATTGGCATAGGGAAGTCTCAGGCCCATGACGATATTGCCGTTGAACAGATCGACGGTGACGTCGGCTTCCCTGAGTTGCTTCAGGATGCTGGGCACCGAATAGCGCACGCCGACGGCGTCGATCAGCACCCGCACGGTGACGCCGCGCTTGACGGCGTTGCCGAGCGACTGGACGAAAAGCGCGCCCACCGCGTCATTGTCGAAGATATAGGTTTCGAGCAGCACGCTTTTCTGCGCCGCATCGATCGCCCCGCACATCGCCGTATAGGCCTCGTCGCCGGTCTTTAGCACGGCGATGGTGTTTCCCGAGGTGAGGGGGCGCCGCGCCACCCTGTCGCCAAGCGTCTTCAGCCCGGTGAAACGCTGGCCGTATTCGGCGTTGATCAGGGCTTCAAGCGCGACGTCGCGGTCATGCCTGGCGGCGGCGGCCTCGCTGGAGACAGGGCGCATGGCGCTGATCGTCGCGCGGCGGATGCGGTTGATGCCGGCGATGGCGTAGATGATCGCGCCGAGGAACGGCGACAACAGCATCACGCCCACCCAGCCGGTGGCCGCGCGCACGTCTTCCTTGGTCATGATGGCGTGGACGATGCCCACCGCCGCCATCGCCAGCGAGAGGATCAGGATAAGCGTCGACCAGTGACTCGCAATCGCCTCGAACATCGGCCCGACTATTGTGCGAGCCGGCGCGGAAGGCAATGCGGGCGGTCATTCCCGCAATCGTTCGGATGCATGATATCTGGCGGCAAGGACCGCGGTCATCCGATCGGCCAGTTCCGCGACCGGCCCGGTCTTTTCCCAGGCATAGAGCGAGACCACCATCCGGGGCGCGGCGCCGAACGCCGCATAGGGCTGGACATGACGCCCGGCCACCGCGCTTTTGGGCAGCAACGACAGGCCGAGCCCCGCCTCGACGCCGACCAGCACGTTGCGCAGGCTGCTGCCGGAGAAGGCGATGTACCAGCGCCGTTGTTGGCGTTCGATCCGCTCGAACATGGCCTCGCGATAGAGGCCGCCGGGCGGAAAGACGACCAGCGGGATGGGATCGGCCCAATCGGATTGCCGGTCAGCGCTTTCGAACCACGCCATCGGTTCGGGAAAGCTCGCCCGGCAATCGGGCTCCGCGACCGCCTCCTTGACCACCACGATGTCGAACTCGCCGGCGCGATAGCGCCTGGTGAGATCGCGGCTCAAGCCGGCGGTGACGTCCAGCCGCGCCGCGCGGTTGTTCTTGGCGAAACCGCCGAACACGTCCGCCATCTGCGAATTGACGATATCCTCCGGCACGCCGATCCGCACCGGCGCGGTGCCGGCCGGATCGCCAAGCGCCGTTTCCGCTTCGTGCTGCAAATCGAGGATGCGACGCGCATAGCCAAGCAGGCGTTCGCCCGCGGCCGTCGGCTGGATCGGCCTCGTGTCGCGATCGACCAGGCTTTGCCCGACCGCGTCCTCCAGCCGTGCAAGCTGCTGGCTGATCGTCGATTGCGTCATGTTCAGCCGCTCCGCCGCCTGGGTGAAGCTGCCGGCGTCGGCAATCGCAATGAAGGCTCGCAGAAGGCGCGGATCGAGCATCTTTCCCATTTCGCCGGTACATCGGTGTCGATCATTTAAAATCATAATGTGATCGATGCATACATTTAATTTCTAAATGCCTCTGCGCGGCCCTATCTGGAAGCGCGGACAAGACCATGCCCACAGCCGGTAGGAGCCAGGAATGCATCGTCTCTTTTTTGTTTTTGCCTTGCTGGTGCTCGCTTGCGTTTCGGCGATCGCGTCAGGAGAAACCATGCGCACAACCCCTTTGCACGCCGCGGCCGCCGCTGACGACGTGGATGCCATCGGCAGGCTTTTGTCGCAAGGCGCCGAGATCGACGCGCGCGACGACACCGGCGCCACGCCGCTGCTTGTCGCCACGCACGACAACAGGATCACCGCCGCGAGCGCGCTGATCGCTGCCGGAGCGGACGTCAACGCGAAGGACAACATCGAGGACAGCCCGTACCTCTACGCCGGCGCGCGCGGGCATCTCGAAATCCTCAGGCTGGCGCTCGCCCATGGCGCCGATCTCGAGAGCATCAACCGCTATGGCGGCACCGCGCTCATCCCGGCTTCCGAGCGCGGCCATGTCGAGACCGTGCGCACGCTGATAGAGGCCGGTGTCGACGTCGACCATGTCAACAAGCTCGGTTGGACCGCGCTGCTGGAAGCCATCATCCTTGGCGACGGCGGCGAGCGCCACCAGCAGATCGTCGACTTGCTGATCAAGGCCGGAGCCGACGTCAATCTAGCCGACGGCGATGGCGTGACGCCGCTGCGGCATGCCCGCGACCGCGGCTTCAAGGCGATCGAGAAGCTCCTCATGGCCGCCGGCGCGAATTGAGAAAAATCGGCGGCGACATGAACGGACAGAAAAGTATCGAGGCGGCGTCCAGCCGCTTTCTCATGCTTGCCGTGGTCGCCCTGGTCGGGCTCAACCTCAGGCCGTTCATCACCGGCATCGGTCCGTTGGCGGCGGGCATGCGGGCCGAAACCGGTCTCGGCACGCAGGGCATCGCGCTGCTGACGCTGGTGCCGATACTGCTGATGGGGATCCTCGCCTTTGCCGGCCCGTCCTTGCAGGCGCTGATTGGCGCCAGCCGGGCGGTCATCGCGGCGCTCGCCATTCTTGCCCTCGCATCCTTCCTGCGCCTATTCGTGTCGACTGGTCTCGGAATGGTGGGAACCGCCGCCTTGCTCGGCCTGGGGGCGGCCGTCGTGCAAGCCGTGTTCCCCGGCATCGTCAAGCGGCAGTTTCCCAGCCATGTCAGCCTCGTGATGGGGCTTTATTCATCGATGCTGATGGGCGGCGGCGCGCTTGGCGCGCAGCTCGCGCCGCTGATCGCCACAGCCTTGGGCGACTGGCATTTCGGGCTCGTCTGGATGGCGTTGCCGGCATTGGTCGCGGTTGTGCTCGCCTTGGCCTGCTTGCCGCGCGACGCCATCCGCCCGCAAGGCAGGAACGCGGCAGCGGGCTTCCTCAAGCGGCCGCGCACCTGGTTGCTGATGGCCTGCTTCGGCCTCGTCAATGGCGGCTACTCGACCTCGGTGGCCTGGCTTGCGCCTTATTACCAGGAGCAAGGCTGGACGAGCGCTTCCAGCGGCGGCCTGCTGGCGGCCATGGCCGTGGGGCAGGCGCTCTCGGCCCTGCTGCTGCCGGCCCTTGCCGGCAAAAGCGCGGACCGCCGGCCGTGGCTCTGGCTGACCTTGGCCATGCAGGCAGTTGGTTTTGCCGGGTTGATCCTGCAACCGCAGACCGCGCCCTTCATCCTCGCGCTCCTGCTGGGAGCGGGGCTGGGCGGTTCCTTCTCGCTGACCATGATCGTCGCGCTCGAACATCTGCCGGACCCGGCGGAGGCCGGCGCGCTGTCGGCCATGATGCAAGGCGGCGGCTTCCTCATCGCCGCGATACCGCCCTGGATCGTCGCGGTGCTGCACGACATGGCCGGCGGCTTTCGCGCCGGCTGGCTGCTGCACCTCGCCTGTATATCGATCGTCACCGTGCTGACCTTCCGCCTCGCGCCGCAGGGCTACTCACGGGCCATGAGGCTACCGGCCGCCGAACAGGTCGCGTGTTGAAGGGCTATGCGCTGGCCAGCGTTGGAAGCTGGCCCTGAAAAGGCGCTTCAATCGAATTTCACGAAAGTTTCCTGCAACGATCAGGACATTCCTTCGGCCGAATGGGAGTTATTGCCCGTCTTCAAAAGCCGATGGAGGAACCAATGGCTGAGATCCTTGCCTGCCGGGGGAAGCCAAGACCGACCGTTTTCCAGCTCATTCTCCGGATACTGGGAAGAGCCAACATAAGCAGCGCCTCTGGCGACGCTGACTTGAGGGGGCTCCAGTGGGACAAAAATACGATCCGGGAACTCTCCAGGCTGAGCGACGAACAACTGAGTGATATCGGCATGTATCGTAAGCGTCGCAGTGTCAGGTCGGACTATCTCGGGCGCGATTTGCAGATCCGCCAGCAGGTGAGTTTCGACTATTATCGCCTCGATATTTAGCGTGTATTGTAATCTGGCACGCTGACCTGAGATAGAAGGTCGGCTGCGCCGAACAGGCGGGGGCCTGCATGACAGAGCATTTTGTTTTGCGGCGTGCCAAGCCGCGCGACGCTGCGGCCTTGTCGGTCTTTGCCGCCCGGCTTTTCCGGGAAACCTATGCCGGCGACACCGCTGCTTCCGACCTGGCCGACTATATCGACAAGAACTTTCGTCCAGAGCGGCTGCACGCGGCAATAGCCGACCCGTGTGGTGTCGTCTTCCTGGCCGTGAAGCGCCACGGGGCTATCCTGGGATATGCGCACCTCCTTGCCGGCGAAGATATGCCGTTCCTCAACCGCCTCTACGTCGATGAGGAGTTGCGAGGAACCGGTCTTGCCGAGCGCCTTCTCAACCAGGTTCGGAGCGAGTGCTGGCGGCGCGGGGCGGCGACGCTGCGACTGAGTGTTTTCGAGAAGAATGCCCGCGCCATCGCCTTCTATCGGCGGTCGGGCTTTGTCGTGACCGGCGTCACGACCTTCATGGTCGGTGACGACAAGCAGACTGATATCGAAATGCAGATGCCGATATGCGTGGATAGCGTCTCGGCTGCGCGAGGGGAGCGGCTCCAGACTTCGGTCCGGCAATGCCAATGAAACCTGACCTGGTTTACCAGTTCGGAGGACATACTCTCGATCTCGCTCGACGCAGGCTGCACCGCAACAATCAGGATGTGGCGCTGCGCCCGAAATCGCTGGCGCTTTTGGTCTATCTGATCGAGAACCCCGGCAGGGTGATCGACAAGGAGGAACTGATCGGCGCGGTCTGGCCGAACTCGATCGTCTCCGACGATTCCCTCAGCCAGTGTCTGAAAGACGTCCGCTCCGCCCTCGGAGCGGAGGCTGAAAGCCTGATCAGGACGGTGCCGCGTCGCGGCTACATCCTGGACGAAGGCCAGGTGCAGCGCCGGAGCGAGCTTCCGGCCTTGCAATCCCAAAAACCTTCCCTCGCGGTCTTCTCCTTCCGGCCGCTGGCGCTGGATCGCGAACACACCTGGTTCGCGGACGGTCTGGGCGAAGATATCGCCGCGGCGCTGACGAGAAGCCGACAGTTGCTGGTCGTGCCACGGTCTCGCCCTGCCGATCAGGGATCTATCCAATCGGTACTCGAGGATACCTCGGCGACGGGAATTCGCTATGTGGTCGACGGGAGTGTGCGATTGGTAAGCGGCCGTATCCGCGTCATGGCTCAACTTCTGGATGCGCATTCCGGAGCGCTTCTGTGGGCGGATCGTTTCGACCGCTATGTCAGCGATATTTTCGACATCCATGACGAGATCGTCGAAGCGGTAGTCAAACATCTCGAGATCGAACTTCTGCCTGAGGAACGGCATTCGATTCAGCTGCCTCGGACCGACAGCATGGAGGCCTACACCTACTATCGGCATGGATGGCAACTTGCCCGGCATTGGAGCAAGGCCTACCTGATGATCGCCCGCCGCATGTTTGCGCAGGCAGTCGCGTTAGATGCGAGCTTCGCACGCGCCCATTGCGCCTTGGCCCTTTGCGACTGCTTTCTCCTGGAGTGGTTTGCGAGCCGGGAAACGCCCGGTTCCATCCTCGTCACTGCCGATCGGGCGCTGGCTCTCGACCCGAACCTGGCACAGGCGCATGTGGCCCGGGGGCTGGCGTTTCAACGCATTGGCGATGTCGACAAGGCCCAGGCCGCATTCGCAAAGGCGCTCGCCATCGATCCTGCTTGCTATGAAGCGCGCTTATTCGCAGGTTTCCTTGCATGGATATGCGGCCGACGCGATATCGCTAAAGCACACTTCGTCGAAGCCGCGCAATTGCGTCGGGAAGACTATCTCGCGCCCTATTTCGTCCTCGCCGTGATCGAAAGAACCTCACCCGAGAAGTTCAAATGGGCCCAACTGGCTCTTCAGCTGGCTGAGCGCGCCGCAGTGCTTCAACCCGAGAATCCCGCGCTGTTGTCGAGGGGTGCCATCGCGCTAACCCATCTTGGTAGGTCCCGCGAAGCGCTCTCGTGGATCCGCCGCGCTGTGGTGCTCGATCCCGACGATCCGGTCACGAATTACAATGCAGCGTCGGTGTACTCGGTTACAGGAGACCAGGACGCGGCGTTGCGATTCCTGGAGATCTATGTGCAGCAGAGCTCGGAGGACATGGTTGGCCTGGTCAAGAACGACGACGACCTGGCCGGTGTCCGAGAGCATCCGGGTTACCACGAACTCCTGAAGAGCTGGCGACCGCCGGTCTGATGGCCGCTACCCGTCAGCCACCGGATTGCCCGCTTCGCAGCCCAATTTCAGCTCTTTTTCATCACGGCTTCAGGACGTTCGCATCGGAGTCGGCCAAGCTACCATTGAGACAAGTTCACATTTCATGGGAAAATCGATGATGGCAGTACCCGAAAATGCGGTTCGCTACGAGTGTCTGATCGACCCTTCGGATTGTTATCTGATCTGGGATCGCGCAACCGGCCTGCCATGCACAGCCGTTGGCCATATCCTTGTTTTCACCAGACAGGAGGAGGCTGTCGAGGCGATACGTCTCCTGGAAAACGGAATGCCGGCCATGGACCTCTTTCGCAAGGTCGTCGGAGACTTCGTGCGCTGACCGCGAGGCGGCTATGTGTCGTTCAGCCAATCTCCCGCCGAGCCGTCAGCCATGATGCCAGATGGAACACGGCCATCAAAGAGATAACATCGGCACCGTGCTGCTGAGCATTGAGGCAGCGCCAGTTGGCAAGGCCGCTGGCCTAAGGCTTCCTGAAGAAGCCGGACAGGATGTTCGGGCCCGCTTCGCCTGGCCGCAGCCGGATCCCGTCCTCGAAGCAGTTCATCGTCACGCATTCGAAACCGCTGGCCGCGAGGAGCGCCACCAGCGAGTCGCGGTCGAAATGGTGCAGGTGCTCGTTGGGCAGGCGCATGCGCCAGTTGGCGAACCAGGTGTCGCCTTCGGCGCCGAGCTCGCGCCAGCGGCAATAGGGGACGGCGACGGCCAGGTGGCGGGTCTGAAGGCGGGACAGGAAACTGAGATCGGGAATGTGCTCGAGCACGTCGAACATGGCGACGAGATCCCAGGTGCCGGCGAGCGCCTGGTCCCAATCGACGAAGCGAACGCCCTTGGGCAGAGGGAACTCCGCGATATCGCAGCCGGCGCAATCGGCGACGCCGGTTATTTTCGCGGCTTCGATGAATGTGCCGGTGCCATATCCGATTTCCAGCACGGAACGAGGAATCTCGCCGGTGATGCCGAGCACCCAGCCAAGCCGCTGATAGCCGAGCTTGATGGTCCGGTCGCTCAGGTCCTCGTAATAGGAGATGTATTTCTTGTCGTATTTGATCGGCGTGAAGTCGATCTGGTGGATCACGCCGAACCTGTCCACCTCATAATTGTCCAACATTGTCCGCGCGGCCTCCGGATACCGATTTCCCTACATTGTCAATTGCACGTGGCAGCGGCCTTGAGCGCATCGGCCCGGGAAGATGCGGGCAGATTTCCGATCCGTCGAACAGAGGCGTAGAACCTTGGATAGTCGCCGGAGCACAAGTCGAACAAGCGGAGAAACGCCGGAACCTCTTCGCCATAGACAGCGGTCGCGGCAAGCTTTGCGTTGTTGATGGGGCTATCGAACCAGGCGTCGTATCCGCGGTATCCGGCCCATCGCTGGTCGCGCATTTGCCGGTAGCGCGTCCGCAGCCTGTCGATGGTGGCGGCTTTGGCGGCTGCCATCTGCTCCGGGCGACGGGGGCTTCCATAGATCTGGCTCAGCTCGTCCCGGGTTTTCGCGATCAGTCCGAGAAAATCGGCCTTGCGCCTGCGATCGGCTTCGTAACTGCGCAACCCGGCGCGATTGCCGGTGGCGCCCAGCCATTTCCTCGTGCCGGTGGTTTCGACGGAAACAGCGAAAGCCTCGTTGAACGCGGAGTCGCCGTTCACATAGACTTTCTGATGCGCCAGCTCGTGGAAAACGAGGCTTGCGAGGTAGGTGTCGTTCTGGCGCAGCATGGTGCTGAGCAGCGGATCGCTGAACCAGCCCAGCGTGGAGTATGCCGTGATGCCCGTCACATAGACGTCCAGCCCCTGTCGTTGCAGTCCCGCGGCATTTTCGAGCGCATCCTTGCGCGAAAAATAGCCCTTGTAGGGAACGCAGCCGAAGACTGGGAAGCACCATGTTACCGGAGCGAGAGAGAATTGCGGCGCGGAAAAGACCGCCAGGGTCACATCGTTGCGACCGACGTCGACATAACTGCGATAGCTGCTGTTGTCGGGCAATGCCAGTTCTTGCGTGGCAAAGCGACGTATGGCGCTAGCCGAGGTCAGCTTGGCGCGCAGTGCCTCCGGCGTCGAGGGATCATGGATCAGCGTCGCAACATTCTTGCGCGCGGCCATGATCTCGACATGACCCTCCAATGACTGCGCATAGTAGGAAATGCTGGTGCATCCGACCACGCCGGACGCCATGATCACCGCGGCGAGCAATCGAAAAACGCGCTTCAAAGCCTGCCCACCGCCTGCTGATCTCCCATGGAGCAAATGTCCATTTGCTCCCGTGTCTCAAGCGCGCCTATTTTCGTCAAGACCTGGAAGAGCAGCGGTCGGACCTTCGATTTCGCAGCGGTGATCAGGATACGGCGCTCAGCGAAGATCTGCCCTCCGCCACGCCATCAGCCGCATTCGTGGCGCAAGACGGAAGGCCACCATCAACAGGATACATCGGCGCCATGCCGCTGAGCAGCGAGGCGCCCGCCTGGTTTGGCCCTCCAATCGCCGACGTTCGGGCTCCGGCCCAGGCAAAGCGGTCTTCGCCGCAAATGACAGCAGGCTTGGGACCTTTCCCCTAGGTATTGCTGGCTCGTGGGGGTAGCATGAGGCGCACTGGGGATGTGCACGATGACAGACGCCTCGATACGCCGGACGGACTTCATGATGGTCCTTGCCTATGCTTCGGACCTTGCCACCGGCCATTCGCGTGATTTCGCGCTGAAATCCTGCGTGCTTGCAATGCGGATCGCCAAGCTTGCGGGCCTTTCCGACGAGGTCCGGCGTAACGCCTATCACCAGTCTATGCTGCGTTATGTCGGCTGCAACGCCGACACCGACCTGCTCTCTAGCCTCTTCGGCGACGAAATCGCGCTTCGCCAGGATCTCGTCGGTCTCGACATGGGCAACCGTGCGGAATTGGGCAGGGTCTTCGTGCAGGCCTTCAAGCGGTTCTACTACGATCTCGAGCCTGACGCGCAGGCCAGGGCGATCGAGGCCGCGATGTCGCAGGCGCTCGCCGTAGCCCGCCCGGTGCTCACCGCGCATTGCGAGGTCGCTCAGCGGATCGGCGAGCGGCTTGGCTTGTCCGAGGACATCCGACGCAACCTTGGCCAGATCTACGAACGCTGGGACGGCAAGGGCCTGCCGCGCGGTTTAAGCGGCGAGGATGTCCTGCCGTCCGTCCGTCTGATCACGCTGGCGCAGGATGCAATCGCGCTCAGCGAGGCAGTCGGCATCGACGGGATGGCCGAAACCATCGCCAGTCGCGCGGATGGCCCATACGAAGCGGATCTAGCCCGGCTCGTCTCGGCCAACGCGGCGGCCTTGATGGACGGCATCGGCGCCACGGTCGACCGCGAGACGATTTTGGCGCTGGAGCCAGATCCGCCGGTAACGCTGGACGAGGGGGCTTGCGATGAGGCGTTCCTCGCCATTGCCGACATGATCGACATGCGCATGCCGTTTACGCAGGGCCATTCGCGAATGGTGTCGGAACTGGCCGCGGGTGCGGGGGCACGGATCGGGCTGCCCGGGGCTGACGTGCGCGCGCTGCGCTGGTCGGGCTGCATCCATGATATCGGCGAACTCGTCGTGCCGGTGGCGACCTGGATGCGCAACGGCCCGCTGTCGGTGCGTGAGCGCGACGCCGCGCAACTGCACGCTTATTACGGGGAGCGGGCGCTGGCTTCCTTCGGCCATGACGGCGATGCGATGGGCGCGCTCGTGCTGCGCCATCACGAGCGCCTGGACGGTTCGGGATATCACCGCAAGGTCAGCGGTTCCGACCTGTCTCCGGCGGCCAGGATCCTCGCCGCCGCCGAGGCCTTTCAGACGTCGCGGGAGGAACGTCCGCACCGCAAGGCGCTGTCCAGCGAGGCGGCGGCGACGCAGTTGCGTGCAGCCGTTCGTGACGGCTGTATCTGCCCCGACGCTGCCGAGGCCGTATTGTCCTTCGCCGGGCAGCAGTCGCGCCGGGCTTTGCCGCAGGCGCTAGCCGGCATGACGCGGCGCGAGATCGAGGTGCTGCGCCTGATCGCCGCCGGCCTTACGGCGAAGGAAACGGCTCGCAAGCTCGATATCTCGCCCAAGACCGCTGACCATCACATCCAGAGCGTCTATTCCAAGATCGGCGTGGCCACCCGAGCCGGCGCCGCGCTCTATGCGGTCGAGCACGGCCTTGTCCGGCCGGGCGTAATGCCGGCATAGGGAATCCACCCCATGTGCGACCGCTCCGGCGCGCGCATCGTGATCCTGTCGACGGACCAATGGTGGCCGCGACCGACAGGAGGAAATCAGATGCTTCTCGCAACGACCAAGGTGGCGGACGTCGACCGCTTCATCCGGATCTTTTCTACCAAGGGCGCCGACAAGCGCCGGCTGCACGGCTCGAACGGCGCAACCGTGTTCCGCGACCCGAGCGAGCCTGACCGCGTCTGGGCGATCTTCGACTGGGACGCCGAGGGTTGGAAGAACTTCGTGTCGGATCCGGAGGTCCCCGCGATCCTGCAGGAAGCCGGCCATGTCGGCAAGCCGCAGGCGGCATTGCTGCTGGGCCACTACGAGGCCTGAGGTCAACCGTGCGCGCCGCCTGCCGTCGGCGGCGGCGCGCCCGACGAAACCCCAAAGACGAACCTCAGAATCGGAGAAATCAGATGGATCCGAAACCCATCAAGATCGGCCTTATCGCCGAGCTCACCGGCCCATTGTCCTTCATGGGCATCGCCAACGCCAACCTCACCACCATGCTTGTCGACGACATCAACGCCAAAGGCGGCCTCCTCGGCCGCCCGGTGGAGCTAGTCATCGAGGATGGCGAAACTCTCGAAAGCGTCGCCAAGGCAAAGGCGGCGAAACTAGTCGACGTCGACAAGGTCGATGTGGTCGTCGGCGGCATCTACAGTTCGACCCGCCTGGCCATCAAGAGCGAGGCGGTCACCCGGGGCGGGACGCTCTACCTCTATACCGAGCAGTATGAGGGGCAGGAAAACGATCCGCTGATCTTCTGCACTGGCCCCGTGCCCGCGCAGCAGGTCGAGCCGCTGATCCCATGGCTCATGAAGTCCACGGGAGCCAGGAAATTCTACCTGCCATCCGCCGATTACATCTGGCCTCATTTGCTGAACAAGGCCGCGAGCCAGGTGGTGCGCGCCAATGGCGGCGAGATCGTCGGCGAGGAGTATTTTCCGCTGGACACTGTCGATTTCCGGCGGACGGTGCAGCAGATCATGGCGAGCGGCACCGACGTGGTTTTCAACACCATCGTCCCGCCGGGGCTGACACCGTTCCTCGAAGAACTGCACAAGGCCGGCTTCGGCAAACGCGGCGGCCGGATCGTCTGCACCTACTTCGACGAGAACTTCTTCAACCTGGTGCCGCCCGAACAGATCGAGGGCCTCTACAGCTGCCTCGACTACTACCAGGAACTCGACGAACCGTTCGGTCGCGCGCTGTTGCGGCGCTACAGCGAACGGTTCCCGGGCGGCGCTACCTTGACTGCGGGCAGCGGGTGCACCGGGCACTACCGGGCGATCAAGATGTGGGAAGCTGCCGTGAAGGAGGCGGGCAGTGTCGAGCGCGACGCGGTCATCCGGGCACTCGACCATGCTCGTATCGCCGAAGGCCCGGGAGGTGCGGCCGAGATGGTTCCAGGCCAGCATCATGTTCGCATGAACATGTACATCGCGCAGGCGCAGGGCGGTCAATTCAGGGTCGTGAAGAACTTGGGTCCGATCGATCCCAACGAGCGCGTACTTACCAACGAACTCCAACCAGGCTAGAGCATTTCACCGTTTCACGGAAACGGCGAAATGCCCTATCTCTTTGCTTCTACGCAATTCCGGACGGAAAACCGCTCACACTTTTCCTGGAATTGCTCTAGGTGGAGCGAGCGTCGGCACTTTTCTTCCAATTGGCGGGGGCCGCTGAACGGTGCCCCGCCCAGCCTTATGCCCGCTTGGCCACCAGCCGCAGCCATGGCGCAAGATGGAAAGCCGCCATCAGGAGATACATCGGTGCCATGCCGCTGAGCAGCGAGGCGCCCGGCATGCACATCATGTCGTGGCCGTCATAGGCGGCCGTAACCAGCGCCATTACGGCGAAGGTGGGCGCCGCGGCGAGGCAAAGCCAGTCCGCGAGGCCGAAGCCGCTCAGGCCGGTCGGGCGAGGGGAGTCGATGCTCATGATAGCCACCTTCTGAAGCGCTCAAGTTTCAAGCCCTTAGCGCGAAGCGATCGGCTCCGGCGGCGCACGGGTTGCGCCGCCGGAGTCGCTTCACGCTCAGGCGTTCTTGTTGCGGAACGCCGCTTCGCCGGCATCCGACACCTCGACCCATCTCTGGTCGGGGGCAGCCCCTGCTTCGTAGCTGTCGTGCCAGTTCCACCACTTGTAGGTCTGGGTCTGCGGATAGCCCTCGGGCGAATCCTCCCACACCTCCTGGCGGCCGAGCGGCGTGACGTCGAGATAGCTCCAGACGGTGCCGAACGCTTCATCGCCGCGGTTGTTGACGAAATAGGTGCGGAAAATACGCTTGCCGTCATGGATGAAGACGTTGTGGCCGTGCCATTCGTCGACGCCGAAATCCTTATCCCAGCTGTCGGTGATGGTGTACCAGGGCATCTTCCAATCCATCTGCTGCTTAAGCCGCTGGATGTCGGCCTGCGGCGCGCGCGAGGCATAGGCAAGCGTGGTGTCGCGGGCATTGAGATGGGCGAGGTTGCCGACCTGATCGGCGCCGAGCGAGCAGCCGCGGCAGGCATGCTCGGGCCAGCCATAGACGCCCGGCTCGAAGAAGGCGCGGTAGATGACGAGCTGCCGGCGACCTTCGAACAGATCGAGCAGGCTCACCTTGCCGTTCGGGCCTTCGAACACATAGTCCTTCTTGACTTCCATCCACGGCATGCGGCGGCGTTCGGCGGCCAGAGCGTCGCGGGCGCGGGTGACGGCCTTTTCCTTGACCAGCATCTCTTCATAGGCGCCTTCCCATGCTTCCTGCGAAACGACCGGCGGTGTCTTCATGTGTTGGGTCATTGCTCTTGTCCCGTTCTTGGGTTTGGTTGGGGGGTGACGAGGACAGACATAGGGCCGCACACCGCAATGGTGGGAGTTACAAGTGTGACGCGATTTGCTGCGGCGGGCTTTGAGGCGACGGCATGGACTCGCTGATCAACGCCGCCGGCCGCGCGCTTGCCGCTGGCGATCCGCTCGGCGCCCTGAAGCGCGTCGCGCTGCGCGACGACGCGCCGGCGCTGGCGTTGCGCGGCATCGCGATGGCGCAGCTCGGCGATTTCGCCAAGGCCAAGGCGCTGCTCAAGGACGCCGCCCGCGCCTTCAGCCCGAGGGAAGCGGTGGCGCGGGCGCGCTGTGTCGTCGCCGAGGCCGAGATCGCGCTCGTCTCGCGCGACCTCGGCTGGCCGGAGAAGGCCCTGCGATCCGCCCGCGCGACGCTCGCCGCGCATGGCGACCGGCTGAACGCAGCCTATGCCGGCAGCCTCGAGGCGCGCCGCCTCATCCTGATCGGCCGGCTCGACGAGGCCGAGCGCCTGCTGGCGGATTTCGATCCGGCGCCGCTGCCGCCCGTGGCGCGCGTCGCGCATGAACTGGCGGCGGCCGGCATTGCCGTCCGCCGCCTCAGGACAAAGGCGGCGCGCTCGGCCTTCGGCCGGGCATCGCTTGCCGCTTACCAAGCCAACATCCCAGCCTTGAGGGCCGAAGTCGAAGCGGCATCCCTGGTGTTGAACACGCCGGTCGGCCGGCTGATTGCGCGCGGCGCGGAGAATGATCTGCTGCTCGATGAGGTCGAGGCATTGCTGGGCTCGGGCGCGCTGGTTATCGATGCCTGCCGCAATGTCGTGCGCGAAGCCGACGCGGTCGTGTCGCTGGCAACCCGGCCGGTGCTGTTTACGCTGGCGCGCACGCTCGCCGAGGCATGGCCGGCGGACGCATCGCGCGAGGAGCTGCTGAGGCGCGCCTTCCGGGCCAGGCATGCCGACGAATCGCATCGTGCGCGGCTGAGAGTCGAGATGGGACGGCTGCGCGCCGAGCTCGGTGAGTTTGCCGAGATCAACGCAACCGCCGCCGGTTTCGCCATCGCGCCGCTGAAGGCCGCCGGGGTCGTCGTGCTTGCGCCGCCGGTCGAGGATGAGCATGGCGCGGTGCTCGCCTTCCTGGCCGATGGCGAGGCCTGGTCGAGCTCGGCGCTGGCGATCGCGCTTGGCGCCAGCGCGCGCACCGTGCAGCGGGCACTGGAGGAGCTTTCGACGGCAAACAAGGTGCAGGCGGTCGGCCGCGGCAGGGCGCGCCGCTGGATGATGCCGCCGGTGACCGGATTCCCGACTGTGTTGTTACTCCCGGGTCCGCTGCCGACCGACTAGTCTGCGGCCATCGTTCGAATGGAGATCGAAAATGAAACGAGCCGCTGCCGAGATCCTGCGTGAATACGGACCGTTCCCCGGCGTCGAGCGCGTCAACGGCGTTACCTATGACGGCGAAAATGTCTGGTTCGCCAGTGGCGACAGGTTGAACGCGCTCGATCCCGACAGCGGGATGATCGTGCGTACGATCGATGTCGCCTCGCATGCCGGTACCGCCTTCGACGGCGAGTATCTCTACCAGATTGCCGAGGATCGCATCCACAAGGTCGACCCGAAGATCGGCAAGGTCGTCGCAACCATTCCCGCCCCCGGGAACGGGGGTGATTCAGGCATGGCCTGGGCCGAAGGCTCGCTCTGGGTCGGTGAATATCGGGCACATAAGATCCATCAGATCGATCCTGAAACGGGCAAGGTGATCCGCACGATCGAATCGAAGCGCGTCGTCACCGGCGTCACCTGGGTCGATGGCGAGCTCTGGCATGCCACCTGGGAGGGCGAGGAGGGCGATCTGGTGCGCGTCGATCCCGACACAGGCGACGTGTTGCAGGAACTGGCGATGCCCTCCGGCGTGTCGGGGCTGGAATCCGATGGCGGCGGCTGCTTCTTCTGCGGTGGCGGCAGCAGCGGCAAGATCAAGGCCGCGCGGCGCCCAGGACATGGCGGCGATAAGTAACGGATTGGCGGAAGAGGCGGCCCGGTCAGGCCGCTTCGCGCGCCTGCCGCGTCACAGGCTTGCTGGAAGCCTTGGCGGCGTTCGGTCCGTCGACATGCGCCCAGGTCGGCCGCTCGAACAGGAAGGTGCCGAAGCCGATACGCTTGACGATGAAGTAGAGCACCACCGGGCTGACGACCGAGACGAGCAGGACCGCGAGGCTCAGCATGCCGGTGTCGGTCAGAAGGCCGCTTGCCAGCATGACACCGCGGAAGATCGACATCGGGATGGTGAAGGCAACATAGACGACCAGCGAATGCTCGCCGAGCCAGCGCAGCCATTCCATGGACGCGAATTTCGACAGGAAGCCGCCGGCGACGCAGAGCGCAACCGCGCCGGCGACGGCAAGCGACAGATGCAGCGGCGGCCATGCCGCCAGGCCCATCTGCATGCCGACCGGCTGCATGGCATAGCCGGGCGAATAGACGAGCAGGCCGTTTATGACAGCCCATGCGAGCAGGCCCGCAACGGCGATCGCCGGGCGAGCTTGCGTCCATTCGACCAGCCGGAAGATCAGCGGCGCGAGCACGAAGCCGAGATAGAAGAACACGAAATAGGCCGCGAACTGCTCGAGCGCGTAGCTCTCCGGCTTCGGCGCCCACATCTGCAGCGCGGCAGCGACCGCGATGATGATCCAGTGCGGCACGCGGAGCTCGCGCAGCACGCGGATGACGATCCCGAAGACCGCCAGCATGTAGATGAACCACAAGACGCCGTACGGCTCGACGACGGCCATCGCGAGATCGTGCAGCATGCCGGCGGGGTCGCGGCTGAAGATGCCGATCTTCAGCCCGATCGAGATGATCGCCCAAAGCACGTAGAAGTAGAGATAGTGGACGACGCGGCGGTCGACATAGCGCCGCCACGGCCGGTCGATCACCTGCGACAGGAACAGGCCCGAGATCAGGAAGAATTCCGGCATGCGGAAGGGCGTCGCAAAGCCGATGACATAGTGCAGGAAGCCGACGCCGCCGGTGTATTCGCCGGTGTTGTAGGCCGAATACATCATCACCACCAGGAGGATGGAAAGGCCTTTTGCCGTATCCACCCACGGCATGCGGTTCGGGGAGCTCATGCGCGATCTCGAGGAAATTCAACTGACGCAATTGTAGCGGACGGGCGCATGTCCCGCAGCAACAAGCTTACGATATCGTAAACGGAAACCTTGTTCGGGGCCGGCGTTAACCATCGCCCGACGCTGGAAATGGGACGGCGACGCCAGTCTCGCGCATCGCTATCGCCACGATCGCACCCGACAGGAAGGTCAGCGCAGCGACTGCCCCGATCGCCGCGGCGAAGCCGAAGAAGTCGGCGATCAGGCCTGCTGACAGCGCCCCAATCGCATAGCCGAGGTCGCGCCAGAAGCGGTAGACGCTGAGCGAGCGCGCCCGCCAGGAGGGATGCGATGCGTCCGATACCGCCGCGATCAGGCTCGGATAGACCATCGCCGTGCCGATGCCGAGCAGCAGGCTGGCCAGCAGCCACCAGCTGAAGTCGCGCGTCAGGGCGGTGGTGAGAAGCGCTGCCGCCTGCACCCACATGCCGGCGACGATCAAGCCCTTGCGGCCCCAGCGGTCGCTGAGCGGCCCGGTCGCGACCTGGAAGATGCCCCACACCGCCGGATAGACCGCCTTGAGAATGCCGATGCGCTCGACGCCGAGTCCATTGGCGACGAAGAAGAGGGGAAACAATCCCCAGCTCATGCCGTCATTGAGATTATTCACCAGGCCGGCTTGCGATGCGGCGAACAGGTTGCGGTTCCCGAACGAGGTCAGCATGAAGATCTCGCGAAAGCTCAGCGGCGAAGCTGCTTTCGGATGGTTCGCCAGCTCCAGCCGCACATGCGCGCGCGTGTCGCGCACAAGCAGGATCGACAGCGCCGCACCCAGGATCGCATAGCCGACGCCGAGATAGATCGGCACCGGACGCAGCCCGTAGCGGCTCGCCAGATAGCCGGTGAGGAAGGCGGTGACGCCGACCGCGAGGTAGCCGGCGAACTCGTTGAGGCCGACGGCGAGCCCGCGCGATTTCGGCCCGACCAGGTCGACCTTCATGATCACCGTCATCGACCAGGCGAAGCCCTGGTTGATGCCGAGCAGCGCGTTGGCGGCGACGATCCAGCCCCAGCTCGGCGCCCAGATGATGATGAAGGGCACGGGCAGGCCGAACAGCCAGCCCAGGATCAGCACGCGCTTGCGGCCCCATGTGTCGGCGAGCTGGCCGGAGACGAGGTTGGCACAGGCCTTGACCACGCCGAAGCTGACGATGAAGGACACGACCAATGTGGTCGACGCGACGCCGAATTCCTCCGCGCCGATCAGCGGCACCACGGTCCGCTCGATGCCGACCATGCCGCCGACGAAAGCGTTGATCAGCACCAGCAGCGCGAACTGCTTCCAGTTGGCCTTGAGGCCGAGCGCGACGGCGGGCGCCGCTGCGCTCAAGGTTTCGCCCCGGCGTTGACGGCCCGGTTCCGTGCGGCCCCCGGCGGCGGGGGAGGGATATCGGCGGTCATGGCGGCGACGAACTCACCCTCGTCCTCGATGCGGAAGGCCTTGTTGAAGCGTCGCTCGAAGCCGATGGTCGACGTCGGCTTGCCGCTCAGCGAACGGCCGCAGACAGAACCGGAATAGGCGCCGGGCAGCACCTCGATAAAGTCGGGCAATCCCTTCAGCCGGCGCACGCTGGCGAAGAGCGCGCGGGCGCCGTCCTCGGCGCTGGAAGCAAGCTCGGTGCGGCCGAGATCGCCGACCATCAGCGTGTGTCCGGTGAGCACGAACCAGGGTTCGGTCGATCGCGTCCGGTCGGTGACGAGAAGGCTCAGATGCTCCGGCGTGTGGCCCGGCGTGTGCATCACCGTTGCCGTGACATTGCCGAGCTCCAGCACCTCGCCGTCCTTCGCGCGCCGGAACGGGAAGCCGGCTTCGGCGCCTTCGAACAGCACGTATTCGGCGCCGGTCGCCTCGGCAAGCGCCCGGCCGGCCGAGATGTGGTCGGCATGGATATGCGTGTCGACGACATAGAGAATGCGCATGCCGGTCGCGCGCGCCACCTCGACATAGGGCACGATGTCGCCGACCGGATCGACGACAGCCGCCGACGCCTTGCCGCCGCAGCCGAACAGGTAGGAGGCGGCGACCGGATCGGTATGCAGGAACTGCCTGAGAATCATTGCGTTTCCTCCAAACGGACAGCCGTCCCGGGCGAAGCAGCCAAGCTTGACAGCAAGCCGAAACTATCATTCAATTATTCCATTGAATGACGATGCGTCGCTGAAAGGCCGATGTCAATCCGCAATCCGAAGCAGGCGCTGTACCAACAGTTCGCGATCGTTGCGAAGGCGCTCGGCCATCCGCTGCGCCTGGAGATCATCGAGCATCTGGCGCAAGGATCGCGCAGCGTCGAGGCGCTCGCGGCGAAACTCGGCCAGCCGGTCGCCAACATCTCCCAGCATCTTCAGGCGCTGCGCCGCGGCGGCATCGTCTCGGCCGAACGCGACGGCAAGTTCGTGCATTATTCGCTCGCCGATGCGAGCGTGCTGTCGGCCTTCGCCGTCATTCGCGGCGTCGCCGAACGGCAGCTTGCCGAGGTCGACCGCATCGTGCGCGGCTATTTCGACGCGCGTGACGACATGCGGCCAGTCGGGCGCGAGGAACTGCAGGCACTCATGCGCGACGGACTGGTGACACTGATTGACGTTCGTCCGGCCGATGAGTTCGCGCTTGGCCACGTGCCGGGCGCGATCAATGTGCCGCTCCGCGAAATCAACGCGTGGTCCGGCAGCGCCGATGCCGGCAAGCAGATCGTCGCCTATTGCCGCGGTCCCTGGTGCGTGATGTCCTTCGAGGCCGTCGCTGCGTTGCGCTCGCTCGGGCTTGCGGCGCGCCGCCTTGAGGACGGCATGCCGGAATGGAGAGCTGCGGGCTTGCCGGTCGAAGCGGCCGCCTGACTGCGGGCAATGATGCCGAGCACTAAAGCATGTCTCCCGAAAGTGGTCCCGGTTTCGGGGCAAAGACATGCTTAAGATCAAGGACTTAAAGCAGATTGCGTGAATCCTTTTTCACGCGACCTGCTTTAGCAGCGCGAACTGCTTCCAGTTGGCCTTGAGGCCGAGCGCGACGGCGGTGGCGTTCACGCGGGAAAACCGGCCTTTATGAAGCCTGAAGTGAAAAGCTCCAGAGCGACCGGGTCGGCGAACGGGAGACATGAAATCAGCCGAACAGTTACGTCGTGTTTCCTTGTCAGCGCTTCCTCGACTTCAGCGCGCGCCTTCTCCATCTCACCCAAATGTGCGTATGTCGCTGCGAGGAAGGCGTGAATGAAGAAATGGTCGCCGGCCTTCTGATACGAACCGACGGCTTCCGAGTACCTTCCAAGCAGGAAGAGCGAGCTGCCCTTCACCTCCCAGAACCATATCGGAGGTAACGGGTCGCGAAGGAGCGCGCTTTCGAGCACGCGGAGCGCGGTCTCGGCTTGACCACCATAGTTGAGCCAGCTTGCGTAATCGCCTGCTATGTTCACGTCCAGCGGGTTCAACGAGCGTGCCTGCTCGAAATGCATTCCCGCATCGCTATGCTGGCGCATGTGCGTAAGCACCAGCCCCATGCTCTGGTGACAGACGCCATCGCTCCTGTCGAGGGCGAGCGCCGCTCGCGCCGAGTTCCAGGCCTTCTGCAGTGTCCTCGGATCGTTGTCATACCAGAATCTGCCAACGAGGGCCTGTGCGAGGAAGGCGTGGCCCTGAGCGAATGTCGAATCGAGCTCGACACATCGAACGAACAGGGACTCGGACTCGTCCATTTCATATTGATGGAAGAGCGCGCGCCCCTGCAGATAGTAGTCGTATGCATCCCAATCGGCCGGAGGCTTGCGTCTGGAGCGGCTCGCTGTATCGGCCTCCGCCTGGCCCTCGACCATCGAGGCGATGAGAGCGGCAACCTCGTCTTGCAATGCGAAGATGTCGTTGAGGGCCCGATCGTACCGTTGGGCCCACAGGTGGGCGCCGGTGGCGGCGTCAATCAATTGCGTGGTGATGCGAATGCGGTCGCCGAGCTTTCGTACGCTGCCTTCGACCAGGTATCGCACCCCGAGTTTGCGATGGACTTCGGCAATGTCCAATGCCGGATCGCGAAACTGAAAGGACGAATTGCGCGCAATGACGAGGAGGGAGCGAAACCTGGCCAGCTCCGTGATTATATCCTCGGTTATGCCGTCACTGAGATACTGCTGGTCGTGATCGCCGCCCAGATTGGCAAAAGGCAGTACCGCGATCGACGGCTTGCCGGACGATGGTATCGGTTTGGAGGGCGCGCTCGCCACCGGCTCGACAGTCCCGGTGAAGCGGTAGCCGACGCGAGGCACGGTGGCGATCCACTCACCGCCATTGTCAGCCGGACCGAGAGCCTTTCTCAGTGTCGCGATCTGGACGGTAAGGTTGCCTTCCTCGACGGCGGTGCCCGGCCAGGCAGCGTCCATCAGCTCGGCCTTGGTCACGATCTCGCCGGGCCGTGCCGCAAGCGCGGCAAGCAGCGTCAGCCCACGATGCCCGACAGCGATCGGGGTCCGCTCTTTAAGGAGCGTCCCGGTGTCGGGATCGAGTACGAACGGACCAAAGGCGATGCGAGTCCCCTGCATGGGGGGATATTAGCCGTTTCGGAGTTTCCGGAACAGTTTCGGCACTGCGGCTACGGAGCGCCAATTGCGAGCTCAAGCAGATCTACGACCGGCCCGGCGCCGGTTCTTTCGGAAGCGGCTGGATCAATGTCCGTGCCGCAGCCTTCCCTGCCGCGAGGATGCGGTCCGACAATTCGGATCCTTCCATGGCGCGGGCCAGTTGAAGAGCGCCGATGAGGGTCGAAAAGACGCCCAGCGCAACGGCCTCCGGATCTTCGGTCGGCGGCAGAGCTTCAGCTAGCTGTCGCATCAAGGATTGGACGCGCTCGGCATAAACAGCCCGCGTTTCAGCCGGCTGCCGTGCAATCTCCGGCAACAGCGCGGCAGAAGCGCAGCCCTTGCCAGGATTGTCCCGGTGCTCAGCCGATAGATAGGCATCTATGGCCAATTCCAGGCCGCCAGCGGCCAATGCTTCGTGCAATTGGTGCGACTGCGCTTCCAAGGCCGCCGCCACGCTCTCACGCACGAGCTCGGCCTTGGATTGAAAATGCGGGTAGAAGGCCCCGTTCGTGAGCCCCGCGTCGCTCATGATGGCGGCAAGGCCCGACGCCGCGATCCCGTCCGACCGGAAACGGTCGGCGGCGACCTCCATGATCCGGCCGCGTGAAGCATCCTTCCGGCCCTTTTCGTAGCGCATGGCAGCCATCCCTTTCTGTTATTGCATTATGAGCATAATGTGATATTACGATCATAATTCAACTGACACGAAAATGCTAGCCCTCATGATTTTGGAGAACGAAATGAATGCGAATTCCGGAAGAACCGCAATCGTGACCGGAGCCTCCTCGGGCATCGGCCGCGCCAGCGCCGAGGCATTGGCGCGGGCGGGATTCACCGTCTTCGGGACAAGCCGCAAGGCCGGCAATGGCCCGGAAGGGGTGACAATGCTGGCATGCGACGTGACCGACGGTGACGCCGTTGCCGCGCTCGTTTCGACGGTGCTGTCGCAGACCGGCCGGATCGACCTCCTGGTCAACAATGCGGGTGTCGGCCTGCTTGGAGGCGCCGAGGAATTCTCGGTTCCACAGGTGCAGGCCCTGTTCGACGTCAATCTGTTCGGTGTCATCCGCATGACCAATGCGGTGTTGCCGTCGATGCGGCGGCTCGGCCAAGGGCGCATCGTCAACGTCGGCTCGGTGCTGGGACTCGTGCCGGCACCGTATTCGGCGCATTATTCGGCGGTCAAGCACGCGCTCGAAGGCTATTCGGAATCGCTCGACCACGAGGTTCGTGCCTTCAATGTCCGTGTCTCGGTGGTCGAACCGGCATTCGTGCGCACAGTCTTCGACCAGAACGGTATCCGGCCGGTCTCCCTGCTGAAGGAATACGACCGGGCTAGAGCCGGGCTCGAAGCGCTCCTTCGCGATGTGATGCCTGTGGCCGATCGGCCGGAAGTGGTGGCCGAGGTGATCGTCAAGGCGGCGACCGCTGCTCGTCCGCGGCGGCGCTACACCGCCGGCAAGGCAGCGCGCCAGGTCAGCCTGCTGCGTCGCTTCGCCCCCGCGGATATATTCGACAAAAGCCTGCGCAAACAGTTCCGCCTTCCGGTCTGAACGCAACGCGGCGAAGGATTTCGCGCAGCCGACTGGCAAACAAGGCCTTCCGCTGTGCCCGCCACCTTCCGAACCTACTGTTTCAAGAAACACGTTTCAGAAAGTCACTGCAATGAAAGCATTTGTCGTCGATCGCTATAACAAGAAGGGCATTCTGCGGTTGGCTGAGATGCCGGCACCGAACGTCGGGGAAAGCGATGTCCTGGTCGAGGTCCACGCCGCCGGGGTGAACCTCCTGGACTCCGATCTCAGAACCGGAAAGTTCAAGCTCATCCTGCCCTATCGCCGGCCCTTCATCCTTGGCCACGACGTGGCTGGGACGGTTGTCCGCGTGGGATCGAAAGTCCGCAAGTTCAAGCCCGGCGACGATGTCTACGCGCGGCCGCGAGATGGCCGGATTGGCACATTCGCCGAGTTCATTGCCCTGGATGAAGCCGACGTGGCTTTGAAGCCCAAGAACCTCAGCATGGAGGAGGCAGCCTCAATCCCCTTGGTCGGCCTTACCGCCTGGCAGGTGCTCGTCGAAAGGGCGAATCTGAAGAAAGGACAGAAGGTCTTCATCCAGGCCGGCTCAGGCGGCGTTGGCACATTCGCCATCCAACTGGCAAAGCACCTCGGCGCGGCCGTTGCGACAACCGCCGGCGCGGCGAGTGCCGATTTGGTCAAGGGGCTCGGCGCGGATGTGGTTGTCGACTACAGGAAAGACGACTTCGAGAAAGTCTTGTCGGGCTACGATGTCGTCCTGAACAGCCAGGACGCCAAGACGCTCGAAAAATCCCTGAACGTGCTGAAACCGGGCGGCAAGCTCATTTCCATCTCCGGCCCGCCGGATCCTGAATTTGCGCGGGCGAAGGGACTGAACCTGGTCCTGACGTTGTTAATGCGGCTGTTAAGCCGGGGTATTCGGGCCAAGGCCAGGCGCCATGGTGTGAGTTTTTCGTTTCTTTTCATGGCGGCGCAGGGCGATCAACTGACCAAGATCACTGCCCTCATCGAATCCGGGGCGATCCGCCCGGTTGTCGATCGGGTTTTTCCATTCGAGGCGGCCAATGAGGCTCTGGCTTATGTCGGAACAGGGCGCGCCAAGGGCAAGGTCGTGATCAAGGTCAGGTAGCACCCTGCCGTTTTTGGGAGCCGGCACTCAGGACAGGGCAAGGCAAGGTATGCCGATGGGTCGGCACGCCTGTCCTCAGAAGCCGCGGCAATTGGGCTGTCGTAAGCTCTCAGTCCTTGGCGCGCTCGACATACGAGCCGTCGGCGGTCATCACCACGATGCGCGTGCCGGCCGAGATGTGCGGCGGCACTGTTGTGCGCACGCCGTTGGAGAGCACGGCCGGCTTGTAGGAGGAGGACGCCGTCTGGCCCTTGGTGACCGGCTCGGTATCGACCACCTCGAAGGTGGCGCGCTGCGGCAGCACCAGCGAGATCGGCACGCCGTTGAACTGCGCGAGCTGCACGGCCATGCCCTCCTGCAGATAGGGCGCGAAGTCGCCGACCACGCCTTCCGAGGCCACGACCTGGTCGTAGCTTTCCGGGTTCATGAAGTGGAAACCTTCGCCATCGGAGTAGAGGAAGGTGTGTTCGCGTTCCTCGACATAGGCGCGCTCGACCATTTCGGTCGTGCGGTAGCGTTCCGACACCTTCACCCCGTCGCCGATGCGGCGCATGTCGAGCTGGGTCACCGGCGTGCCCTTGCCAGGGTGGATGTTTTCGGCAAAGAGGATGACATAGAGCTTGCCGTCCTTATCGACGACGTTGCCTTTGCGTAAGGAGCTGGCGATGACCTTGACCACGATATTCGATCCCGTTCGAGTTTTTCGGCCTGCGAGCGTCGATTTCCGCGAAGCGGCGACGGCGGCCATCGCGTGCGCCCTAGCGCATCTTGCGCCGAACCGCCAGCCTTCCGCTCGATTTTCCTGCCCATGACCGCCGCTTCGCCCTGGTGGACGCCTGATATCCATGCCGATCGCCGGCCGCGCCTGATGGCGCGCAATGCCATCGCCGCAGCATTGCGCGGCTGGTTCTCGACACGCGATTTCATCGAGGTGACGACCTCGGCGCTGCAGGTTTCGCCGGGCAACGAGGCGCATCTCGCCGCCTTCGCCACCGAGGCGATCGGGCCCGACGCATCGCGCCGGCCGCTCTATCTCCACACCTCGCCGGAATTCGCCTGCAAGAAGCTGCTCGCCGCCGGCGAGGAGCGCATCTTCAGCCTCGGCCCTGTCTGGCGCAACCGCGAGCGCGGGCCGCTGCACCATCCCGAGTTCACCATGCTCGAATGGTACCGCGTCGGCGATACGGTTGAGCGCCTGATGGACGACTGCGCCGAATTCCTGGCGCTCGCGGCGGAAAAGGCCGGCACAAAGCGCTTCCGTTTCCGTGGCCGCGAGGCCGACCCTTTCGCCGAGCCGGAGCGGCTGAGCGTGGCGGAGGCTTTCAAGCGCCATGCCGGCATCGACCTGCTGGCGACCGTGTCAGTCGACGGCAGAACTGACCGCGACGCGCTTCACGAAGCGCTGGTCCATGCCGGACTGCGCACCGCGCCCGACGACAACTGGGCCGACCTGTTCAGCCGGGTGATGGTCGAAAAGATCGAGCCGGCGCTGGGGCAGGGGCGGGCCACCATCCTTTACGGCTATCCGATTTCGGAAGCGGCACTCGCCCGGCCGAGTGCCGAGGATCCGCGCGTCGCCGAGCGCTTCGAGCTCTATTGCTGCGGCGTCGAGCTTGCCAACGCTTTCGGCGAGCTGACCGACGCGGCCGAACAGCGCCGCCGCTTTGTCGCCGAGATGGACGAGAAAGAACGCGTCTATGGCGAGCGTTATCCGCTGGACGAGGATTTCCTCGCCGCTCTGGCCCTCATGCCGCAAGCCAGCGGCTCGGCCCTCGGCTTCGACCGGCTGGTGATGCTGGCGACCGGGGCAAACAGGATCGAGGACGTGATCTGGGCGCCGGTGGCCGAGTAGCACGCCCTTCTCGGTCCTGGGGTAAAGCATCCGACACGAACCACGGCGATTGCCTTGAGATTGCCGCATCCGCCATTGCACAAGCGTCGGTGGAACAATAGATGGTGCGGACGCGTCCATGATGGTGCCATGGCGTCCATGATGGTGCGGCACCATCATAGCCGGCAGGGTTCCTCCTGACGGACTGCGTGAACAAACAGGAACAACCGCATGACCGATAAGCTCGACGCAGCGAAATTGACCGATCGCGTCGCGGCGCTCGTCGAGGCGGCCAGGCGCGCCGGCGCCGACGCGGCCGACGCGGTCGTGGTGCGCGGCCGCTCCGCCGGCGTGTCGGTTCGGCTGGGCAAGGTCGAGGGCACCGAATCGTCGGAGAGCGAGGATGTGTCGCTGCGCGTCTTCGTCGGCCAGCGTGTGGCGAGCGTTTCGGCCACCGCCGCATCCGACCCCAAGGCGCTTGCCGAGCGTGCCGTGGCCATGGCCAGGGTTTCGCCCGAAGATCCGTTCCAGGGCCTCGCCGATCCCGCGCTGCTTGCCCGCAATCTGCGCGATCTCGATCTCTTCGACCCGACGGAGGTATCGGCGGACCAGCTGAAGGAAGCGGCGCTTGCGGCCGAAGCGGCCGCATTGGCGGTCAAGGGCGTGACCAATTCCGCGGGCAGCAGCGCCGGCGCCGGCCTGGGCGGCATGGTTCTCGCCACCTCGCATGGCTTTGTCGGCCAGTATGTCGGCTCGCGTTTCTCGCGCTCGACCAGCGTCATCGCGGGTGAGGGAACCGCGATGGAGCGTGACTACGAATTCTCCTCGCGCCAGCACTTCGCCGACCTCGACGCGCCGGAAGAGATCGGCCGCAAGGCGGGCGAACGCGCGGTGCGCCGCCTCGGCGCCCGCAAGGCGGCGACCGGCCCGGTCGACGTGGTGTTCGATCCGCGCGTCGCGCGCGGCATAGCCGGCCATCTGGCGGGCGCCATCAACGGCGCCGCGGTCGCCCGCAAGACCAGCTTCCTGCGCGACATGATGGGCAGAGAGGTGGCGTCGGCCGCGATCACCGTCACCGACGAGCCTTTGCGGCGGCGTGGCCAGGCCTCGCGCCCCTTCGATGGCGAGGGCGTCGAGGGCGAGAAGCTGCTGATGGTCGAGAAGGGCGTCTTGAACCACTGGTTCCTGTCGACCTCTGCCGCGCGCGAGCTCGGCCTCGTCACCAATGGGCGCGGCTCGCGCAGCGGCTCGTCGGTTTCGCCGTCCTCGACCAACCTTGCCATCGAGCCGGGCGGGCGTTCGCCGGAAGATCTGATCGCGTCGTTGAAGAGCGGCTTCTATGTCACCGAGGTCTTCGGCCAGGGCGTCGACATGGTGACCGGCGAATACAGCCGCGGCGCCTCCGGCTACTGGATCGAGAACGGCGCGCTGGCCTACCCGGTGGCCGAGGTGACGATCGCCTCGAACCTGAAGACCATGTTCCTCAACATGGTGCCGGCGAACGATCTCGACCGCAATTTCGGCACGGCGGCGCCGACGCTCCTGATCGAAGGGATGACCCTTGCCGGCGCTTGACCAATTGACCTCGAGCCAGGCCCGCGAAGACCTCGCTTTGCTGCGCGATGCCGCTCGCGAGGCCGGCGCCATCGCCATGCGCTATTTCGGCAACAACCCGCAGGTGTGGATGAAAGGCGGCACCTCGCCGGTGAGCGAGGCCGACCATGCGGCTGACGCCTATCTGCGCGAGACCTTGCTTCGGGCGCGTCCGGATTATGGCTGGCTGTCGGAGGAGACCGCCGACGACCATGCCAGGCTGTCGGCCCGCCGCACCTTCGTCGTCGACCCGATCGACGGCACGCGCGGCTTTCTCGATGGCCTGCATTCCTGGTGCGTCAGCGTAGCCGTGGTCGAGGCCGGGCGCTCGCTCGCGGGCGTGCTCGAATGCCCGGCCAAACGCGAGACCTATTGGGCGCTGCCGGGTGAGGGCGCCTATCTCAACGACAGGCGCATCCATGTCCGTCCGCTTGGGCAGGACGTCGATATCGGCGGACCCAAGCCGCTGGTCGACTTGATGCCGCAGGCCTGGCAGGGAAGGCTGCGGCGCACGGCCTACATTCCTTCGCTTGCCTATCGGCTGGCGATGATCGCCGCGGGCAAACTCGACGCGACCTTCGTCAAGCCGAGCGCGTATGACTGGGACATCGCAGCCGCCGATCTCATCCTCACCGAGGCCGGCGGCGCATTGATAGACCGCACCGGCAAGCCGCCGCGCTACGCCGGCGAGGTGATCAATCACGGCGCGCTCGCGGCCGGCAGCGGCGAATTGCTCGGCGTGCTTGCCGGGGTCATTGCCGGGCTTGACGAAGGGTGAGGCGGTCGGCGGTTCCAATACCGGCAGCTTTGGTCTAAAACCTGTCACGAATTCATAAGCATGCGAAGGATCGGCATGGCCGTGGAAGACGGAAAGAAGCAGCTTTTGCACCTGGTTTTCGGTGGCGAGCTGAAAAAGCTGGGTGGAACCGAGTTCCGCGATCTCGAAACCCTCGACATTGTCGGCATCTATCCCGACTATCAGACCGCGCTTGGCGCCTGGAAAGCCAAGGCGCAGGCCAGTGTCGATAATGCCCATATGCGTTATTTCGTTGTTCATCTGCACCGTCTGCTCGATCCAGAATCGAAGGTCGGCGGTTGACGTCGATGGAGCATGAAGCGGTGAAAGGGGCGACCGGGCGGCGCGCCGCCACGCGCGGCGGAACGCGCACGCTGTGGCGGCGCATCCGTGAGCCGTTGGCGCAGTCGAGTTTCGTCAAGAACTTCATCGCCAACCTGTTCGCCTGGTTCGTGCGGCTGATTCGCGTCACCAGCCCGCTCGTCGAAGGCTCGACCCAGGTAGCCGGCGGCGCTTACGCGCATCTCGAGCCCGGCATCATAGCGCTCTGGCACGGCCAGCATCTTCTGACCCCAGCCTATTATCCCAAGGGCCGGCAGCTGGTCGCCATGGTCTCGCGCAGCGCCGACGCCGAGCTCCAGGCGCTGATGATCGAGAAATTCGGTATCGAGGCGGTGCGCGGCTCCGGCGGTCGCAACAGTTCGAGGCATCTCGACAAAGGCGGCGCCAAGGCCTTGATCGCGCTCAAGAAGTCGCTCGTCGCGGGCAAGAACGTCGCCATGATCGCCGACATTCCGAACGGCACGCCGCGCGACGCCGGGCTTGGCATCGTTCTCCTGGCAAGGCTTTCCGGCCGGCCGATCCTGCCCTCGGCCATCGCCACCAGCCGGCGCAAGGTGCTGGAGAAGAGCTGGGACAAGACCACCATCAACCTGCCTTTCGGCCGCTCCGCGGTTATCGTGGGGCCGCCGGTCTTCGTACCGGCCGATGCCGACGATGCCGAGATGGAGCGCAAGCGCCAGGAGGTCACTGCCTCCCTCAATGCCGCAACGGCCGAGGCCTATCGCCTCGTGGATAGCGGCAAATGAGCGAGCGTTGGGCGCGCGTGGTCCTCACCGCCTACCGCTATGCGGGGGCGGCCGCCTATCCGCTGATCGGACCCTATGTCGCCTGGCGCGCCTCGCGCGGCAAGGAGGACCGCGTCCGCCGGCGCGAGCGCTATGGCGTAGCCGGCCGTCCCCGTCCGGAAGGGCCGGTGATCTGGATCCATGCCGCAAGCGTGGGCGAGACGATCGCGGTGGTGCCGCTGGTCGAGAGCATCCTCGACTATGGCGTCAACATCGTCCTGACCACCGGCACCGTGACCTCGGCCAAGGTCGCCGAAGAGCGCCTCGGCAGCCGCATCATCCACCAATATGTGCCGCTTGATCTGAAGCCCGCGGTAAGCCGCTTCCTCGATCACTGGCGGCCGGAACTGGCGATCATCGCCGAATCGGAAATCTGGCCGATGACCATCCTGGAACTTGGCGCCCGCAACGTGCCGCAGGTTCTGGTCAATGGCCGGCTGTCCGACCGCTCCTTCACCTCGTGGAAGAAGCGCGCCGGCGTCGCCGAGGCGCTGTTCGAGAACCTCGCCCACGTCATCGCCCAGTCGGATGCCGACGGCGAGCGGTTTCGCGCGCTCGGCGCCCGGCCGGTTACCGTATCCGGCAACCTCAAGGTCGACACCAACCCGCCGCCCGTCGACGAGCGGGCTTTGGCCACCCTGCAGCGCCAGATCGGCGATCGTCCGACCTGGGCGGCGATCTCGACCCATGACGGCGAGGAGGTCGTGGCCGCCGAGGTCCATGCCAGCCTGCACAGGCGCCATCACGGGCTCCTGACCATCATCGTGCCGCGTCACCCCGACCGCGCGGATGCGCTTGCCGCGCAGATTTCCGGCATGGGCCTGACGGTGGCAAGGCGCAGCAAGGCCGACCGCATCTCGCCCGACACCGATATCCTGCTGGGCGATACGATCGGCGAAATGGGCCTTTACCTGAGGCTGACCGAGATCGCTTTCGTCGGCCGCTCGCTGACTTCGGAAGGCGGGCAGAACCCGCTCGAGCCGGCGATGCTCGAAACCGCCGTGCTTGCCGGCCGCAACGTGCAGAATTTCCGCGAGGCCTATCAGCGCTTGCTCGACAGCGGCGGCGCCAAGCTGGTGCGCGACCGCGACATGCTGGCCGGCGCCGTCAATTTCCTTTTGACCAACGAAGCGGCACGCCACGAAATGATGGCGGCGGGTGCCGCCACCGTCGACGAGATGCGCGGCGCGCTTGCCCGCACGCTGAAATCGCTGGAGCCCTATATCCAGCCGCTGGTCGTCAAGGCGCGCCTGAAAGGCGCAAACGGGCGCTAGATCATGATCCCAAAAATCGGGACCGGTTTTTGGAAAAGCTCATGCGCGAAGCCGAGGCGCATAGGGCCGGCGCGATGACCAGCGAAGCGCCACCCTTCTGGTGGGAAAAGCCGGACTGGCGTGTGCTCGCGCTGTCGCCGGCTTCGGCGGTCTACGGCCTGGTGGCGGGCCGCCGCATGCGCCACGCTCCGCGCGAGAAGGTCGCAGCACCCGTGCTGTGCGTCGGCAACCTCACCGTTGGCGGCAGCGGCAAGACGCCGGTCGCCATCGCTTTGGCCAAGCAAGCCAGGCGCATGCAGCTTACCCCAGGCTTCCTGTCGCGCGGCCATGGCGGTTCGTTCGCCAAGCCGCATGTCGTCGACGCGCATCACGACGCCGCCAAGCATGTCGGCGACGAGCCGCTGCTGCTCGCCGAACACGCGCCTGTCGCGGTGACGGCCAATCGCGCCGCCGGCGCGAAGCTGCTCATCGAGGGACATGGCTGCGACTTCCTGATCATGGATGATGGCTTTCAGTCGGCGCACATCCACATAGATTACGCGCTGGTCGTGGTCGACGCCCGCTTCGGTGTAGGCAACGGTCGCGTCATCCCGGGCGGGCCGCTCCGCGCCAAGGTCGTCGACCAGCTGGTCTTCACCAGCGGCTTGCTGAAGATGGGCGAGGGGGCCGCCGCCGACGGCGTCGTGCGCCAGGCCGCGCGCGCTGGACGGCCGATCTTCCTGGCGCATGTCGAGCCGGCCGACCCGTCACGCTTCGCCGGCCGCCGCTTCCTGGCCTTCGCCGGCATCGGCCATCCCGAGAAATTCTTCGACACGGTGCGCGGCGCGGGCGGCGAAGTCGCGCTTTCGCGCGCTTTTCCGGACCATCATTTCTACGCCCAGGACGAGCTTGCCGATCTCCTGGTGCTCGCCCGGCAGGAGGGACTGCGCCTCGTCACCACGGCAAAGGACGCCGCGCGGCTGCGCCATGGCGAGACGCCCGCCGGTTTCCTCGACCAGCTGGACGTGCTCGATATCGAGGCCGTGTTCGAGCTCGATCATGTGCCCGAACGCATAATCGACGAGACGCTAGACGCCTGGCGCCTGCGCAAGATGCGGGGTTGAGCGGCGCCCGCCGTCAATTGCCGTTGATCAGCCGGCGGAAGTAGCGAACCGTTTCGCCAAGCCCATCCTCGAGGGCGACGCGAGGGGACCAGTCCAGCGTCGATCGCGCCAGATCTATGTCGGGTTGGCGCTGTTGGGGATCGTCTTGCGGCAGGGGCTTGAACTCGATCTTGGACTTGCCGCCGACAATGCCCAGCACAAGTTCGGCCAGTTCCAGGATCGTGACTTCCGACGGGTTTCCAACATTGAGGGGGCCTACGAAATCGTCGGGCGTAGCCATCATCCGAACCATCGCGTCGATGAGGGCGTCGACGTAGCAGAAGCTGCGCGTGTGGCTTCCGTCGCCGTAGATGGTTATGGGGTCGTTCCGCAGGGCCTGGACGATGAAATTGCTGACCACGCGTCCATCCGACGGATGCATGCGAGGCCCGTATGTATTGAATATGCGCAGCACCTTGATGGGTAATTTCGACTGGCGCCAGTAGTCGAAGAACAGCGCCTCGGCGCATCTCTTGCCTTCGTCGTAGCAGCTGCGCGGTCCGATCGGATTGACGTGGCCCCAATAGGCCTCGGTCTGAGGATGGACTTGCGGATCGCCATAGACCTCGGATGTCGATGCCTGAAGGATCCTGGCTCCGGAAGCGCATGCAAGATCGAGCATGTTGATCGCTCCATAGACGCAGGTCCTGGTCGTCTCGATCGGAATGCGCTGATAGTGGACGGGCGAGGCCGGGCAGGCGAGATTGAAGATCTCATCCGTTTCGACTTCGAGAGGCACGGTAACGTCGTGCCTGAGAAACTCGAAATTTGGATTGCCCAGAAGGTGACGGATGTTTTCTTCCGAGCCGGTGGAAAAATTGTCGGCGCATATTACCTGCCGTTCTTGGGCCACCAGCAAGTCGCATAGATGCGAACCGATGAAGCCGGCGCCGCCGGTCACAAGAGCCTTCACGATAACCCCCGTACCCATCGCCCTTTGGTGTCTATAGCCCCGGAAGCGCGAAAGTGTCAGCATTGAAATGACGGCCTAGGGCCATCAGCCGGGAAGGGAAGGGTGGCCGCTTCTAACCCGCGCGGCGCATCGCCTTCAGGATCGTTTCGTCGCGCTCGACATTGAGTTTGCTTTCGAAGTCGAAATGCCAATCCCTGTCGCGCAGCGCTGAAGTCGAAGCATCGCCGCGCCGGATTTTCTGGTCGAGGTCGGCAAGCGATCGCGACCAATAGTGATTGATCCTCAAGATATCGAGCTTGGGGGGCATGCCGGGCACGATGGTCCGTCGATGGGTATCGAGCCCTTCACCGGACAGGAATTTCGACAGATGGACGCCAACCTTGTAGACCATGCGAGGGTTGACGATTGTCTTGGCCGTCGTGATGTCCGGCCCGGCTCGCATCGTGTAGGCTTCGACCACCGGACTTTCCGGCCTTTCGACATGGCCGGAGGAACCGTAAAACGCCTGCCAGACACAGACGCCCGGCAGGTCGCGATAAGCGTTAAGGACGGAGCGCACGTCACGCCCGTCGGGCGCGAAAAGAAACTCGTCGATATCGAACAGCCCGATCCACAATGCTTCATGCCAGTGCCTGCGGATACAATCCTTGTAGGCCGACAACTGCCCTACCGGCCGCGGCCAGTCGACCAGCGTAACAAGCCCTTCCTGGATGAACGGGTCCAATACGGCTTTGAAGTCGTCGGTCGAGAAGTTGTTGTACAGATAGAAATGCTCAAATCCCACACTCTGATGGAACCTGACCCATTCGGCCAGGAACGGCGCTTCCTCACGGAAGATGGCGCAGGCCGTCAGCTTGAACCGTGGGGCTTTCGATACCGCCCGATCGCGCAATCTCGCGCGCATGATTAGTGGCATGCGAACGGCAGTCTTGAGAGAATTCTTTAGGTTTTTCAATGCAATACCCTAAGCGCGGTCGAAATTGATGGCCACGGCGCCATGGGTTCGCATGGCCTATCCCCGCTTGCGCAATTCCGGGTGCATCTCGATCTCGCGGGCAAGCGAGACAGCCGCGTTCACGTAGGGCTCCTGCCGGGCGACGCTCCAATATTTGAGCTCGTCGAGGGGAATGTTCTCGCCCGTCACCGCGCAGCGCACGAAAGAGCCGGGACTGGTGACCTGGAAGGCGCCGTCGAGATAGCGGATCCGGGCTTCCCTGCCGCCCGGGCCTTCGAAACGATTCATCATGGAAGGACGCTTGAGTTCATCGGGTTTCAATCGCCACAAATCGCAAGCAACGTCAAGCTTGACGCAATGCTCATGCAGTATGGCTGAGCGGCAAAATGCTTTCCGGAAACCGGCATGGACATCACCTCGACCCGCCTGAACACGCTGATCAATGAGGCTCTCACGCCGCAGGCGGTGCCGTCGCCGAAGGCCGATCCGGCGACGACGGCTTTGATCAAGGCGCTGGTCCAGCCGCCGGCGCCGACGACGGGGCAAGCGGCGCAAATCGCGGCCCAGTCGCTGCAAAGCGCGCAGCCGCGCCAGGCCGCTCAGGCATCGCAACGCCTGTCGTCCTCCGAGGTCGAGGACGCCTACCGGGCCGTCATGGAGCCCGATGCCGCCACCGACGATGCGCCGGCAAGACCCTCGACGGCTAGGGCGGCGAGGGACACCGATCAGGCTCCGCGCGGCTTCGTCCCGCCACCGGCAGCGGTTGCCGACAATACGTCCAGGCCCGTGGTTGCGCCGGTATTGTCGACATTTTCGCCGACCGTCGCTTCCGCTTCAGCGTTGGTGGCGGCCAACGCCAACGCGCCTCAGCCGCGCGGTGCCGCAGTCCGTCCGGCTGGACACGCTCCGCGATCGGAGCCCGCGCCGATATCCCTTTGGACGATCTCGGTCGTCACCGCCATCGTCTCGGCGGTGACGGCAACGATCATGGTGCTGTTGCTCCGCTGATCCCGCTTAGACGTCATCCTGCAGGAAAGTTTCCAGCTTTTCCGGAGCAAGCCCTGCCTGTTCGGCAATGCGCCTGGCAAGGTCCGCCGCCGCAGCGCGCGGCCGGCCGACCGGGCGGTCCATCCAGTAGGAGACCGGATTGAGCGCAACGCGCTCGTCGACGGCGACGATACGGCCGGACCCGAGCTGGTCCGCCGTCAGCGGCGGTCGCGCCAGCGCAATGCCCAGCCCGTGTGCCGCAGCATCCAGCACCAGGTTATAGTCCTCGAAACGCCTGTCCTGCGGGCGTGGGCGATAGTCCACGTCCTGCGCCGCGAACCAGGCGCGCCAGGCGGAAGCGTCGGAATCGTTGATCAGCGGGAATTTCAGCAGTCGCGCAGGGTCGCCTCGTCCGATCTCCTTCGCCAGTTCCGGCGAGGCGATCGGGAAAACATGCTCCTCGAAAAGCTGCACCGAGACGCGGCCCGGAATGCGGCCGCGTCCGCAGCGCACCGACAGGTCGATGCCTTCGTCGGCGAGGTCGGCCTGGCGGTTGTCGACGTCGAGCACGATACGCAGCTTGGTCGGATGGTTCTCCAATTCCGCCATGCGCGGCATCAGCCACAGCCCGCTCACCGACGGGATCGAGGCCAGCCGCACCACGGCGGTGCCGCGCGGCTCGACCCAGCGGTCGGAGTTGACCGAGATCAGCGCGAAGGCCTCGGCGGTCCTCAAATGCAGGCGGTTGCCCTCGATCGTCAGCGTCACGCCGCGGGCGTTGCGCTCGAACACTTTCAAGCCAAGCCAGCCCTCCAGCTTGGCGATCTGGCGGCTCACCGCGCCATGGGTGAGGTTGAGCTTTTCGGCCGCCGCGGAAAAACTCCCTGTCCGCGCCGCCGCGTCGAAGGCGCGCAAGGTTTCGAGCGGCAGTATCTGGTCAGAGCTGTGATCCATGCTCACAGCTGACCCTCGAATTGGTCGTTTGTCAATTGGCCGGCAATGCCGTTTTCTGCCTCCATGACACAGAAAGACGAGGCTACGGCAATGAGCGCTTACACCGGCACGTTGAATGAGACACAGCGCATGGACACCACCGCGGCGGTCGCGGTGACGTTGACGGTCATCGGCTGGGCCTCGGCTTTCCCGGCGATCCGCGCCGGCCTTGGCGCCTTCCAGCCGCTGGAGCTAGGGGCGCTGCGCTTCGCCATCGCGGCCGTTCCGGCCGCCATCTTCCTCGCGGTGAAGCGCCCGGCGCTGCCCAGGATCGACGAGCTGTGGCGCTTCGCCTTCGGCGGCGCCATCTTCGTCGCGCTCTACACCGCCATGCTCAATTTCGGCGAGCTTACCGTCTCGGCGGGCGCGGCCGGCTTCATCATCAATGTCAGCCCGATCTTCACCGCCATCATGGCCATGGCGCTGCTCGGCGAACGCTTCTCGGGAATCGCCTGGCTCGGCACCGTCATCTCCTTTGCCGGCATCGGCATCATCGCGGTGGCCGACGGACACGGCCTGCATTTCAACGCCGGCGCGCTGCTGGTGCTGGGCTCCGCACTTTGTTCGGCCGTCAACACCATCGTGCAGAAGCCGCTCTTTGCCCGCCATCATCCGCTGACGATCTCCGCCTCCAACATGGTGCTCGGCGCGTTGTGCCTGTCGCCGTTCCTGCCGGAAGCGTTTTCGCAGGCAGCGGTCGCCAACACCGCCGGTCTCGGCGCGGTCATCTATCTCGGCATCGTGCCTTCATTGATCGCCTATGCCGCCTGGGCGACCGCGCTTTCCCGCCTGCCTGCCGCGCGCGCCTCGAACTTCCTCTACCTCGTCTCGCCGACCTCCGCCTTGATCGGCTTCTTCTGGCTGGGCGAAGTGCCATCGCTGCTCGGCATTCTCGGCGGCGCGCTGGCTCTGGGCGGCGTGATCGTGGTGAATTTGAAGCGGTAATTCAAAACGCTGCAGTCGTTTGCGGACTTAAAATCTCGAGTACCCCCGCGGTGATGCAGACACGCGCCAGGCGGGCGGCTATGGTGAGCCGCTTTCGGGGAACGCGGCGGTGATCGGGATGGCAGGACGGTTCGTATGCGCAATTTCTTGCGTACTGCTGCTGTGCGGGAACGCCGCCGCGGGCTGGTATCATGTGGAAAATTACGAAGGGTCCATCGGCTCCCAGCCCGTTCATATCTCGCTTCAGACCTATGACGGGTTCGGCAGCGGCATAACGGTCGAGGGCAGTTACTTCTACGACGCCAAGCAGAGCCCAATAGCGGTGTACGGCAAGATCACCGGCACCAGGCTCGCGCTCTGCGAGATCTCGGGCAAGAAGGAATTCGACCGGGTATTGATGGTTGGATCAAAGACCCCTGTCGACACCGCCGGATGCCCGTTTTCCATCGACATGACCGAAAACGGCGCGACAGGCACCTGGAGCAAGGGTGCCGACACATATCCCGTCACGCTCAAGAAGGTCGCCAGCCTGGACGACAAAGGTGAGATAAAGATCGACGGGACCATCGAGATTCCCTTCTGGGCCGAGACAGCCGCCGACAGGTTTGCCGGTATCTATGCGGACACCGACTCAGGCACTTGCATGAAGAAAATGCAGGTCATCAAGAAGCGCAGCGGGAAGGTCGTTCAGGAAATCGCCTTCAAGGATGATGACGCCTGCAGCGCCGGCATGCTGATGACGTCCATCTATATGAACGTCGAGAAGTGGGTCGAGGGAGGCAAGGACGTCATTTCCGTGAATTTTAGCGGCGGTGGCGCCGGCCATACTGAGGACTATGCCTTCAGCCCCAAGGCGAACAAATATCGCAAGAGAAAATGAAATGGGCGTCAGGCTAGCGCGTTTCACCGTTTCACGGAAACGGCGAACCGCACTATCTCTTTGTTTTTACGCAATTCCGGACGGAAAACCGCTCACACTTTTCCTGGAATTCCTCTAGCGCTCACCGCCGTCCGAACAGCCTTTCGATATCGGCGAGCTTGAGCTCGATATAGGTCGGGCGGCCGTGGTTGCAGGTGCCGGACCCCGGCGTCGCCTCCATCTGGCGCAGCAGCGCGTTCATCTCCTCGGCCTTGAGCAACCGGCCGGACCGGACGGAACCATGGCAGGCCATGGTCGCGGCTATTCTGTCCAGCCGCTCCTTCAGCGTCTCGACCGTGTCGTTGTCGGCGATCTCGTCGGCGAGGTCGCGCACCAGCTGCTGCACGTTGGTCTCGCCCAGCATCGACGGCGTCTCGCGCACCGCCACCGCGCCCGGGCCGAAGCGCTCCAGGCCGAGGCCGAATTTGGCCAGCGTGTCCGAATGCATCGCCAGCCGCTCGGCATCCTCTTCCGGCAGGTCGACGATCTCGGGCAGGAGAAGCATCTGCGACGGCACTGCGCGCGAATGCAGCGCGTTCTTCAGCGCCTCATAGACCAGTCGTTCATGCGCCGCGTGTTGGTCGACGATGACCAGCGAATCCCGCGTCTGGGCGACGATATAGTTCTCATGCACCTGCGCCCGCGCCGCGCCCAGCACCATGCCGAGCAGCGCTTCGGCCGGCTCGGCCATGCCGGCGCGGATATCGGCGCTGGCGAGCGGGCCGGTGTCGAAGGCGACCTGCTCGTTTTCGGCGAAGCCATTGGCTAGCGATCTGGCCTCGCCATAGCCCATGTCGAGCGGCCGCTGTGGAGAACGTGTCGGATCGAAACCGTTGGAGCCGGAAGCACGGTAGGCCGCGTCATAGCCTCGGTGCCCATTGGCCGGGCCGGGATGCGAATAGGGCGCAGCACCCGGCCGGAACGCCGCCATCATGCCGGCAGCACCCGTGGTCGCGGCGCGGATGCCGGCGCCGGCCAGTGCCTCGCGGATGGCGCCGACGATCAGCCCGCGCACCAGGCCGGGATCGCGGAAGCGCACATCGGCCTTGGCCGGATGGACATTGACGTCGACGGTCGAAGGATCGAGCGACAGGAACAGTACGGTGACCGCGTGCCGGTCGCGCGGCAGGACGTCGGCGAAGGCGCCGCGGATCGCGCCGGCGATCAGCTTGTCGCGCACCGGCCGTCCATTGACATAGGCATATTGCTGCAGCGCGTTCGCCCGTGTGTAGGATGGGATCGAGACGTGCCCGGCAAGATGAACGCCATCGCGCATGGCATCGATGGCAATGGCGTTGTCGGGAAAATCCTTGCCCATCACCTGCGCGACACGGGCAAGGCGACCTTCCGGCGTGTCGCCCGTCGCCGGCAGTTCCAGCGTCGAGCGGTCGGAGCCGGCAAGCGTGAAGCGCACGGCCGGGAAGGCGATGGCGATGCGCTTCACCACATCGCTGGTGGCCGAGCTTTCGGCGCGCTCGCCCTTCATGAATTTCAGCCTGGCCGGCGTGGCGAAAAAAAGGTCGCGCACCTCGACGGTCGTGCCGCGATTGGCGGCAGCCGGCTTCACCGGCGAGACGCGGCCGCCGTCGATGCCGATCTCGGCCGCGCTGTCGCCGCTTGCCGTGCGCGAGCGGATCGACAGCCGCGCCACCGAGCCGATCGAGGGCAGCGCCTCGCCGCGAAAACCGAGTGAGCGGATGTCGTGGATATTGTCGGAAAGCTTCGAGGTGCAGTGGCGAGCAATCGCCAATGCAAGCTCCGGTTCGGCTATGCCCGAGCCGTCATCGGTGACGCGGATCAGGTTCAGCCCGCCGCCCGCCGTGACGATCTCCACGCGCGAGGCGCCGGCATCGAGTGCATTCTCGACCAGCTCCTTCACCACGCTCGCCGGACGCTCGATGACCTCGCCGGCGGCGATCTGGTTGATCATCGTTTCGGAAAGCTGGCGGATGGGCATCAGAGGATTATAGGCGGATTCGAGGTGTGGGCAAAAGCTGCACGTACCATGGAGGAGGCTGGCGGGACAGCACCCCCCTCCGGCCTGCCGGCCATCTCCCCCGAAAGGGGGGAGATCAAATGTCACCTGGATTTTCGCCAATCGCCAACGTCTCAAGGATGGCGGGACGCATGAACCGCCAATCTCCCCCCTTGCGGGGGAGATGTCCGGCAGGACAGAGGGGGGTGTGAAGGATCGCTACGATCGTAATTGCGTGACGACGCAACTAAGCCTGCGCCACAAGCCAGTCCCTGACCCTGCGCGCGTTGTCGCTGAGGTCGCGGTTCTTCGGCCAGATCACGTGGAAGCCGATGCCGGTCCGCATGACATGATCGGTCACCGGCACCAGCAGCCCCGAAGCCACCAGGCGCTCGACCAGATGCCGCCACCCAAGCGAGATGCCTTGTCCTTCCATCACCGCCTGGATCACCAGGGCATAGTCGTTGATGCGCAAGCCCCGCTCAGCATTGCGTAGGCTGGTTCCGGCCGAAGCGAACCATTCGTCCCAGTTCGGCGCCTCGCGATAGGGCTCCTCGAGATGGATCAGCCGGTGCGTCGCCAGTTCCTCGACCGTTTTCGGCTTGCCGAACTTGGCGAGATAGCTCGGCCCCGCCACCGGGAAGATCTCTTCCTCGGAGAGCGACAGCGAGTGATAGTCCGGCCAGTCGCGCGGCACGCCACCGCGTACGCCGAGCGGAATGCCCTCGGCGATGATGTCGAGGTCGCGGTCGGCGGTCTGGATGCGCAGGTCAATGCCCGGCAGTTCGTCGCGGAACTGCTGCAGGCGCGGCATCATCCAGAACGAGCCGAAAGCGGTCGAGGCAGCTAACGTCACATGCCCGCCGGTCGCCTGCAGGCGCAGGTCTTCCGCCGATTTGCGGATGTGCGACAGGCCGAGCGAGACGTCGGCATGGAAGCGCTCGCCGGCTTCCGTCAGAAGCACCTGGCGGTGGCGGCGCTGGAAGAGCTTGGCGCCGAGCTGCTCCTCCAGGCCGCGCACGGCATAGGAAACGGCGGCCTGCGTCATGCCGAGCTCGCGCCCGGCAGCGGTGAAGCTCGACAGCCGGCCGGCGGCTTCGAAGACGATGAGGCTGCCCGCGGAGGGCAGGAGGTGGCGCAGGCTTCGCATAAGTACAACTTATACAGAAGATCAGGATTTTCCAGCGTCACAGCCATATTTTGCCTCGCTAATTTGGGTGGCGGGAAGAAGGAGGCTCCATGAACGCACCGGCCGTTGAATTGACCGAACAGACCCACCGCCGCGGCGGTGGCCGTCTTGGCCGCAAGGCGCTGAGAAGCGCGCCGATCGCGTCCTTCCCGACCCTTGTGCGCAAGATCCCCGCCTACGAGATCGTGCCCGACGAGGCGGTGGAATTGATCCATGAGGAATCGCTCAAGATCCTCGAGGAGGTGGGGTGCGAATTCCGCGACGACGGGGCGATCGAGCTCTGGAAGGCGGCCGGCGCCGATGTCAGGGAAACGCGCGTCCGCATCGACCGCGCGCTCTTGATGGAACTCGTCTCGAAGGTTCCGGCGGAGTTCACCCTCAATGCACGCAACCCCGAGCGCACCGTGCGCGTCGGCGGCAAGAATTCGATCTTCGTGCCGATGTATGGCGCGCCCTATGTCCGCGACCTCGACAACAAGCGGCGCTATGGCACGCTCGCCGACCTCAATAATTTCCACAAGATGGCCTACATGGCGCCGGCGCTGCATTCGTCGAGCTCGGTCATCTGCGAGCCGATGGAAATCGCCGTGCCGAAGCGGCATCTGCACATCATCCATTCGGCGCTGAAACATTCCGACAAGCCGTTCATGGGCATCGTGACCTCGAAGGAGCGCGCCGAGGACACGATGGCGATGGCTGGCATCGTCTTCGGCGAGGAGTTCGTGCGCGACAACCCGGTGCTGGTGGCGATCACCAACTGCAATTCGCCGCTGGTGTGGGACGCCACCATGATCGACGCCATGCGCGTCTATGCGAGCAACAATCAGCCGCTGATCCTGGCGCCTTTCGCGCTCTGCGGCGCCTCGACCTCGGCCTCCGCCGTCGGCGCGGTGGCGCAGGTCAACGCCGAGGCGCTGGCCGGCGTGGCTTTGACCCAGCTCATCCGGCCCGGCTCGCCGCAGATCTACGGCCAGTTCATGGTCACCGTCGACATGAAGACAGGCGCGCCGATGGGCGGCACGCCGGAGGCGGCCCAGATGATGTATCTGATGGGAGCGCTGGCCAGGAAATACAAATTGCCGTGGCGCACCTCCGGCTTCCATGTCGGCTCCAAGCTCAATGACGCCCAGGCCGGCTATGAGGCGAACATGCTGATGCATGCCGCGATCCTCTCCGGCGCCAATTACATCTGGCATTCCGCCGGCTGGCTGGAGGCGGGTCTCACCTGCGGCTATTCGAAATTCGCCACCGACTGCGAGCAGCTGGTCGGCTGGTACAAATATGCCGGCGGCGTGCCGTTCGACGATTTCAAGGAGGCTCTTGCCGCGATCCGCGAGGTCGGGCCGCAAGGGCACTTCCTCGGCACCCAGCACACGCTCGAGCATTTCGAGAGCGCCTTCTTCATGCCCAACATCATGGATTTCAATTCCTTCGAGCAGTGGAGCGCCGAAGGCGCCAAGGACCACGACACGCGCGGCCGCGAAAAGGCGCGCGTCATGCTCGCGGACTACCAGGAGCCGAAGCTCGACGAGGGCATTGCCGAGGGTCTCGCGGATTTGATCGCGCGGCGTGAGGAAATGCTGCCGGACAGCGTTAGTTGATAGACGACAGTTCACACAAACGGGCGGAGACCCGAAGAAATCAATGGGAGAACGAAAATGACACTTTTCAAAAGCAATGGTGACCGGGTCCCGGCCGCTATCGAAGCGATGGCCGAGGAGGCGCGCGCCGGCCGTGTCGACCGGCGCGAATTCCTGGCCCTGGCCAGCGCCTTCGGCGCATCGACGGCTTTCGCCTATGGCATGCTCGGCCTTGCGGCGCCGACCAGGGCGCTCGCCGACGAGCCCAAGAAGGGCGGAACGCTGCATGTCGCGATGTCGGTCAAGGCGCAGAAGGATCCGCGCACCTATGACTGGACGGAGATGGCGAACGTCACCCGCACGTGGCTGGAGCCGCTGGTGCGCTACACCCATCAGTTCACCTTCGAGCCGGTGCTGCTCGAAAGCTGGGACATCAATGACGACGCCACCGAATACACGCTGCATCTGCGCAAGGGTGTCACCTGGAACAATGGCGATGCCTTCAACGCCGATGACGTGGTCGCCAATCTGAACCGCTGGTGCGAGAAGGGCGCGTCCGGCAATTCCATGGCCGCCCGCGTCGGCGCGCTCATCGACACCAAGACCGGCAAGGCCAAGGATGGCGCGATCACCAAGGTCGACGACCATACGGTGAAGCTGAAGCTCAACGAAGCCGATATCGCCATCATCCCGGGCTTCACCGACTATCCGGCCCTGGTCGTGCACCGCGACTTCGACAAGGACGGCGCCGATCCGATCAAGAAGCCGATCGGCACCGGAGCGTTCGAGCTGGTCTCCTACGATGTCGGCCAGAAAGCGGTCGTCAAGCGCCGCGAGAACGGCAAATGGTGGGGTGGCGAGGCGCCGCTCGATGGCGTGGAGTTCATCGACTACGGCACCGACTTCAACGCCACGCTCAATGCCTTCGACTCCGGCGAGGTCGACGTCGATTTCGAGACGCCGGCGGACTACATCGACCCGCTGGACAAGATGGGCCTGGTGAAGTCGGAGGTTGCGACGGCGACCACGCTGGTTGCCCGCACCAATGTCACGCATAAGCCTTATGACGACAAGCGGGTGCGCAACGCGCTGCAGATGGCGGTCGACAACAACCAGGTCATGCAGCTCGGCTACAATGGCCGCGGCACGGTTGGCGAGAACCATCACGTCGCCCCGATCCATCCCGAATACTACCCCCTGCCCAAGAAGGAGCGCGACGCCGCTGGCGCCAAGAAACTGATGGCCGACGCCGGCCAGGCCGACTTCGAGCACGAGCTGATCACGGTCGAGGACGAATGGCAGAAGAACACCGGCGACGCGATCGCCGGCCAGCTGCGCGACGCCGGCATCAAGGTCAAGCGCACCGTGCTGCCCGGCTCGACCTTCTGGAACGATTGGACGAAATATCCTTACTCCATGACCATCTGGTACATGCGTCCGCTCGGCGTGCAGGTGCTGGCGCTCGGTTACCGCACCGGCGAGGCCTGGAACGAGACGGCCTTTTCCAACCCGGATTTCGACGCCAAGCTCAAGGAGGCGCTGTCGCTCATCGACGTTGGCAAGCGCAAGGAGGTGATGAAGGATGTCGAAGCGATCCTGCAGGACTCCGGCGTCATCATCCAGCCCTTCTGGCAGAAGCTCTACTGCCACATGAACAAGAAGGTGAAGAACTACTCGATGCACCAGACCTACGAAATGGACTTCCAGAACGTCTGGCTGGATGCCTGAGCGCGCCTGGACTTCATGAGCCGCAAAAAAGCCGATATGCAGGAAGCGTGGTGGCGATCTTGCCACCACGCCGCCGAACCTCCGGAGATCCTGCATGAAGCCGATAGTGCTCGCCGCTGCCATGTCGATAGCCTTGCCCGGCGCCGCGCTGGCGGGGCCGGCATCCAACGCCGTGAAGTTCTTTTATGTGCCTTCGGTGAAGTTCGAGGCGGACGCCAAATACCGCGACCGCTTCACCGGCCCGGTGACAAAGCTGTTCGAAGCCAACGACAAAGCGCAGAAAGAGAAGCCCGACGAGGTGTCCTGCATCGATTTCGATCCCGGCCTCGACGCCCAGGATTTCGATCAGAAGACCTTGTCGAAGACGCTGAAGCTAACCGAGACCGTCAATGGCGACACCGCCGAGGTGACGGCCAACTTCAATCTTTTCCCGGAAGGCGATGACTCCAAACGCGAAATGGTGTGGTCGCTGAAGAAAGTGGACGGCAAGTGGAAGATCGCCGACATCACCTCCAAGACCAGCGACTGGAAGCTCAGCGCGCTGGAATGCGGCGCCTCGACGGAGTGACGCCGTGCTTCGCCGTCTCGTCCTTGCGCTGTCGAGTTTGTCGATGCTGGCCGCGGGGCTGAACGGCGCCGCCTGTGCGCAGGGGCTCTTCGGCGCGCCGCCGCCGAGCGCGTCCTCAGGCGACAATGCGTCCTCGGACAACAAGTCGCCGCCCGCGGTCGATAAGTCGCCGCCTGCGGTCGATAAATCGCCGCCTGCCACAACGCCGGAAAGCAAGCCGGCTGAACCAGCGCCCGTCTCTCCTGTCCTGCCCGGATCACCGACGGCGGTGGTCAAGCCCTTCTACGAGCATCTCGGGCTCGAGCTCGATCCGTCCCAGCGCAAGAACTTCGTCGATCCGGCCAAGACGGTGCTCGACAAGAGCGACGCGTTGCGCGCCTCGGGGCAGGGCGAGTGCCTCGACCCCAACATGGCGCTCGACAATTCAGATTACGACAAGCTCGCCATCGACAAGAGCCTGCGCACTATCGAGGCCGTCAATGGCGACCAGGCCAAGGTGGTGGTCGCCTTCGTCGTCGAGGGCCACCAGCACCGGCTGGAATGGAAGCTGAAGAAGGTCGGCGGCGGCTGGAAGGTCTCCGACCTTTTGTCGGTGACCGGCGAATGGGCGCTCAGCCAGTACCAATGCGAGTGATGGCGATCCGCTCAACCGCGCCCGCGATAGGGCGCAACGCCGGTATCCGGCAGCCATACGTCCTTGGGCGGCGCGCCTGTCTGCCAGAAGACGTCGATCGGGATGCCACCGCGCGGGAACCAGTAGCCGCCGACGCGCAGCCAGAGCGGCTTGGTCGCCTCCACGATGCGGCGGCCGATCATGACGGTGCATTCCTCATGGAAGGCGCCATGGTTGCGGAACGAGGTCATGAACAGCTTCAGCGACTTCGATTCCACCAGCGTCTTGTCGGGCGCGTAGTCGATGACGATGTGGGCGAAGTCGGGCTGGCCGGTGACCGGGCAGAGCGAGGTGAATTCCGGGCAGGTGAAGCGCACGATCGCCGGCGGGCCGTCGCCGCGCTGGAACGGCACGGTCTCCAGGACCGCCTGTTCGGGGCTCTGTGGCGTCTCGACGTGCTTGCCGAGCTGGGAGAGGTTCTTGGTATCGGTCATGGGCGGCTCCTAGCTGCCGCCGATTGTCCGGGCGGCAGGAAAACGAAGTGCGGAAATTACGCCGCGATCTTTCAGACGCAGCGGATTTGGGCCGCTCATTAGCATCGGACCGAAAAGTGCGCAGCGGTTTTCGGAAGAATCCAATGCGTGAAATGGAAGCGGGAGCGACACGACGCTTCCGCACAAATTGAAACGGCAGGAAGACGATGATCAGCAACGACCCGCTTCTCCAACCCTACCAGCTCAAGCACCTGACGCTGAAGAACCGGGTGATGTCGACCAGCCATGAGCCGGCCTATTCCGAGGACGGCATGCCGAAAGAGCGCTACCGGCTCTACCATGCCGAGAAGGCCAAGGGCGGCATGGCGCTGACCATGACGGCGGGCTCGGCGATCGTCTCGCGCGACAGCCCGGCTGCCTTCGGCAATCTGCATGTCTATGACGACCGCATCGTGCCGTGGCTCGCCGAGCTGGCGGATGCCTGCCACGAGCATGACTGCAAGGTGATGATCCAGATCACCCATCTCGGCCGGCGCACCGGGTGGAACAAGGCTGACTGGCTGCCGGTGCTTTCGGCCTCGCCGGTGCGCGAGCCGGCGCACCGCGCGTTCCCCAAGACCATCGAGGAATGGGACATCGAGCGCATCGTCGCTGACTATGCCGCGGCCGCGCAGCGCTGCCAGGCGGCCGGCCTCGACGGCATCGAGTTCGAATCCTACGGCCATCTGATGGACGGCTTCTGGTCGCCCGCCACAAATCACCGCGACGACGATTTCGGCGGCTCGCTCGACAACCGGCTGCGCTTCACCGACATGGTGCTGGACGCCGTGCGTACGGCGGTCGGTGAAAAATTCGTCGTCGGCATCCGCATGGTCGCGGACGAGGATTTCGAGAAGGGCCTGCCCAAGGAGGAAGGCGTCGAGATCGCCAGGCGGCTGGCCAATTCAGGCAAGGTCGATTTCCTCAACATCATCCGCGGCTCGATCGAGACCGATGCGGCGCTGACCAAGGTCATCCCGGTGACCGGCATGCGCTCCTCGCCGCATCTCGATTTCGCCGGCGAGGTTAGGGCGGCGACGAAGTTCCCGACCTTCCATGCGGCGCGCATTTCCGACGTCGCCACCGCGCGCCACGCCATCGCCACCGGCAAGCTCGACATGGTCGGCATGACGCGCGCCCATATCGCCGATCCGCATATCATCCGCAAAGTGATGGAAGGCCGCGAGCACGAGATCCGCCCTTGCGTCGGCGCCACCTATTGCCTGGACCGCATCTATGAGGGCGGCGAGGCGCTTTGCGTCCATAACGCCGCGACCGGCCGCGAGGCGACCATTCCGCACATCATCGCGAAAAGCGAAGGACCGAAGAAAAAAGTCGTGGTGGTGGGCGCCGGCGCCGGCGGCCTGGAAGCGGCGCGCGTCGCGGCCGAACGGGGCCATCAGGTGACGGTGCTCGAAGCCTCTAGCCAGGCAGGCGGCCAGGTGCGGCTCGCGACGCAGAATCCGCGCCGCAAGGAATTGATCGGCATCATCGACTGGCGGTTGGCCGAGCTCGATCGCCTCGGCGTCGAGATCCGCTACGACACCTGGGCCGAGAAGGACGACGTGCTGGCATTGGCGCCGGACGTGGTGATCGTGGCGACCGGCGGTATGCCGCAGAACCCGCCGCTGACGACCGGCGACAATCTGGTCACCTCGAGCTGGGACATCATGGCCGGCAGCGTCAAGCCGGCCGAGAATGTCCTGCTCTACGACGACAATGGCGGCCATCAGGGCATGGGCGCGGCGGAGCTGATCGCCAACAGCGGCTCGAAGCTGGAACTGGTCTCGCCGGAGCGCTTCTTCGCGCCGGAAATGGGCGGCCTGAACCATGTGCCCTATATGCGCGCCTTCCACGAGAAAGGTGTCACCGTCACCATCAACACCCGCCTGCGCTCGGTGCGGCGCGAGGGCAACCAGCTTATCGCCGAGCTGGCGTCGGACTTCGCCGACGGCTGGCGCGGCGAGCGGCGCGTCGACCAGGTGGTGGTCGAGCATGGCACCGCACCCCTCGACGATCTCTATCTGTCGCTGAAACCCTTGTCGAAGAATGGCGGCGCGGTCGACTACGAGCGGCTGGTGAGCGGCGGCGACATTTTTCCGCAGCGCAATCCGGAAGGCGGCTTCGTCATGTTCCGCATCGGCGACGCGGTCGCCTCGCGCAACATCCACGCCGCCATCTATGACGGCATCCGGTTCGGGATCAGGATCTGATCGACAGACCGCCGCGCGCGAAAGAAAGCGCCGAATAGGATTGTGTCAGCACCGGGGTTGCACGCTCCCGCGGTCAGCTTTACCGCTACGCCCAAAATCATTTGTATATGCTTGTATGTATAACCAATGATCGGTTAGTCTCGCGGGCGAGGACAGGCCGGCAAGGCCAAGGAGGATCGACAATGCGCAATGCTTCCCTCTTCGACCTGTCGGGCAGGAAGGCGCTCGTCACCGGCGCGAGCCGGGGCATCGGGCGCGGCATCGCTGAGGCGCTGAGCGCCGCCGGCGCCGCTGTCACTGTCACGGCGCGCAGCCTCGCTGCGCTCGGGGAGACGACGGCGGCGATCCGGGCCTCCGGAGGCGTTGCGCACGCCATCGCCCTGGACGTCATCGACGTCGCCCGTTGCCGCGCCGCGACCGCCGAGGCCGCCGAGCTGCTCGGGGGTCTCGATATTCTCGTCAACAATGCCGGCATGGAAGAGGTCAGGCCTTCGCTCGACGTCGACGAAGCGCTCTGGGACAGGATCGTCGACACCAATCTCAAGGGCGCCTTCTTCTGCGCCCAGGCAGCCGCCCGCCTTATGCGCGACGCCGGACGGCCCGGCGCCATCATCAACATGTGCTCGCTGACCTCCGAAGTCGGCATTCCCACGGCCGTGCCCTACGGTTCGTCAAAATCGGGCCTGCTCGGCATGACGCGAGCTTTGGCGGCGGAATGGGCCGGTCTGGGGATCAGGGTCAACGCCATCGCTCCCGGCTACTTCAGGACGGCGATGACCGAGGTGTTCTACGCCGACGAGGCGTGGCAGCAATCGATGCTCGCCAAGATCCCGCAGCATCGCTTCGGCGACCTTTCGGACCTGCACGGTATCGCGGTGTTCCTGGCCTCGGATGCCTCGGCCTACATCACCGGGCAGTGTTTCCCGGTGGACGGGGGCTTTCTTGCCTCGATCTGACGCGGCTTGCCGTGGCCAGCCCGATGGCAGGGCGCAGAAAAATGCTGGCGATGCTTATACATACATGTATATACTTTTCCCGAGTTTCTGAGGAGCAGCCATGTCCGACGTCAGCTTCCACGACCTGTCATCCGCCACCCCCGAACAGCGGGCGAACCTGCTGAAGCGCGCCGAAGCCGACCTGTCGGTCTTCGTTGAAAAGGTCCGCCCGATCATCGAGGCGGTCAGGACCGAAGGCGACGCGGCCCTGCTGCGATTCGCCCGGGACCTGGACAAGGCCGATGTGGCCGCGGGCAGTCTGAAGGTTTCGGAAGCCGAGTTCGATGCGGCCTTCGACAAGGTCGACAAGGATGTCGTCGACAGCATCCGCTTCGGCATCGAGAACATCAGGCATTTCCATGAGGAACAGCGTCCGGAGACGATGTGGCTCAAGGAGGTCCGGCCAGGCGCCTATGCTGGCGATCGATACACGCCGATCGCCTCCGTCGCGCTCTACGTCCCGCGTGGCAAGGGCGCTTTCCCGTCGGTGACCATGATGACCTCGGTTCCGGCCGTCATCGCCGGCGTGCCGCGGATCGCGATCGTGACGCCGCCGACCTCGGACGGTTCCGTCGATGCCGCGACCCTGGTCGCCGCCCGCCTTGCGGGGGTCGAAACCGTCTACAAGTGCGGCGGCGCGCATGCGGTCGCGGCTGTTGCCTATGGCACCGAGACGGTGAAGCCCGCGCTCAAGATCGTCGGGCCTGGCAGTCCCTGGGTGGTGGCGGCAAAGAGCCTGCTGTCCTCGATCCTCGATACCGGTCTTCCAGCCGGCCCTTCGGAGGCGATCATCTTTGCCGACGACAGTGTCGACGGCGGCCTCGCCGCGCTCGACCTTCTGATCGAGGCCGAGCACGGACCGGATTCCTCCGCCTATCTCGTGACGCATAGCCGCAAGGTCGTCGACGCTGCCCTGGCAGCACTTCCCGAGCACTGGTCCCGCATGAGCGAGCAGCGCGTCGAGTTTTCGCGCGCGGTGCTGACCGGCCAGCGCGGTGGCATCGTGCTGACCGCATCGCTGGAGGACAGTTACCGCTTCATCAACGACTATGCGCCCGAGCATCTCGAGATCCTGTCCAAGGAGCCGTTCGCGCATCTCGGGCACATCACCGAGGCGGCCGAGATCCTCATGGGTCCGCACACGCCGGTGACGCTCGCCAATTTCGTTCTCGGGCCGAATGCGGTGCTGCCCACCAGCCGCTGGGCGCGCACCTACGGGCCGCTTTCGGTGACGGATTTCCTCAAGCGCTCGTCGGTCGGCTATGTGACCTCGGCCGCCTATCCGGAGCTTGCCGGGCATGCCCGCAGGCTCGCCCGCTATGAAGGGTTCAGCTCGCACGAGAACGCGGTCTCGGAAATCCGCGACCGCTATCTCGGCGGCTGACGGACCGGCGCGATGAAAGCCGCCAGACTGCATGGCCCCGGCGACCTGCGCGTCGAGGATATCGCCGCGCCAGGGGCTCCCGACGCCGGCTGGGTGAAACTGCGTGTCGATGCCGCCGGCATCTGCGGTTCCGACCTCCACAATTTCCGCACCGGCCAGTGGATAAGTCGTGCGCCGTCGACGGCCGGCCATGAGCTGACCGGCACGGTGGTTTCGGTCGGCGAGGGCGTCGACATGGTCGCCATGGGCGATCGGGTCGTCGCCGATTCCCGTTTCTGGTGCGGAGAATGCGTGCAATGCCGCGCGGGCAGACGGCATCTATGCGCCTCGCTGGGCTTCGTCGGTGAAGTATGCGACGGCGGCTTTGCCGAAGAGGCGCTCCTGCCTGCGCGCCTGCTGCATGTCATCGACGCCGCGCTCGACGAAAGGGTGGCGGCGATGGCCGAGCCGCTCGCCGTGGCGCTGCATGCCGTGCGGCGCCTGCCAAGGACAGCGGCTTCAGTGCTGGTCGTCGGCTGCGGCACCATCGGCGGCCTGGCGGCGCTGCTCTTGTCGCGGACGTTCGGCGGCAAGGTGCTGGTCGCCGATCGCAATCGGGCGCGCTGCGAGCGTGTCGCCGGCGTGACCGGCGCCACGATCGTCGATCTCGACCGCGAGGCAATTGCCGCCGCGCTCCACGGAGCGCCGTTGCTTGCGGCCATCGAGGCCACCGGCAGCATCGCCGCGCTCAACCAGTTGCTGGGTGCTCTGGGTTCCGGCGCCTCCGTGGCGCTGGTCGGCATTTTCCACGGTCGCCTCGAGATCGACCCCAACATGCTGGTCGAGCGCGAGATCGCATTGCTGGGATGCCATGCCTTCGCCGATGAACTGCCCGACGCCATCGGGATGCTGGCGGACCTGTCCGGGCCGCTGATCGGCCTGATCGATCGCGAGATCGGCCTGGACGACGTTCCGGCCGCCTATGAGCGCCTGCTGGCGGGGCAGGGCGACGGCTTGAAAACCATCATCCGGATGCTGCGGCCTGCCGGTGCGTGATTGCCGACAGCTTGCCGGAAAGGACATGTGAAACATGAATACGTTGCCCGATACGGCCAGCCCTCTCTACGAGAAGGTCAAGGACTACATCCTGACCAACATTGGAACAGGCAAATGGAGCAAGGACCGCAAGCTGCCGTCCGAAAATGAATTCGTGGCAGTGCTCGGCGTGTCGCGGATGACCGTTCACCGCGCCTTGCGGGAGTTGACCTCGGCCGGCTTCCTGATCCGGCTGCAGGGCGTGGGGACATTCATCGCGCCGCCCCGGCCGCAGTCGACGCTGATCGAGATCAACAACATCGCGGCCGAGATCGTCGCGCGCGGCAACAGGCATCGCTCCGAGGTTCTCGTCCTCGAAAGGATCACGCCGACCAAGGAGCTCTCGCTGTCCTTCGAATTCGCCAAGCGCGCTGCTGTCTATCATTCGGTGGTCGTCAACTTCGAGAACGACCTGCCCGTTCAACTGGAAGAGCGCTTCGTCAATCCGGGCCTGATACCCGACTACGACAAGCAGGATTTCTCGAAGACGGCGACCTACGATTACCTAATGCAGAAGACGCCGGTGACCGAGGTCGAACACATCATTTCCGCCGTCCCGGCCGATGCCGAGACGGCGCGGCATCTCGCCATCGACATCGGCAGTTGCTGCCTTCTCCTGCATCGCCGGACCTGGACGGGCGCGGTCGTGGCCACCGTCAGCAAGCTGACATATGTCGGCAGCCGCTACTCGCTCGGCAGCCGCTATTCTCCCTCCCGCAAGACCTGAAACGGTTGGGATTGTTCGTGCCCCTGGCGTCAGTCATGAAGGAGCCGGGATCAGCTGCCCAAAGGCTGCCAAGGTCCCAAAAATCTGCCTCTCCAACTTGTATATGCATGTATGTATTTTAGCCTTGACATCCATTGCCGCCGACGTTGAATATCGTTCCACTTCCGTCGACGTGGCAGGTAAGACGCCGCCGAGGCACAGTGCCGCAAGAAGCAGAAGCCGCATTCTCACCAGACCGGAAGTTGGTTCCAAAAAAAGCGGTCTGAATCATCAAGGGGAACAAAGATGATGCGTAACCTCAAAGGACAATTCCGTGCGCTTATGGTGGCTGCCGCCGTCGGTTTCGCTCCGCTGGCCCACGCCGCCGACACCACCATTCCCGCGACGCCCGAGGCCGGCTCGTTCAAGATCGGCATCGAGCCGTGGCTGGGCTACGGCCAGTGGCACGTGGCCGAAGCCAAGGGCCTGTTCAAGGCAAGCGGGCTGTCGGACGTCCAGATCGTCAACTTCGCCGAGGACAAGGACATCAACGCTGCCCTGGCGAGCGGCCAGCTCGACGCGGCCAACATCGCGACCCACACCGCGATGGGCATGGTTGCGGCTGGGCTGCCGGTCAAGATCGTGCTGCTGCTCGACGTCTCGATGACGGCCGACGCCATGATCGCCGGCAAGGACATCACCTCGATCGCCGACCTCAAGGGCAAGCAGGTCGCCTTCGAGGAAGGCACGACCAGCGACATCCTGCTCAAATACGCGCTTGCCAAGAACGGCATGTCGATCGCCGACGTCCAGCCGGTGCCGATGCCGGCGGCGGATGCCGGCAGCGCGCTGATCGCCGGCCGCGTCCCGGTCGCGGTCACCTATGAGCCGTATCTCACCACGGCCAGGGCGCAGAACAAGGACGTCAAGCTTCTCTTCACCGCCGGCGAGGATCCAGGCCTGATCAGCGACGTGCTGGTGGTGCGCGACGAGGTGATCAAGTCGCGGCCCGGCCAGGTGCTTGCCATGATCAAGGCCTGGGATGCCGCGCTCAAGGACTACAATGCCGACACGCCCGGCGGCCGCGCCATCATCTCCAAGGCGGTCGGCTCGAGCGTCGAGGACTTGAACACCGCCTTCGACGGCGTGCGCTACTATTCGCTGGCCGAGAACAAGGGCGCCCTGACTGGCGATTTCTCCACCAAGACATTCGCCGACGTCGAGGCCGCTGCCAAGAATGCCGGCCTGCTGCAAGCCGACGTGACGCCGGAGCAGATGATCGATCCGGCCTTCGTCAAGGCCGCGCAGTAGGCCGGGCCGTGGCGGTCGCCGAGATGCCCGACGAGCCTGCAGTCAAAGCGAACCCGTCCGGCCCGTCAACGGGGCTTGCTGCCAGGCAGGCGACGCGACGCCGATCCTTCGGGATCGGCGCGCCCATCGCGCGCTCCCGTTTCCTGATGATCGCCGTGGCCGTCTTTGCCGGCCTCGGCCTGGCATGGTGGGCGGCGACGGGCCTCGAATTGGTCAAGCCGATCTTCCTGCCGTCGCCGGCCAGCGTGGTGACACAGCTCGGCAAGCTCTGGGCCGACGGCACGCTGCTCATCGATCTCAAGGCCTCGATCTACCGTATTTCGGTCGGCTTTCTCATCGCCTCGGCGCTGTCCATCCCGATTGGCGTGCTGATCGGCAGCTTCCGGACCTGGGAAGCGGCGATCGAGCCGCTGGTGGATTTCATCCGCTACATGCCGGTGGTCGCCTTCGTGCCGCTCTCCATCCTGTGGGCGGGCACCAGCGACGCCCAGAAATTCCTGATCATCTTCATCGGCACTTTCTTCCAGCAGGTGCTGATGATCATGGACAACGTCAAGCGCGTGCCGGCCGACTTCGTCGGTCTCGGCAGGACGCTCGGCCTGCCGGATCGCAAGATCCTGACGCGTATCGTGGTGCCGAGCGCCTTGCCGGGCATCTGGGATACGCTGCGCATAAGCCTGGGCTGGGCCTGGACCTGGCTCGTGCTGGCGGAACTCGTCGCGGCGACGTCCGGGCTCGGCTATCGCATCACCGTCTCGCAGCGCTATTTCCAGACCAACACCATCATCGGCTATATCCTGTTGCTGGGCATGCTCGGCCTCATCACCGACCAGGTCATGAAGGCACTGGGCAAGGCGCTGTTCCGCCAGGACAGCCGTTCATGACGAGGCAAGGCCGATGAATTCCCCCAAACTGCGTATCAAAGGCCTCCACAAGAGCTTCGGCACCGGAGCGCGGCGCACCGAAGTGCTGCGCGATATCAATCTCGACCTCGCCGACAACGAGTTCGTGTCGCTGGTCGGCACGTCAGGCTGCGGCAAGAGCACGCTGTTGTCGATCGTCGCCGGACTGCAGGATTTCGACTCGGGCGATCTCGATATTGACGGGTCGCCGATCCTGAAGCCCGGCCTCGACCGAGGCGTCGTCTTCCAGTCCTATACGCTGCTGCCCTGGCTGACGGCGCAGCAGAACATCGAGTTCGCTCTCAAGGCCGCCGGCCACGACCGCGCTACCTGCCGCAGGATCGCGCTTGAGCACCTCGATCTGGTCAAGCTGCCGAACTCGGCCAACCTCTATCCTTCCGAACTTTCGGGCGGCATGAAGCAGCGTGTCGCCATTGCGCGCGCGCTTTCCTACCGCCCCAAGATGCTGCTGATGGACGAGCCCTTCGGCGCGCTCGACGCCCTGACCAGGCATCAGATGCAGGAACTCCTGACCCAGATCTGGGAGGAGCACAGGCTCACCGTGCTCTTCGTCACCCACGACGTCGAAGAGGCTGTCTATCTGTCGGACCGCATTGCCGTGATGGGCATCGGTCCGGGGCGCATCATGCGGACGTTTGACGTCGACATCGAGCGCCCGCGCCGCGAAGAGGTCATGGAGAGTGCCGCTTTCATGGACCTGCAGCGCAATGTCCACAAGGCCATTCGTGAAGCCTCCAGGCGCCCCGAAATGGCTTAGGCGGCTCCTTTCGTCGTCCGGTCCGCCGGTTTGTGACGCGCAACGGACCATTGCAAGGAGAGCCACCTGCCGCTTTGGTCCGTTGCGCGCCGCGCCCGGCCGGTTCCGCCGGCCGTGCGATGTCAAAACAGCTTGGCGGTCGCCATGCAAAACACGGTGATGACCAGCAGCCCGCCGGCGATGCGTTCGCCTCTGGTCATTTTTGCCCGCAAATGGGTCTGCGTCGCTTGATCGGCGCCTGCCAGCTGCCTGCTGGCCGAGGCCACAAGCGCGCCCTGCACGCCGGCGGCGATCAGCGCCGTCAAGATGCCAAGCGCCAGCACCTTCTCCATCGAGCCGAACGCGCCCTCATGGAAGAAATACCAGAGCAGCAAGCCGGTCAGAAACACCACGCCGGAGGCGCCGAGTTGCGGCCGGATGAAGCGCTCCGCCTTGATCTCCGGATCGCGGGCAACCGCGATGGTCGTGCCGGCCCAGAAGACGCCGGCCATCACATGCAGGCCGATGGTGACGATGTAGACATATTGCATGACCGCATTCCTCTCTGCCGCCCGCCGCGCCGCAACCCAGTCGCGGTGCCATCAATAAGACAAAGTTAGATATCTAACGATTAGATGTCAATGCATGGAGCCGAGTTCCACCTTGCCATTGCATGCTCTACTGTCATGTCATGACACCGTTTGACCGCCCGCCCGTCGGCATGAATCTCGCCCGCACCTCGAAGGTGGTGGCGCAGGCTTTCGACGCCGCGCTGGTCGAGGCGGGCGGCACGCTGCCGGTCTGGCTGACCTTGCTGTCGGTCAAGTCGAAGGAATTGGCCAACCAGCGCGAGCTTGCCGGCATGATCGGCATCCAGGGCGCGACGCTGACGCATCACCTTAACGCCATGGAAGCGCAAGGGTTGCTGACGCGCCGCCGGGACCCGGAAAACCGCAGGGTCCACCAGGTGGCGCTGACCGAGGCCGGCGAGGCGCTGTTCGAAAAGCTCCGCCTCGCGGCCGTCGCTTTCGACAAGCGGCTGCGGGCTGGTATTCCCGATGAGAGGCTGGCCGAATTCGCCGAGATGCTTGCGTTGCTGCGGGCGAATGCGGGGGGCACCTAGCCGGTTGTATTGAATCGATTGGCAGTCAATGCTATATGACCACAATAGTCATATGATGGAGCTTGGCGATGCGGGAAATTCAACTGAAGGATGCCAAGGCAACGCTTTCGGCAGTAGTCGATAACGCTGTTGCGGGAGAGCCTGCCGTCATCACGCGTCATGGCCGCAAGCAAGCTGTGATCCTATCGTTCAAGGAATACGAAAGGCTGTCGCGCGTGCCAAGCTTTGGACAATTGCTGGCGGCGTTTCCGGGGGGCGAAGACGACATTGCCCCTCGCATCCGCAAACCTGTTCGAAAGGTTGACCTGTAAGGGCGACCCTTCAGCCGATGTTTTTACTGGACACCAACATCATTTCGGCAATGGCGCCGTCCAAAAGGAATGAGCGGACGGAGTTGGCGGATTGGCTCGATCAGGCCAGCGACCATTTGTTCTTGTCCGTGGTCACGGCATCGGAGATCACCTCTGGAATCGCGAAAGCCGAACGCGAGGGCGCAACGACGAAAACAGCGCTACTCCGTCAATGGTGGCAGGCAATTGAATATCTTTATGGCGAAAGGATATTGCCTCTCGATCTGCGCGCGGCGCATGCCGCGGGATTGATGCTCGATCGTGCCCGGGCGCATCAGCCGGGATTTGAGGACATCGCGATCGCAGCGACAGCCGAAGTGCATGGCTTGACGATCCTAACGGGCAATGAGCGCCATTTTGCACCTCTCGGCGTGCCGATGCTCAATCCGCTGAAGGTGCTACCGGTGCTGCCCGGAGAGCGGCCAGTTCAGTCGTAGCCCGCAATCGCGCCGAAGGCGTAGTGGCGCAGCTTGAGCGCCGCGATCAGCGCCGTCAGCTTCGCCTTGCCGTCGAAGGCGTCCTGGAACATCTCGTCATGCATGAGCAGGATCAGCTTGTTCGGCCTGGCGAAATGGCCATAGCCGAACAGATGATCGATCTCGCTGACCAGGTGGTCGACACTCTGCACCGGCTTGCCGCTGTCCTCATGCACCCATTCGTGGTCCCAGCCATAGAGCCAGAAGCCCGAGGCCGCGACGAATTCGTAATCCGGATCCTCGCGGCCTGCCTCCGCCAGCCCAAGCGAATTGTCGTCCTTCGAGTAATTGGGCAGCCGGAACACGTCGCGTCCCGGCAGCCGCGCGTGCACGGCCGGCTTCAAGCCCAGCACGGCGTTCGCCCTGAGCATGTCTGCGACCACGCCTTCGGTGTCGCCGTAGAAATGCCGGTAGTGATTGTAGGCGTGGCTGTAGCTGTGGTTGCCGATCGTCACCAGCGGCATCGATTTCGCCCGCTGCAGCAGCGCCCGGTTGGTGGCGTTGGCCTCGGCATGCATGCCGACCATGAACAGCGTCGCCGGCACCTGCTCGGCCTGCAGCACGTCGAGGATATTGCTGGTGCCGTTCAGCGGACCGTCGTCGAAAGTGAGATAGACGGTGCGATCGGCGGCGAAGGCAGGCGACGCGGCGAACAGCAGTATCAGGATAAGAAGTCGAAGCCGCATCCCTGAAATCCGGTGGTAATCCTCGCAAGCCGCCACACCGAGACCGGTCTGTATGCTTGGCACTGCCGAGGTGCATCGAGATGCAGGTCAGGTCGAGTCGAGAATGGTGGCTTTCGAGAACTGGCCTACGCCGGCCGTAGCCTTCATAGAGCGGGAACACTTATGAGGGCTTCGGCCGGCGAAGGCCGGAGCGGAGCGTACTTAACATACGAGAGCACCGGAAGCGCAGAAAGCCGTCATTCGCAGGCCGGCCTCACCTGAATATCGGTGTACCTCAAGCGAGGCTGCCCTGCAGCACTTTAAGCTTCGCCTTCTTCGGGCTGCGCGCCAGCAACCATTCGCGCGCCTTGTCCTGCGGCATCGGGAATGCGATCGAATAGCCCTGCACCTGGTCGCAGCCGATCGCCATCAGCGAGTCGAGCTCCGCCTCGGTTTCGGCGCCCTCGGCGACGATCGAGATGCCGAGCCCGCGGGCAAGCTCGGTGATGGCGCGCACGATCTTGGAGTTGTCGCCGTTCTCGTTGATGTTCTGGACGAAGCGGCGGTCGATCTTCAGCCGGTCGATCTCGTTCGGATTGACGTGGCTGAGCGAGGCATAGCCGGTACCGAAATCGTCAAGCTCCAGATGCACGCCGGCGGCGCGGATGTGGCGGAGCTTCGAGGCGATGCCTGTCTTCTCGTCGTCGAGGATGACGGATTCGACGATCTCCAGCGCCAGCTTCTGTGGGGGCAGCCCGGCGCGCTCCAGCGTGCCGAACAGGAAGCTGTCGAAATCGGGCTCGCGCAGTTCCGTGCCCGAGACGTTGACGGCGATGCGCCCGAAATCGATGCCGGCGCGGTCCCATTCGGCGGCCTCGTTGATCGCCTTGCCGATGACGATGCGGCCGATCTCCGGCATGAAGCCGCATTTCTCGGCCACGGGGATGAACTCGCCGGGCGAGATCATGCCGCGCGTCTCGTGCTTCCAGCGCACCAATGCCTCGATGCCGCTGATCTTGCCGCTGGTCAGCGACACTTGCGGCTGGAAATAGACCTCGAAGCTCTTGTTGGCGATGGCCGTGCGGATATCTTGTTCGAGCTGCTTGCGATAGTCGAGCTCGCGGCGCAGCTCCTCCGAGAAGAAGGAGAAGTTGCCGCCGCCGAGCTTCTTGGCGGAGTAGAGCGCCAGGTCGGCATGGACGAGCAGGTCCTGCGCATTGTCGGCGTCGACCGGATAGACCGCGATGCCGGCGCTGGCGCCGGGCATGATGGTCGTGCCCTGGAACGTGATCGGCTCGTTGATCTCGCCAAGGATGCGCTTGGCCAGCGCATGGATGTCCTCGGTGGTGCCGGCACCGTTGAGGATCATGACGAACTCGTCGCCGCCCAGCCTGGCGCAGAGATCCGACGCGCGGCAGGAATCGCGCATGCGCTGCGCCGTCACCACCAGCACATAGTCGCCTGCCGCATGCCCTAGAGTGTCGTTGATCTGCTTGAAGCGGTCGAGGTCGAACTGGATCACCGCCAGGCGCTCGCGGCGGCGCTGCGCTCCCTTGATCAGCGTGTCGAAATGGTCGGTGAGGAAGGTTCGGTTGTGCAGTCCTGTCAGGCCGTCATGCACGGCGATGAAGGCCATCGAGTTGCGGGCATCGACCAGCTCGCGCGTCTTGCGCAGGATGGCGTTGGACATCGGCCGGAAGATGAACAGCGCCACCAGCACGATGACGCCGAGGGTGGCGAAGAACAGCGTGCGGTGCAGGTCGAGGATGTTGCTGGATTTCTCGTCGGCGAAGGCACTGATGCGCTGGCCGAGCGCGGCATAGCCGGACATCGTCGCATTGGCGACGGAGGCGTCGAGGCCGACGCGCTCGCCGCCGCCCTTGTAGCCGTCGCTCTGCATGCCGAGCTGCGACGCGAAGGACGAGACCAGCCTGTCGCCATTGGCGACGAGGCCGACCGAGAAGTAATCGAGGTGGAAGGGCTTGCTGAACAGGACGTATTCGATCGACTTCGGGTCGTTGCGCGCCGGCGAGAGCGGGTCGGCGCCGGTTTCCTTGAGCAGCCGGTCGTAATTGGTCTCGAACTCGCCCGTCGCCTGCTTGAGCGCCGTGACCAGCGCCGGCTGCTTGTCGCGCGAGGCGCCGCCGGTGGCGCTGGCCAGGAAGACGATGCGCTGCGACAGCGCCTTCTGCGTCGAGACGATGTCGAGCACCGCATTGTTGTGCTGTTGCTGCGCCATCAATTGCTGGAGAAGAATGAAGGACGCCACCACCATGGCGGCGATGATCGTCAGCGCCAGCCAGTAGCCGGTCTTGATGAGCAGGATCAGCTTGCGCGAAACGCTATGCACTGGCTGCTGCGACATAACTTAAGAGACCCCACCGGTCGACGGATTCCTGCCCTGGATACGGCGGGAAGACGCTTGCCTGGAAAGGGTTAACAGGTCGGCAAGGGAGGCCGGCGGCCGTCATGGCGGTTCGACAAAGCTCGCAAGATGGTTATCACGTCCTTTCCCGCTTACCCCATTTTTGCTCGTATTGCCGCCGCGCCATGGCGAAGGATTGCGATCGGGCTTTCGCGACGCCACCGAAGCGGTCGCTTTTGCGATGGATTTTTTGCAGCTGTAGCGCGACAGTCCGGCCTCGAACCGAACAGGGCCGGACCATGAGCAAAGCATTCCTTTCCCATATCGACAGTGAGCTCCAGGGCCTGAAATCGGCCGGGCTCTACAAATCCGAGCGGGTGATTTCCTCCATGCAGTCCGCCGAGATCGAGGTGGGCGGGCAAAAGGTGCTGAACTTCTGCGCCAACAACTATCTCGGCCTCGCCGACAGCGAGGATTTGCGCGACGCGGCAAAGCACGCGCTTGACCGCTACGGCTACGGCATGGCCTCGGTGCGTTTCATCTGCGGCACGCAGGAAGAACACAAGGAGCTCGAGGCGACGATCTCGTCCTTCCTCGGCATGGACGACACCATCCTCTATTCCTCCTGCTTCGACGCCAATGGCGGTTTGTTCGAGACGCTGCTTGGCGAGGAGGACGCCATCATCTCGGATGCGCTGAACCACGCCTCGATCATCGACGGCGTGCGCCTCTCCAAGGCCAGGCGCTTCCGCTACGCCAACAACGACATGGCCGATCTCGAAGCCCGCCTGAAGGAGGCGAAGGACTGCCGCTTCCGGCTGATCGCCACCGACGGCGTGTTCTCGATGGACGGCATCATCGCCAATCTCAAGGGCGTCTGCGACCTTGCCGAGAAATACGATGCGATGGTCATGGTCGACGACAGCCACGCGGTCGGTTTCGTCGGCAAGAATGGTCGCGGCTCGGCCGAGCATTGCGGCGTCGAGGGCAGGGTGGACATCATCACCGGCACGCTCGGCAAGGCGCTGGGCGGCGCCTCAGGCGGCTACACGTCGGGCAAGCGAGAGGTGGTGGACTGGCTGCGCCAGCGCTCGCGGCCCTATCTCTTCTCCAACACGCTGATGCCGGCGATCGCCGGCGCATCGATCAAGGTGTTCGACCTGATCCGCAATGGCGACGCGTTGCGCGAGCGCCTATATGCCAATGCGGATCGGTTCCGGTCTCAAATGGGTAAGCTCGGCTTTACATTGGCCGGCGCCGATCACCCGATCATCCCGGTGATGCTGGGCGATGCTGCGCTGGCACAGGAGATGGCGCAGCGCATGCTGAAGCGCGGCATCTATGTCATCGGTTTTTCCTTCCCGGTGGTGCCGAAGGGCCAGGCGCGCATCCGCACGCAGATGTCGGCGGCGCACTCCAGCGCCGACATCGACCGCGCGGTCGAGGCGTTCGGCGCGATCGGCAAGGAACTGGGCGTGATTTCCTGAACGGCCGAAAGCTGCTCCGGATCAAGAGATTCAAGGAACAAAAAGAATGTCCAACATGATGAAGGCGCTGGTGAAGGCCAAGGCCGAGCCGGGCATCTGGATGGAAGAGGTGCCGGTGCCGGAGATCGGCCCCAACGACGTGCTGATCAAGGTCAAGAAGACCGCGATCTGCGGCACCGACGTCCACATCTACAACTGGGATCAGTGGGCGCAGAAGACCGTGCCGGTGCCGATGGTGACCGGCCACGAATTCGTCGGCACCGTCGCCGATTTCGGCGCGGCGGTCACCGAATACAAGGTCGGCCAGCGCGTCTCGGGCGAGGGCCATATCGTGTGCGGCCATTGCCGCAATTGCCGCGCGGGCAGGGGCCATCTTTGCCGCAACACGCTTGGCGTCGGCGTCAACCGTTCAGGCGCCTTCGGCGAGTACATGGTGATCCCGCAGCACAATGTCGTGCCGATCCCCGATGACGTGCCGGACGAGATCGCCGCCATCTTCGATCCGCTGGGCAATGCCGTTCACACCGCATTGTCCTTTGACCTGGTCGGCGAGGACGTGCTGGTCACCGGCGCCGGCCCGATCGGCATCATGGGTGCGCTCGTGGCGCAATGCGTCGGCGCGCGAAAAGTCGTGATCACCGACATCAACCCGGTACGGCTCGATCTGGCGCGCAAGCTTGGCGTGCAGCATGTCGTCGACGCCTCAAAGGAAAAGCTGCGTGACGTGATGCCGTCGATCGGCATGAGCGAAGGTTTCGACGTCGGGCTCGAGATGTCGGGCGCCGCTCCCGCCTTCCGCGACATGATCGACACCATGAACAATGGCGGCAAGATCGCCATCCTCGGCATAGCGCCCACCGGCTTCGAGATCGACTGGAACAAGGTCATCTTCAAGATGCTGCATCTCAAAGGCATCTACGGCCGCGAGATGTTCGAGACCTGGTACAAGATGATCGCACTGGTGCAGGGGCCTCTGGATGTGTCGGGGCTGATCACGCACCGGATCGGCATCGACGATTTCCAGGTGGGATTCGATGCGATGAGGAGCGGCAGTTCGGGCAAGGTGGTGATGGATTGGTAGGCCCTGAAGGGAGACGTCGAGTTCCTTCGCCCCCCTCTCTGTCCTGCCGGACATCTCCCCCTCAAGGGGGGAGATCAGCTGTCATGCCGGCCTTCGCCAATCGCAGACGCTGCAAGACGAGCGCCGTTGCCGAAGCTGCCAATCTCCCCCCAAGAGGGGGAGATGTCCGGCAGGACAGAGAGGGGGGCCTCGCGCCAGCCTATCAGTTCTTTTCTTCCAAAGCTTTCTCCAGCGCCGAGACCCCTTCCACAACCGCCATTCGCTCCTCCACGCCCAATCTCCCCAGCAGCTCCCTTTCAAACGCCTTCGCCAGCGGCACCATCTCGCGATAGGCGGCGAGCCCCGCCTTGGTCAGCGCCAGATGCTCGACGCGGCGGTCGTTTTCGTCCGGCGTGCGCGTCAGCCAGCGCCGCCGCTCCAACTCGGCCACAGCGCGCGACACCTTGGTCTTGTGCATGGCCGACTGCTCGCCGAGTTCGGTCGCCGTCATGGTGCCGCGCTCGCCAAGCCCGGAGAGCGTGCGCCATTCCGGTCGCGTAAGGCCATACCGATCTTTGTAGATTTTCGAGAATTCGCGGCTCACGGTGTCGGCCAGCCGATAAAGTCGGTAGGGCAGGAAGCTTTCCAGCTCGAGGATATCCGGTTCCATGAAATGCTCCCCGAGGCAGCGCAGCCGTTGATAGTTACATTTTCAATGGTTACAAATGAAACAAGTTTGGTCAATATCGTCGGCAGGGCCCGTCTCGGGACGCTTGCAAGCCGGGATCTGGGAGGATCGGATGGCCTTTTCCTACATGCCGGGCTTCGGCAATGATTTCGAGACCGAGACGCTGCCCGGCTCGCTGCCGCAGGGCCGCAACTCGCCGCAGCGGCCGGCCTACGGGCTCTATGCCGAGCAGCTTTCGGGTTCGCCCTTCACCGCGCCGCGCGGCACCAACGAGCGCTCCTGGCTCTACCGCATCCGTCCAAGCGTAAAACACACCGGCCGCTTCAAGGCCGCGAGCTACCCCTTGTGGAAGACCGGGCCGAATATCGGCGACCATGAACTGGCGCTCGGCCAATACCGCTGGAACCCGACGCCAATGCCCAGCGAGCCGACGGATTTCATCTCCGGCATGCGCACCTTCACCACGGCCGGCGACGCGGTCGGCCAGTCCGGCATGGCCGCGCATATCTATGTCGCCAACCGTTCGATGGTGGACGACCATTTCTTCAACGCCGACGGCGAATTGCTGGTCGTGCCGCAGGTCGGCGCGCTGCGCTTCGTGACCGAAATGGGCGTCATCGAGCTTAAGCCCGGCGAGATCGCCGTGCTGCCGCGCGGCCTCGTCTTCAAGGTCGAGCTCGCCGGCAAGGAGGCGCGCGGCTATGTCTGCGAGAATTATGGCGCCAAGTTCACCATGCCGGACCGCGGCCCGATCGGCGCCAATTGCCTGGCCAATCCGCGCGACTTCAAGACGCCCTGCGCCTGGTTCGAGGAGAAGGAGACGCCCTGCCGGCTGATCGTCAAATGGTGCGGCACTTTCCACGTCACCGAGCTCGGCCATTCGCCGCTGGACGTCGTCGCCTGGCACGGCAATTACGCGCCCTACAAATATGATCTGGCGACGTTTTCGCCGGTCGGCGCCATCCTGTTCGACCACCCCGATCCGTCGATCTTCACCGTGCTGACGGCACCCAGCGGCGAGGAGGGCACCGCCAATGTCGACTTCGTCATCTTCCCGCCGCGCTGGCTGGTGGCGGAGAACACCTTCCGTCCACCCTGGTATCACCGCAACATCATGAGCGAGTTCATGGGCCTGATCCACGGCCAGTACGATGCCAAGGAGGAAGGCTTTGTTCCCGGCGGCATCAGCCTGCACAACCAGATGCTGGCGCACGGGCCGGACGCGTCGGGTTTTGAGAAAGCCACCCGCTCGGAGCTGAAGCCGGTCAAGCTCGACAACACCATGGCCTTCATGTTCGAGACGCGCTTCCCCCAGATACTGACGCGCTATGCCGCCGAGCTCGGCAGCTTGCAGGAGAACTACATCGACTGCTGGGCCGACCTGAAGAAGCGTTTTAACGGCACGCCTGAAGGCGATTGGTCCTGATCGGCGGATCATTGTCAGGAAAACGTGTCGAGGCGACTTGACGATCGCTCGCGCGCGCTTTGTTGTGTGACAAAGCGGTGAAAAGGCCGCCAGGAGAGGAAACCGCATGAAGCTTGCCACTTTGAAGAACGGGACGCGCGATGGGAAACTGGTCGTGGTCTCGCGCGATCTGACGCGGTTCACCGATGCTTCCTTCCTGGTGCCGACGCTGCAGGCCGCGCTCGACGATTGGCGCCGTATTGCGCCGCATCTGGCGGCGATGGCTGAATCGCTGGAGACCAACGCAGTGCCTTCGGCGCGCTTCCACGAGCATGACGCGCATTCGCCGCTGCCGCGCGCCTATCAGTGGGCTGATGGTTCGGCCTATGTGAACCATGTCGAGCTGGTGCGGAAGGCGCGCGGCGTCGAGATGCCGGCAAGCTTCTGGACCGATCCGCTGATCTACCAGGGCGGCTCCGATTCCTTTATCGCGCCGCGTGACCCGATCCGCATGGCGGACGAAGCGTTTGGCGTCGACATGGAGGCTGAGGTCGCCGTCATCGTCGACGATGTGCCGATGGGCGCCGGACTGGCGGAGGCGAAAGAGGCCATCCGTCTCGTTATGCTGGTCAACGACGTGACGCTGCGCGCCATCACCGGGCCTGAATTGGCCAAGGGCTTCGGCTTCTTCCAGTCGAAACCGTCTTCCGCTTTCTCGCCGGTCGCGGTCACGCCGGACGAACTTGGCGACGCCTGGGACGGCGGCAAGGTCAATCTTGCGCTGCTCGCCGATCTCAACGGCAAGCCGTTCGGCCGCGCCAATGCCGGCGTCGACATGACCTTCGACTTCCCGGCGCTGATCGTGCATGCGGCAAAGACGCGGCCGCTCGCCGCCGGCACCATCATCGGCTCCGGCACCGTCTCCAACAAGCTCGATGGCGGGCCGGGCAAGCCGGTTTCGGCGGGCGGCGCCGGCTATTCCTGCATTGCCGAGCTGCGCATGATCGAAACCATCGAGAGCGGCGAGCCGAAGACGCCTTTCCTGCGTTTCGGCGACATTGTGCGCATCGAGATGAAGGATAAGGCCGGCCATTCGATCTTCGGCGCCATCGAGCAGAAGGTCGAGAAACACGAGGGCTGAGCGGAGAAAGGAACCTGAAAAGGTGACCCTGCTCGAGCACCTGCGCCGCATGGCGCGCAACAATTTATGGTCGAACGACCGGCTCTATCGTGCCGTGCTCGCTCTCAAGCCCGGCGAGTTCGAAGCCGGGCGCACCAGCTTCTTTCCCTCAATCAGGGAGACGCTCAACCACACCCTCGCGGTCGACCTTCTCTATTTCGACTTCCTGACCGATGGCGGTCTCGGCGCCTCCGCTTACGACAACTTCGTACCGTTCGACGATGCGGCAAGCCTGGCAGCGGCGCAGGCCGATTTCGACCGCAGACTTGTCGCTTTCTGCGATGGTCTATCCGAAGCCGATCTCGATCGCCACGTCATCACCGACCGGCGCGAGGACGGCATGATCCCCGAACGGATCGGCGACATCCTCGCCCATGTCTTCCTGCACGACATCCACCACCGCGGCCAGGTGCACGCGATGCTTTCCGGCACCTCGGTGGCGCCGCCGCAGCTGGATGAGTTCCTGCTCGACTACGACATCAAGCTGAGGAAGGACGAGGTCGAGCGGTTGGGGCTGTGAGCGAGACGGCTGCGTTGAAAAATTATTGTAGTTACGAAAATCGTTGACTGAATTATTGTAGGTACATAAATTCTGATGAAGATCGTTTGGGACGAACCGAAACGGTGGGCCAACATTGACAAACACGGCTTGGATTTCGCTGCGTTGGACGAGGAGTTTTTCCTTGCGTCGACAATCCGGGCGGCCAAAGCCGGCCGTTTCATGGCGATTGGTCGGATGGTCGGCGGTGTTGTTGCAGTGGTCTTTGCCCGGCTTGGCTCCGAGGGCATCTCGATAATTTCGATGCGACCAGCCAACCAGGCGGAAAGGAGATTGTTCGATGGCAAAGTCTAAGCTGAACATCACAAAGCCGGACAAGGAGTTCAAGTCAGGCAAAGGTTTCACCAAGGAAGATTGGGACGCAGTTTCCGACAACCCCGAATGGACCGAGGAGGACTTCCGAAACGCGCGTCCCTTCACCGAAGTGTTCCCCGATCTTGCCGAAAGCATTCGCCGTTCGCGCGGCCGGCCGGCGCTCGACAATCCGAAGAGACAGGTGACGCTGCGCCTCGATAGCGATGTGGTTGCCCGCTTCCGCGCCGGCGGACCCGGCTGGCAGAGTCGGATAAACGACATCCTGCGGAAGGCCGCCGGCCTTTAAAAGTAGTTCGATCGTATGGCAGTCAGCCCAGCGCGACCTCGTATTGGGCAAAATGCGAATCTGACGTCAGGATCGCCAGGTTCTCTATCCGCGCCTGTGCAATCAGCAGCCTATCGAACGGATCGCCATGGTGAGGCGGCAGATCGCCGACTGCGTGCGCGTGCTGCAAGGTAACCGCGAGGGGCTGAAACCGCATCCTCGGAAGCAACGTCGGCAGGTCATTTGGCGCCTGAAGCTTTCCAATTGACCGTTTGATCGCGATTTCCCAAACGCTCGCCGCGCTCGCGAACACCACCGCGTCCGAGTCAAGGATGGCGCGATGCTGTTCGCTGAGACGTCGATCATCCGAAATCGACCAGAGGATAATGTGCGTATCGGCGAGAAACGGCCCAGTCGTCATTTGACGTATTCGTCCCATTCGGGACCGAGTTCGTCGAAGTCGTCCGCAATCCAGATCTTGCCTTTCAAGGCGCCGATACGCGGCAACGGTTCCACCACTGCCGGAGGTACGATACGCGCGGCCACCTTGCCATGGCGCGTAAGCACAATCTCCTCGCCGGCTTCTGCGCGGCTCACGAGTTCCGACAATTTGGCCTTGGCTTCTGCGATGGAAACATTCATGGAGCGATCCTTTATGACCATAATTTAGGTCATAATTGATCGTGCCGCAAGATATCGCCGGGCCGCTACGCCGCCTTGCCGTCCAGCTTGATCACGCCGCGCTTGATCTGATCCTGTTCGATCGACTCGAACAGCGCGCGGAAGTTGCCTTCGCCAAAACCTTCGTCGCCCTTGCGCTGGATGAATTCGAAGAAGATCGGCCCGATCACGGTCTTCGAGAAGATCTGCAGCAGGATCTTGGTCATGCCGCCGTCAACCACGCCTTCGCCGTCGATAAGGATGCCGTGCTTCTTCATGCGCTCGATCGGCTCATCATGGCCATGCACGCGCTCGTGCGACATCTCGTAATAGGTGTCGGGCGGGCCGGGCATGAACTTCAGGCCGTTGGCGGCAAGCTTGTCGGTCGCCTCGTAGATCGCGTCGGTGCCAACCGCAATGTGCTGGATGCCCTCGCCATTGTACTTCTTCAGATACTCGGCGATCTGGCTGGTCTCGTCCTTGGACTCATTCAGCGGAATGCGGATCTTGCCGCAGGGCGAGGTGATGGCGCGGCTGACCAGGCCGGTGATCTTGCCGTCGATATCGAAGAAATGGATCTGCTTGAAGCCGAACAGGTCGCGGTAGAAATCCCACCACTTGTCCATATTGCCGCGATAGACATTGTGGGTCAGGTGATCGAGGAAATAGAAGCCGACGCCTTCCGGCTTCGGGTCGCGCTCGCCCAGCCATTCGAACTCGGCGTCGTAGGCCGAACCCTTTTCGCCATAAGCCTCGATGAAATAGAGCAGCGAGCCGCCGATGCCGACGATTGCCGGTACGTCGAGCGCCTTGTCGGCGCCTTCATAAGGCGTGGCGCCCTTCGATACGGCATGGTCGAAAGCGTGCTTGGCATCGACCACGCGCCAAGCCATCGAGGCCGCGCAGGGCCCGTGCTTTTCGACGAACTTCATGGCATGCGAGCCGGGCTCGGCATTGACGACATAGTTGATGTCGCCCTGGCGCCAGACGGTGATGTCCTTGCTGCGATGCTTCGCCACGGCGACATAGCCCATGCGGGTGAACAGCTCGGCAAGCTTTGCCGGCTCGGCATGCGCGAACTCGACGAATTCGAAGCCGTCGGTGCCGGCGGGGTTCTGCTTGCTGATGCGGGCGGGCGGGGCGTCGTGCGGGAAGGGGCCCATGGCAGTCCTCCTAAAGCTTGTTGCGGCCGGGCTTGGCCATCTTTCTCCATGATAGCGCGGGACAGCCGCACGGTGCTTGCATTCAACCGCTAGAAATGCGCATGATGTGCGCAATTTGTGCACGATTGGAGGATAATCCATGGATGATGCGCGCCTTGACCAATTTGACCGCAAGATATTGGCGCTTTTGCAGGACGATGCGCGCTATACCAACAACGACCTGGCGGAGCGCGTGAACCTGTCGCCCTCGCAATGCTCTCGCCGGCGTCTGCGCTTGGAGGAGGACGGCTATATAAAGGGCTACCGCGCCGTGCTCGACCGCGACCGTCTCGGCTTTTCGCTGGTCAACGTCATTTCGGTGACCCTGGCCACCCATAACCGTGACAATGCCCGCCGCTTCGGCGAGCTGGTGGCCCGCCTGCCCGAGGTGCAGGAGGCGCACGCGCTGACCGGCGAGATGGATTACATCTTGAAAGTGGTGACGCCCGACCTCAAGTCGCTGTCGGAGTTCGTCAACGGCGTGCTCCTGCCGCACGAATCCGTGCAGCATGTGAAGACGGCGATCGTGCTGGAGACGTTGAAGGAAACCGGTGCGCTGCCGATTTAAGCTATGCTGATATTCAGGTGAGTCCGGCCTGCAAATGACGGCTTCCTGCGCTTCCGGCCTTCGCCGGCCGAAGCCCTCATAAATGCTTCCGCTCTATGAAGGTTACGGCCGGCGTAGGCCGGTTTTCGTAAGCCGCCATTTTCGGCTCGTACTGACCTGAATCTCAGCACACCTTCGCTGGGATATTCACCCCCGCTGCTGCTGGATCAGCCCATAAAGGTTGGTGCAGCGCGCGCCTGAACGGCAATAGGCGAACACCGGCCCCTCGAGTTCGTCGAGCGCGGTGGCCTGGTCCTCGACATTGTCCATTGTGATCTGACCGCTGATGACCGGAATGTACCGGAACGCAAGCCCGGCTGCCTCGGCCGCGGCCTGGACGCTCTCGGCCGAAGGCTGACCCGGCTGCTCGTCGTCCGGCCGGTTGCATATCACGCTCTTGAAGCCGGCGTCCTTGATGACGGCTATATCCTCGGGCTGGATCTGGCCGGAGACTGAATAGTCGTCGCTGATCTGGCGGTATTCCATGATGTCCTCGCAAGTTTGGTGCCTCGTGGCTTGGCTGGTGTTCTGCCACTCCCCGAGCGATCCGGCAACTGCTGCTAGGCCGAGGCCGGCTGGGCGAGCCGAGTTCGGGCGAAGCGGGCCACGACGATGCCGGCGATGACCGCCGCGACAAAGACCGGCGTCGACGAGTAGCCAAGGCCGAGCGCCGGAATTGAGGCCCCGGGACAAAAGCCGGCAATGCCCCAGCCGATGCCGAAGACAGCAGCGCCGCCGACCATTTGCCGGTCGATGGTGCTTTTAGACGGCGAGGCAAAGGCGCTCTCGAACACCGGCACCTCGCGCCGGCCGAACACCAATCGGTAGCCGGCGAAGGCGACCGCCAGGCCGCCGCCCATCACGAAGATCAGGCTCGGATCCCAGGTGCCGGCAATGTCGAAGAAGTTCAGCACCTTCGCCGGATTGATCATGCCGGAAACAGCGATGCCCAGGCCGAAAAGCCCACCGATCAGAAAGGCCGAGACGAGTTTGCGCATAGGTCAGCCTCCCATCACGTGGCGGATGATGAAGACGGTGACGAAAGCGGTCGCCATGAAGGTGGCGACCGCGACGAACGAACGAGGCGACAACCGCGCGATGCCGCAAATACCGTGCCCGCTCGGGCAACCGCCGCCGAAATGCACGCCGATGCCGACCAGGAAGCCGCCCACGACGAGCGCCGTCGTCGGGACCGGCACGCTGAACGGGATCTGCTTGCCGGCAAGCGCCAAGAGCAGGGGGGCGGCGATGGCGCCTGCGAGAAACATTGCGCGCCACTGCCACTCGGCCGACAGCGGCGGGATGACGCCGGTCAAGATGCCGGTCATGCCGGCGACGCGGCCGTGCAAAGCCATCAGCAGCACGGCCGACAGGCCGATGAGGGCGCCGCCGAGCAGGGACTGGAGAGGCGTGAAGTCAGTCATGGAAAGGGCCAATCCGAATTGCATCAACCGCTGTAGCAGATAGACATTTCCATGCGCGAATCCAGCCGGAACTTGGTCCGGCTGGAAGGAGTGGCTGTTTCTGCGCCTGGGTTGTTCCTCAACTCCCCAGGATCGCGCCTTTGATCTGCGTGATGTTGTTGTGCATCATGTCGATATAGGTCGACGCGGGGCCATCGGACGCCGACAGCGCGTCCGAATAGAGCGTGCCGCCGACCTTGATGCCGGTCTCGCCAGCGATCTGCTCGATCAGCCGCGGATTGCTGATGTTTTCCAGGAAGATCGCCGCCGCCTTGTCCTGCTTCACCTGTTTCACAAGCTTGGCGACGTCGGCGGCCGACGGTTCGGAATCGGTCGAGATGCCCTGCGGCGCCAGGAAGGTCAGGCCGTATTCGTGCTCGAAATAGCCGAAGGCGTCATGCGAAGTGATGACGACGCGCTTCGCCTCTGGGATCGACTGGATCGCTGCCTTAACTTCCGTCTCCACCGCGTCGAGCTTGGTGGTGTAGGCGGCGGCATTGGCCTTGTAGCTGTCGCAGCCTTCCGCGTCGGCCGCGCAGAACGCCTCGGCGATGTTCTTCACATAGATCTTGGCATTGGCGATCGATTGAAAGGCGTGCGGATCGGTGACGGTCTTGCCGCCGCTGGTGTCGGCGCCTTCAGCGGCGTCCGCATCGGCGAATTCCGGCTTGAAGTCGATCGGCGTCACGCCCTTGGTCAGCGTCACGATCGCGGCCTTGGTGGCGCTGGCGTCGACCAGGCGCTGCAGGAAACCCTCGAAATGCAGGCCGTTGACCAGCACCACGTCGGCTTTGGCCATCGCCACCGCGTCGGCCGGGCTCGGCTCATAGACATGCGTGTCGCCGTCCGGCCCGACGATGGTGGTGATGTTGACGCGGTCGCCGCCGACGTTTTTCGCAAAGTCGGCAATCACCGTGAAGCTCGCCACGACCTTGAGCGGCGCCGCGAAGGCAGTCGACGTAGCGAGAGCGCTTAATGTTATAACGCTCAACGTCAGTGCGGCGCGGAAGGATTTCAGCATTGGAGTCTCCTTGCTTGGGGATTAGGGTTAGAGCGAGATGAGGTTAGATTGGAACATTCTGCCGGCGCTGGTTTAGACCAAGGCCGAGGGCTTTGCCGCAGGCCGTACTGTCGGTACGGCCAAGGCAAAGGCCGATGGATTTGGTCCAAACCAGCCCGGCCCTCCGGGTTTCCGGGCGGCGGGCACCCGCGGCGTCGAGCCGCTTGGGCGATGGAACCCCATCGCCCAAGCGCCTCTCCTACCGGATTGCATCGCCGCCCGAGAAACAGAATGATCCAATCTAACCTCATCTCGCTCTAAGCAGTCCGGTGTCGGTGATGCACGATGCGGGCGCGCAGCACGCCGCGCGTGCCGAACAGGATCGAGCAGAAATAGACGACGCCCGCCGAAAGGATGATCGCCGGGCCCGAGGGCAGCGAGGCGTGGTAGGACAACAACAGTCCGGCGATGCAGGAGGCGAAGCCGATCAGCACCGCCAAGACGCACATCGGCTCCACGCGCGCCGTCCAGAAGCGGGCAGCGGCGGCCGGCAGCATCATCAGTCCGACCGAGAGCAGTGTGCCAAGCGCCTGGAAGCCGCCGACGAGGTTGAGCACGACGAGGCCGAGGAAGATGAAATGCACCGGGCTGCCCATGCGGCTGACCGAGCGCAGGAACAGCGGGTCGAGGCACTCGGCGACCAGCGCGCGCCAGAAGATGGCGAGGCAGGCGAGCGTCACCACCACGATGCCGCCGATCAGGATCAGCGCCTCATTGTTGAGCGCCAGCACCGTGCCGAACAGCACATGCATCAGGTCGACGCTGGAGCCGCGGATCGACACCATCAGCACGCCGACGGCAAGCGAGATGAGATAGAAGGCCGCCATCGAGGCGTCCTCGCGCTGGATGGTGAAGCGCGAGACCGCGCCCGCGCCGAGCGCCACGATGATGCCGGCAATCAGCCCGCCGACCGTCATCGGCAGGATTTCGAGGCCATAGAGCAGGAAGCCGGCGGCCGCGCCCGGCAGGATGGCATGCGCCATCGCGTCGCCCGACAGGCTCATGCGCCTCAGCATCAGGAAGACTCCGACCGGGCAGGCGCCGAGCGACAGCATCAGCGAGCCGAACAGCGCCCGCTGCATGAAGGCGAAATCGGCGAAGGGCGCGATGAAAAGGCCGTAGAGGAGCTCCATCACGCCGCCCTCGGTCCGGAGCCGTGCTGATGGTCATGGTGGTGATCATGCGCATGATCGTGATGGTCGTGATCATGGTCATCGGGCTCGCACCACGGCGCATTCTCTTCCCACGCCTCGTGGAAGCGCCTTGCCTTGAGCAGGTTTTCCGGCCGCAGCGTTTCCTTTGTGTCGCCCCAGGCGACGGGCTGGCGCGCGAGCAGCAGCGTTTCCGGGAAATTCTGCCGCACCAGATCGAGGTCGTGCACCACGACCATGATCGTGCGTTCTTCGCCATGCCAGCGCTTTATCAGCTGGATGAGATCGCCGACCGTCTTGGCATCGACCGCGTTGAACGGCTCGTCGAGCAGGATCAGGTCGGCGTCCTGCAAAAGCACCCGGGCAAACAGCGTGCGCTGCAACTGGCCGCCGGAGAGCGTGTCGATCGGCCGCTTCTCGAAGCCGCCAAGGCCAACCGCCATCAGCGCCTTGCTGACCGACTCGCGGTCTTCCCAGGTGTAACGGCCGAGCATGCCGCGCTTCGGCCACAGTCCGAGCGAGACGAGATCGACGACGCGCGCCGGAAAAGACCGGTCGAGCTCCGACTGCTGCGGCAGATAGGCCGTGCGCACGCCAGGCATGCGGACCACGGCGCCTTCCATCGGCTTCAGCACGCCCACGATGCCCTTCATCAGCGTCGACTTGCCCGAACCATTGGCGCCGACCACGGCGGTCAGCGAGCCTTTGCGGACGGTGCCGTTCAAATGATGGATGGCCGGGTGGCTGTTATAGCCCAGCGTCAGGTCGCGGAAGGTCAGGCAGGCAGTGGTCATCAGGCGGCGGTCCGCGAAATCGAGTGCGTTGTCGATATGTGATGTTATTACATTAGTCAACACGCCGGCCCGGCGGAATTGTGTCACGACCGGTCAACTCGCCGTGTAGGCGTGCCGTTCGGGACCGGACATTGGCTCAATTGGTTTCGCGCCCGCCGGCCTTGCGCCGCGCCGGCCCGGACTCTAAACAGCAGCGACTCCCACAACGAAGGAACCTCCAATGAGCATTCGTCGCATCGATGTCGGCCCGCGCATGAGCCAGATTGTCATTCATGGCAACACCGTCTATCTGGCCGGCCAGGTCGGTCAGCCCGGCGGCAACGTCGCATCGCAGACGCGCGACATCCTGAAGACCATCGACGAATTGCTGGCCAAGGCCGGCACCGACAAGACCAAGATCGTGCAGGCGATCATCTGGCTGGACGACATGAAGACCTTTGCCGAAATGAATTCGGAATGGGACAAGTGGGTGCCGCAGGGCCACACCCCGGCGCGCGCCACCGGCGAAGCCAAGCTCGCCACCCCGGAATATTTGGTCGAGATCATTGTGACGGCTGCGCTGTAGCGCCAGCCTTGCCTTCTCCCCCTGTGGGAGAAGGTGGCCGCGAAGCGGCCGGATGAGGGGTGCTGGAAGGATCGGGGCGCTGAAGATCTTGGCGCTCCAAGCGCTTGGATTTCCTGGCGCTGAGTTCCTTCCAGCACGCCTCAACCGTCTCGGCGCTGCGCGCCGATCCACCTTCTCCCACAAGGGGAGAAGGCGAGGGGCTAGCCCTGCGATGGCGTGAACCTAGCCACCAGCGTGTGGCTCTCGGCCGGATAGATGAACCGCACATGCGTCACCGGGTGCTCGGCGCTCCAGGTGCGGCGCTCGACAACCAGGCAGGGCGCGCCGGGATCGATGTCGAGCGCGTCGGCGATTGTCTCGTCCGCCGCCATGGCGCGGATGCGGTGCTCGGCCTCGCTCCACGGCACGCGACCGATCAGCCAGGGGCCGGGCGCGATATCGAGAAACTCCTCCTCGCCGGCCTCGGTTACAGCCGAAAGATTGATCAGCCGCTGCTCGAGCGCGAAGGGCCGTTCGCCGGCAAAATGCAGGCTCTCCAGCGCCAGCACCGGACCCGGTGCGGAAAGCCCGAGCAACGCGCGGTCCTCGGCGCTGCTGCGCCGTTTCAGGCGCTCCAGCCGCTCATAGCGATAGGGCAGGCCGAGCGCCTCGACCTCGATCCGGATGTCGTGCAGTTCCAGCACCGCCGCCTGTGATTGCGGCTGGCGCACGAAGCTGCCGGAGCGGCGCCTACGCTCGATCAACCCGGCTTTGGCGAGTTGCGACAGCGCCTTGTTCACCGTCATGCGCGAGCAATTGTATTGAGCCGTCAGCTCGTGCTCGAAGGGAATGCGATGTCCAGGCGCCCAGGCGCCCGACAGAATTTTTTCGCGGATGTCCGACAAGATGCGCTGGTGCAGCGAGAGGATCTCGCCGTTTTCGACATCGTCTGTCTCGACAAGGCTCATCGGACGGTCCTGTTCAACCTTGCGACAATGCGGTCATGACTTGGCGGAACCGCGCGGCGACAGCCTCGCGCTTCGCGTGCCTGCCGCCGGCGACCTGCTTCTTGCCATGCACCCAGACACAATCGACCTTGCTGCCATTGGCAAAGATCCAGGCGTCGAGAATCGCATCGCCTGTCTTGCCGGTCAGCGATGGGTGGCCGGCGTCAAGCGAGACGAGATCGGCAGGGCCGCCGGTGGCAATTCGCGACGGACCGGCGCCGAGCGCCTGGCTGCCGCCGTCGAGCGAAGCGTCGAACAGCGCACGCCCCGTGGATCCGCCCGCGCGGGCGAGCACGTTGCGGGCGCGATGGGCGAGGCGCTGCGAATATTCGAGCTGCCGAAGCTCGTCCGGCAGGCCGATCAGCACGTTGGAATCGGAGCCGACGCCAAAGCGGCCGCCATGCTCGACGAACAGCGGCGCGGCAAACGTGCCATCGCCGAGATTGGCCTCGGTGATCGGGCAGAGCCCGGCGATGGCGCCGCTTTTGGCCATGGCGATCGTTTCGGCATCGGTCATATGCGTGGCGTGGATCAGGCACCAGCGTTTGTCCACTGTGGCGTTGGCAAGCAGGAACTCGACCGGACGCTTGCCCGACCAGGCAACGCAATCCTCGACCTCCTTTACCTGTTCGGCCACATGGATGTGGATCGGTCCGTCCGGTGCCATCGCCGCGACCGCATTGAGCTCGTCCGGCGTTGCGGCGCGCAGGCTGTGCGGCGCGACACCGACGACGGCCTGCTCCAACGAGCGAACGCCCTCGCGGGCTTTCCCAAGCAGACGTCCGAAGCGTTCGACATCATTGATGAATCGCCGCTGGCCCTCGTTCGGGGCGGCGCCGCCGAAGGCGGAATGGGCATAGAAGACAGGCAGCAGCGTCAGCCCGATGCCGGTGTCGGCGGCCGCGGCGGCGATCCGCTCCGCCATCTCGGCGATGTTGGCGTAAGGCTTTCCGTCGCGGTCGTGATGCAGGTAATGAAATTCGCCGACGCGCGAGAAGCCGGCCTCCAGCATTTCGACATAGAGCTGTGACGCGACCGCCTCGACCTGGTCCGGCGTCATCGACAGGGCGAAGCGGTACATCACCTCGCGCCAGCTCCAGAAACTGTCGGCCGAAGGGCCGCGCAACTCGGCAAGACCTGCCATGCCGCGCTGGAAGGCGTGGCTGTGCAGATTGGGCATGCCCGGCACGACGATGGCATGGCGCTCGTCGCCGGCCTGCGCGGAAGCGCCAGCCTCGACCGTGGAGAAGCGGCCGCCGTCGAAGGCGATCCTTACATTGCCCTGCCAACCACCGGGCAGCAGCGCCTGTTCCGCAAAGATCGCCGTCACTTTTCTCTCCGAATCTGAACGCGCCAGCGACGATACCACTTGCGCCGCGTTTTAATATGTATATACATAATCGCCATCCAATCAAATGGAAAAGATGATGGGTGGAGCAAACGGAAAGAGCGGCCATCGGGTCTGGCGCAATGCGCGCCTGGCGACCTTGGCCGATGGTGCGGCCGGTCTCGGCATCGTCGAGAAAGGCGCGGTCGCCGCGCGCGATGGGCTTATTGTCTATGCCGGCCCCGAGGCCGATATGCCGGCCGCTGCCGGGCAGGGCGCCGAGACCGTCGATTGCGCTGGCCGCTGGATCACGCCCGGCCTGATCGATTGCCATACGCATCTGGTCTATGCGGGAAATCGCGCCAACGAATTCGAGATGCGGCTGGCCGGCGCCACTTATGAGGAAGTGGCGCGCGCCGGCGGCGGCATCGTCTCCTCGGTCAAGTCGCTGCGCGCCGCCGGCGAAGACGAGCTGGTCGCCCAGACGCTGCCGCGCCTCGACGCGCTGATGGCCGAAGGCGTCACCACCGTCGAGGTGAAATCGGGCTACGGCCTCGATGCCGACAATGAGAAGAAGTCGCTGCGCGCCGCCCGTCGGCTGGGCAACGAGCGCCCCGTTACCGTCCGCACGACTTGTCTTGCCGCGCATGCGCTGCCGCCCGAAGCCAGGGGCGACAAGGACGCGTTCATCGATCTCGTCGCCAACACCATCCTGCCGCAGGTCGCCGCTGAAAAGCTCGCCGACGCCGTCGATGGTTTTTGCGAGGGCATTGCATTCTCGCCGGAACAGATGGCGCGCGTCTTCGACAAGGCCAAGGCGCTCGGCCTGCCGGTGAAGCTGCATGCGGATCAGCTCTCCAACCTGCATGGCGCGGCCCTTGCCGCCCGCTATGGCGCGCTGTCGGCCGACCACCTCGAATATACGGACGCGGAGGGCGCTGCGGCGATGGCCAAGGCCGGCACCGTTGCGGGCATCCTACCCGGCGCCTACTACTTCATCCGCGAGACCAAGAAGCCGCCGGTCGATCTCTTCCGCCGCCACGGCGTGAAGATGGCTGTCGCCACCGATTCCAATCCCGGCACCTCGCCGCTCACTTCGCTGCTGCTCACCATGAACATGGCCGCGACGCTGTTCGGCATGACTGTCGACGAATGCCTTGCCGGCGTCACCCGCGAAGCCGCGCGCGCCCTTGGCCTGCTGTGCAACACCGGCACGCTTGAAGCCGGCAAATCGGCCGATCTCGCCATCTGGGACATCGAGCGCCCGGCCGAACTCGTCTACCGCATGGGCTTCAACCCGCTCCATGCCCGTATCTGGAGAGGACAATGACCGAACTTACCCTGACGCCCGGCAACGCGACGCTTGCCGACTGGCGCGCCATCTATCGCGGCGCCGTGCCGAAGCTCGACGCTGCTTGCCGGCCGAAGATCAAGGCGAGCGCCGAAGCGGTGGCCCGCATCGTCGCCAAGGGCGAGCCGGTCTATGGCATCAACACCGGCTTCGGTAAGCTCGCCAGCGTCCGCATTCCGGCCAACGATCTCGAAACGCTCCAGCGCAACATCGTGCTGTCGCATGCCGCCGGCGTCGGCGAGCCGATGCCCGTCGCCGTGGTGCGGCTGATGATGGCACTGAAGCTCGCCAGCCTCGCCCAGGGCGCCTCCGGCGTGCGGCCCCAGACCATCGAATTGCTGGAAGCCATGCTCGCCAACGACGTCATCCCCGTCGTACCGGCGCAAGGCTCGGTCGGCGCTTCAGGCGACCTCGCACCGCTTTCCCATATGACGGCCGTGATGATCGGCGTCGGCGAATGCTTCACCCCGCATGGCCGCTTCCCGGCCAAGGTGGCCTTCGTCTCGCACGGGCTGGAGCCGGTGACGCTCGGCGCCAAGGAAGGCCTGGCCCTGCTCAACGGCACCCAGTTCTCGACGGCTTTCGCTCTCGCCGGCCTGTTCGAGGCGGAGACGCTCTATCAGTCGGCACTGGTCGCCGGCGCGCTGTCGACCGACGCCGCAAAGGGCTCCGACGCCCCCTTCGACCCGCGCATCCATCTGTTGCGCAAGCATCGCGGCCAGATCGAGACGGCCGATGCCCTGCGCAACCTGATGGCCGGCAGCGCGATCCGTGAATCGCACCGCGTCGGCGACGAGCGCGTGCAGGATCCGTACTGCCTGCGCTGCCAGCCGCAGGTGATGGGCGCCGCCCTCGACGTGCTGCGCAAGGCCGCTGACACGCTTCGGACCGAGGCCAATGGCGTCACCGACAATCCGCTGATCTTCGCCGAGGACGACACCGCGCTTTCGGGCGGCAATTTCCACGCCGAGCCGGTGGCCTTCGCCGCCGACATGATCGCGCTTGCGGTCTGCGAGATCGGCTCGCTGTCGGAGCGGCGTATCGCCATGCTGGTCGACCCGGCGCTTTCGGGCATGCCGGCCTTCCTGACGCCGAAGCCGGGTTTGAACTCAGGCTTCATGATCCCGCAGGTGACGGCGGCGGCCCTCGTTTCGGAAAACAAGCAGAAGGCCTACCCGGCGAGCGTCGATTCCATCCCCACCTCGGCCAACCAGGAAGACCATGTCTCGATGGCGGCGCACGGCGCGCGCCGGTTGCTCGGCATGATCGAGAACGCGACCGCCGTGATCGGCATCGAGTTGCTGGCCGCAGCCCAAGGCTGCGACTTCCATCAGCCGCTTGCATCCAGCGAGGCGCTGGAAGCGGTGCGCAAGCTGGTCCGGGCCGAAGTCCCGCATCTCGACAATGACCGTCATTTCCATCCCGACATGGAGAAGGCGATCGCCATGGTGCGCAACGGTGCCACGGTGAAGGCGGCGAGCGCGGTGGCGTTGCCGGGAATTGCGTCGTGAGGATGCATGCCCTGATAGGCCGCGATCCTTCGCGCCCCCCTCTGTCCTGCCGGACATCTCCCCCTCCAGGGGGGAGATCAGCAGCTTCTTTGGCGCCGCCCCTCTTGCAGCGTCGGCGATTGGCGAAGGCCGGCGTGACAGCCAATCTCCCCCCAAGAGGGGGAGATGCCCGGCAGGGCAGAGGGGGGCGCCGTAGAGCTCCAACTTACGGAGGTCTCTCATGACCTCGCCCAACTGGCTCACTGTCACCCAGGGCACCGCGCCGCTGCTGGTCTCGATCCCGCACACGGGCATCGACCTTGCTGGCCTTGACGGCCGGCTGGTCTCGACCTGGCTTGGCCGTCGCGACTGCGACTGGTGGATCGACAATCTCTACGATTTCGCCAAGGATCTCGGCGCGACCGTCGTGCACACCGCCATTTCGCGCACGGTCATCGACGTCAACCGCGATCCGTCCGGCGTCTCGCTCTATCCCGGGCAGGCGACGACTACCCTTTGCCCGACGGAGACTTTTGACGGTGACCCGCTCTACCGTATGGGCAACGAGCCGACGCCGGCCGAGATCGACCGGCGCCGCGAGACCTATTTCGCACCCTACCACGCTGCCCTGCAGGCCGAGATCGATCGGCTGCGCGGCATGCATGAAAAGATCGTGCTCTACGACTGCCACTCGATCCGCTCGGTCCTGCCGAGGCTGTTCGAAGGCACGCTGCCGGTCTTCAATCTCGGCACCAATGACGGCAAGAGCACCGATCAGGCGCTGCAGGAAAAGGTGGCCGCCATCCTGGCCGCGACCGGCGAGACCTGGGTGGTCAACGGCCGCTTCAAGGGCGGCTGGATCACCAGAAGCTTCGGCCAGCCCCGGAATGGTGTCCACGCGCTGCAGATGGAGCTCTCCAACCGCGGCTACATGCGCGAGCCGGCCGAGAAGGGCTCACCCGAGAACTGGCCGGTGCCCTACGACGCGACCTATGCCGCGCCGATCCGCGCCACGCTGAAGAACATCCTCGAAACCGCCATTGACTGGGCCGGGCGCTGAGGCGCCGCCTTACTCGAAAGGGACAATGATGAACGATCCACGCCACAACATCCGCGAAGTGCGCAGCCCCCGCGGCGACAAGCTCAACGCCCGCTACTGGACGACCGAGGCGCCGCTGCGCATGCTGATGAACAATCTCGATCCGGAGGTCGCCGAGAACCCGAACGAGCTCGTCGTCTATGGCGGCATCGGCCGGGCGGCGCGCACCTGGAACGATTTCGACCGCATCGTCGCGTCGCTGAAGACGCTGGGCGAGGACGAGACGCTGCTGGTCCAGTCCGGCAAGCCGGTCGGCGTCTTCAAGACCCATTCCAACGCCCCGCGCGTGCTCATCGCCAATTCCAACATCGTGCCGCACTGGGCAACCTGGGAGAAGTTCAACGAACTCGATAGGAAGGGCCTGATGATGTACGGCCAGATGACGGCCGGCTCGTGGATCTATATCGGCACGCAAGGCATCGTGCAGGGCACCTATGAAACCTTTGTCGAGGCCGGCCGCCAGCACTACAACGGCAACCTCAAGGGCAAGTGGATCCTGACCGGCGGTCTCGGCGGCATGGGCGGCGCCCAGCCTCTGGCCGCCGTCATGGCGGGCGCCTCCTGCCTTGCCATCGAGTGCAACCCGGATTCGATCGATTTCCGCCTGCGCACCCGCTATCTCGACGAGAAGGCCGAGACGCTCGACGAGGCGATGGAGATGATCGATCGCTGGACCAAGGCCGGCGAGGCGAAGTCGGTCGGCCTGCTCGGCAACGCCGCCGAGATCGTGCCGGAGATGTTCAAGCGCGGCATCCGCCCCGACATGGTCACTGACCAGACCTCGGCGCATGACCCGATCAACGGCTATCTGCCCAAGGGCTGGACGATGGCCGAGTGGCGCGAGAAGCGCGTCAGCGATCCGAAGGCAGTCGAGAAGGCGGCGCGCGCCTCGATGCGCGAGCATGTCGAGGCGATGGTGGCGTTCTGGAACGCCGGCGTGCCGACGCTCGACTACGGCAACAACATCCGCCAGGTCGCCAAGGACGAAGGGTTCGAGAACGCCTTCGCCTTCCCGGGCTTCGTGCCGGCCTACATCCGGCCACTGTTTTGCCGCGGCATCGGCCCGTTCCGCTGGGCCGCGCTCTCCGGCGATCCGGAGGATATCTACAAGACCGACGCCAAGGTGCGCGAGCTCACCCCCGGCAACACCCATCTGCACAACTGGCTCGACATGGCGCGCGAGCGCATCTCGTTCCAGGGCCTGCCGGCGCGCATCTGCTGGGTCGGCCTCGGCGACCGCCACCGGCTCGGCCTCGCTTTCAATGAGATGGTGGCCAAGGGCGAGCTCAAGGCGCCGGTCGTCATCGGCCGCGACCACCTCGATTCCGGCTCGGTCGCCTCGCCGAACCGCGAGACCGAAGCGATGAAGGACGGCTCCGACGCCGTTTCCGACTGGCCGCTGCTCAACGCGCTGCTCAACACCGCGTCCGGCGCGACCTGGGTGTCGCTGCATCATGGCGGCGGCGTCGGCATGGGCTTCTCCCAGCATGCCGGCATGGTGATCGTCGCAGATGGCACGGCGGACGCTGCCAAGCGCCTGGAGCGTGTGCTGTGGAACGACCCGGCGACCGGCGTGATGCGTCATGCCGATGCCGGCTACGACATCGCCGTCGAGTGTGCCAAGGAGCACCAGCTCAACCTGCCGGGCATCCTGGGCTAAAGCGATGCGCATCCTTCGTGCCGCCGACTACAAAGTCATGCCGTGGAAGAATGGCGGCGGCACGACGACCGAGATCGCCGTCTCGCCTGATGGCGCCGGGCTCGACGATTTCGACTGGCGCATCTCGATGGCTAAAGTCGAAACCAGTGGGCCGTTCTCGAGTTTCGCCGGCATCGACCGCACGCTGTCGGTGCTGGAAGGCGAGGGGATCGTCCTCGACATCGCCGGCCAGCCGCCGGCGCCGCTGACCACGGCCTCGGCGCCACTAGCCTTCTCAGGCGACGTGCCGACCGGGGCGGCGCTGATCGGCGGCCCCATCACTGATCTCAACGTCATGACCCGCCGTGGCCGCATGGCCCATAAGGTCGAGCGCCGGGCGCTCTCCGGTGAAATTCGCATCTCGCCGCGCGCCGACACGACGCTGGTTCTGGCCGTCGACGCAGGCTTCACGCTCTTCACGGACGATGCGTCGAGCCTGGGACCGCTCGATACGCTGATCCTCGACCGGGACAGCCCGGAATTGCGGCTTCAGCCCAAGGGGCAGGGCCTGCTTTTCGTGATCGAGCTCCACCGCCTCGCCGCCAACCATTAACGGCTGTTGCCAAACATGATCGCGGCTCGGGCGAATTATCGCCCGGCCCCTTGCATGTATCACGAAAAAGCCTGAATCCTTGCCCTGATCCAACCGGGGGCGAAGAGCGAGGGGCGTTCGCCCACGAGCTGTCGAAAGGGCACGCCCCTGTTGTGGTGCGCAAAACAAACTTTCGGCCGATCAGTCATGCAACCAATTGCAATTGAACCGGTTTTAGGGCCATTGCCGTGGCGGTGACGCCGCATTGCGCCCCCGCTTACGGAATTTTCAATGAACATTCAGACGAATCCGAACAAGATCGAACAGACAAGCGCCGGCTTCCCGACGGTGACGGAAGCGCCGATACGCTCGAATTTCCTGCCCGAGGACCGGCTGCGCGCCTTGGGCGTCGCGCTCGCCAAGGGCGAGGTCAAGGAACTGTTCGGCCTCGCCCCGTTCGAGTTCCAGGCCCGCATCCGCGACAGCGCCAAGAAGATCCTCGAAGTCTACCGCTCGACCAATGCCGCCCAGGCCAAGGGCGAGACCATAACGCCGGCCGCGCAATGGCTGCTCGACAACAACTACCTGGTTGAGGAGACCATCTTCCAGGTTAAGCGCGACCTGCCGCGCCGCTTCTATCGCCAGCTGCCGACGCTCACGCTCGGCGACGGCACGGTGCTGCCGCGCGCCTTCGTCGTTGCCTGGAGCTATGTCGAGCATTCCGACAGCTCGGTCTCGGCCAGCATGTTCAAGGCGATCGTCGAGGGCTTCCAGTCGGTCGAGCCGATGAAGATCGGCGAGCTCTGGGCGCTGCCGTCGCTGCTGCGCTTCGTGCTGATCGAGAACCTGCGCCGCATCGCCGTGCGCGTCGATCGCACCAGGCAGATGCGCCACGTCGCCAACGAGGTCGCCGACCGCGTCCTGGCGACCGACGACAATGCCGACCGCACCAGGATCCTGTCCAACTACAGCGCGCATGCGCAGGACACCACGTTCGCCACCCAGCTGCTCTACCGCCTGCGCGACGGGTCGCAGAACGCCGGCCGCGCGCTGGAATGGCTGGAAGGCGAGCTCGAAAAGACCGGATCGGATGCCGAGGAGATTATCATCTCCGAGCACCAGACGCTGTCCGGCGGCAACGTCACCACCGGCAACATCATCCGCGGCCTGCGCCTCATCAACGACGTCGACTGGACGGTCTGGTTCGAAGGCGTCAGCCGCATCGACACGCTGCTGCGCGAGAAGACCGATTTCGCCGACCTCGATTTCTTCTCGCGCGACCAGTACCGCACCGCGATCGAGCAGCTGGCGCGGCGCTCGGAGCTGTCCGAATACCGGGTGGCCGAGAAGGCGATCGAGCTTGCCGGCCACACGCCCGGCGTCACCGATGCGTCCGGCGTGCCCGAAACCGCCGATCCCGACGTGCACACCGATGTAGGCTTCTTCCTGGTCGGCCCGCGCCGGCAGGAACTGGAAAAGGCGATCGGCTACCGGCCGCCTTTCTATGTGACCTTCAAGCGCGGCTTTGCCAGCGCCGGCTGGATGGGCATCGTCGGGCCGGTCTTCCTGCTGACGGCGCTGCTGCTCGTGCTGTCGGGCAGGGCGCTCGCCAATCTCGGCCTGTCGGTGGAATCGATCACGCTGATGCTGGCGCTGTTCGCGGTGCCGGCCAGCGAAGGCGCGCTGGCCTTCTTCAACACCGTGGTGGCGCTGTTCCTGAAACCGACCAGGCTTGTCGGCTACGACTACAACAAGCACGGCATCCCGGCCGCGTCGCGCACGTTGGTCGTGGTGCCCTCGCTGATCGGCTCGCGCGACGACGTCGAGGAAAACATCCGCAACATCGAGGTGCATCACCTCGCCAACACGGCGGAAGAAATCCATTTCGCTCTATTGTCCGACTGGCCGGATTCCAAGACTGAGATCGACGCCGCCGATATCGAGATCCTGCAATATGCCCGCGACGAGATCGCCAGGCTCAACGCCCGTTATCCGTCGGAAGGCTCGCCGCGCTTCTACCTCCTGCATCGCCGCCGGCTCTACAACCAGGCGCAGGGCTGCTGGATGGGCTGGGAGCGCAAGCGCGGCAAGCTGCATGAGCTGAACCTTCTGCTGCGTGGCGACAGCGACACCACCTTCCTGCCGCTCGACGTGCCGCTGCCGGAAAAGGTCGTCTATGTGATGACCCTCGACGCCGACACGCGCACCACGCGCGATGCGGTTTCGAGCCTGGTCGGCAAGCTCGCCCATCCGCTGAACCGCCCGCATTTCGATCCGGTCAAGCGCGTCGTCAGCGCCGGCTACACCATCCTGCAGCCGCGCATCACCGCTTCGCTGACCAGCGGCGACGACGCCTCCTTCTTCCAGCGCGTCTTTTCGGCCAATCGCGGCCTCGACCCTTATGTCTTCGCCGTCTCCGACATCTACCAGGACGTCTTCGGCGACGGTTCTTTCACCGGCAAGGGCCTCTACCATGTCGACGCCTTCGAGGCGGCGCTGAAGGACCGCATCGACGAGAACACCATTCTCAGCCACGATCTGCTCGAAGGCGCCCTGTCGCGCGCGGCGCTGGTCACCGACGTCGAGCTGGTCGAGGATTATCCGACCCGCTATTCGGTCGACGCCTCGCGCCACCATCGCTGGGCGCGCGGCGACTGGCAGCTGCTCGGCTATATCTTCGATCCGCGCTCCGGCGTGCCGGCGCTGTCGCGCTGGAAGATGGTCGACAATCTGCGCCGCTCGGTCACCCCGATCTTCTGGGTCATGGCCTGCGTCGCCGGCTGGACGCTGCTGCCCTTCACCCAGGCCGCGCAGTGGCAGGCCCTGATGATCCTCAGCCTGTTCATGGCGCCGACCTTCGACATCGTGAACGGCATCCTGCCCAAGAGCGGCGACCAGACGCCGCGCGGCCATTTCTCTGCTTTGGCGCGCGACACGGTGTTTGGCACGGCGCTTGTGGCGCTCAAAGTGCTGTTGATGGCGCATCTCGCCTGGATGATGGGAGATGCCATCGTCCGCACCATCTACCGGCTCTTCGTCAGCCGGCAGAACCTGCTCGAATGGCGCACCGCCTCGCAGGCAGCCAAGGGCGGCAACGATCTCGGCGCCTATTACGGCATGATGTATGGCGCGGTCATCATCGGCGTCGTCGGCCTGGCGATTCCGGTGCTCGCCGATTCCACCGGCGCCTTCGTCGCCTTCTTCTTCGCCATTTTCTGGATCGCGTCGCCCGCCGTCGCCTGCTGGATCAGCCGTTCGGCCGAGACCGAGGACAGGTTGCGCATCTCGGCCGCCGACATTCACGCGCTGCGCACCTTCGCGCGCCGCACCTGGCATTATTTCGAGACCTTCGTGACCGCCGAGCAGCATCACCTGCCGCCGGACAACTTCCAGGAAAGCCCGGCGCCGGTGGTGGCGCCGCGCACCTCGCCGACCAATATCGGCGTCTATCTGCTTTCGGTGGTGTCGGCGCGCGACTTCGGCTGGATCAGCCTGTCGGACGCCATCACCCGCATCGACGCCACGATGACGACCATCGAGAACATGCCGCGCGATCGCGGCCATCTCTACAACTGGTACGACACGACGACGCTGAAGCCGCTTTATCCGCTCTACATCTCGGCGGTCGACAGCGGCAATCTCGCCGGCCACCTTGTCGCCGTGGCGGCCTCCTGCGCCGAATGGGCCGAAGCGCCGTCCGTGCATCTGCAAGGCGATTTCGAAGGCATCATTGACACCGTCACCATTCTCGACGAAAGCCTGGACGAATTGCCGGACGACCGCCGGCAGTTGCGACCGCTGCGCCAGCGCCTGGCCGACCGTCTCGACGGCATGCGTCGCGCCGTCGCGACCATCAAGGCGCAGCCTGAGATGGCGTCGATCCGCACCATCAACCTTGCCGTGCTCGCGGGCGAGATCCGCAAGCTCGCCACCGCCATCCACACCGAGGCGGCTTCGCCGAAGAGCGATGTCATTGCCGACTGGGCGGAGCGGCTGGAAGCGACCTGCGAAGCCCATGTGCATGACTCGCACAATGACGAGAGCGCGGTTTCGGCGCTGCGTGCCAAGCTGCTTGCGCTGCGCGAGCGCTGCCGTCGCTACGCCTTCGAGATGGATTTCTCCTTCCTGATGCGGCAGGAGCGCAAGCTTCTGTCGATCGGCTACCGCGTCGAGGACCGCCAGCTCGACGAGAGCTGCTACGACCTGCTCGCCTCGGAGGCGCGGCTCACCAGCCTGTTCGCCATCGCCAAGGGCGACCTGCCGACCGAGCATTGGTTCCGTCTCGGACGGCCGATCGTCGAGATCGGCTTCCAGGGCGCGCTGATGTCCTGGTCGGGCTCGATGTTCGAGTACCTGATGCCGCCGCTGGTGATGAAGGAGCCGCAGGGCTCGATCCTCAACCAGACCAGCAAGCTGATCATCAAGCGCCAGATCCAGTATGCGCGCTCCAAGAACGTGCCCTGGGGCATTTCGGAAGCGGCCTACAACGCCCGCGACCGTGAGCTGACCTACCAGTACACCAATTTCGGCGTGCCTGGCCTCGGCCTGAAGCGCGGCCTTGGCCAGAACACCGTGATCGCGCCCTACGCGACGATCCTGGCGGCTCAGTTCAGCCCGCGCGAAGCGGTGCAGAACCTGCAGCGGCTGCGCTCTATCGGCGCGCTCGGCCGTCACGGCTTCTACGACGCGGTCGATTTCACGCCGCAGCGCGTGCCCGAGGGCACCGACCACGCCGTGGTGCAGAACTACATGGCGCACCATTCCGGCATGTCGATCGCGGCGGTAGCCGACGCCATTTTCGAGGGCCGGCTGCGCGAGCGCTTCCACAGCGACCCGGTGATCGAGTCGGCCGAGCTCCTGTTGCAGGAGAAGGCGCCCCGCGACATTCCGACCGCGACCGTCCGGACGGAGGCCGACGAGCGCTCCAAGGACGAGACCGAGGCCGAGAGCCCCGACAGCCGCGTCGTCCTCGACCCGATCAAGGCGCTGCGCGCGACCAACGTCATGTCCAACGGCCGCTATTCGGTCATGGTCACCGCGACAGGCTCCGGCTACAGCCGCTTCGGCGAGCTTGCCGTCACCCGCTGGCAGCCGGACCCGAGCGAGGATCGCCTCGGCTCCTACATCTTCCTGCGCGACACCGCGACGGGCGACTGGTGGTCGGCCACGGCGGAACCGAAGCGCGCCGAAGGCGAGCGCGTCCAGACGCTGTTCGGCGACGACAAGGCGAGCTTCACCAAGACGGTGGGCTCGCTGCGTTCCGAAGTCGAGTGCATCGTCATTTCCGAAGGCAACGGCGAGGGCCGCCGCATCACGCTCTACAATGACGGCGCCACCGACCGGTATATCGAGGTGACTTCCTTCGCCGAGCTGGTGCTCGGCAACGAAGCCTCGGACAACGCGCATCCGGCGTTCTCCAAGATGTTCGTCGAGACCGAGATCGCGCCGAACAACGGCGCCATCTTCGCCACGCGGCGCAAGCGCGACAAGAACGATCCCGACCTCACCATGGTGCATTTCGTCACCGACCCGTCGGGTCCGTCGCGCGATGCCGAGGCCGAGACCGACCGGCGCGCCTTCATCGGCCGTGGCCGCACCATCGCCGATGCCGTCGCGTTCGACCCCGGCGTCAGGCTTTCCGGCAGCCAGGGCTTCACGCTCGACCCGGTGGCGGCGCTGCGCCGTCAGGTGCGCGTGCCGGCCAACAAGAAGGTATCGCTGACCTTCTGGACGGCCGTCGGCGTCAATCGCGACGAGCTCGACGAGGCGATCGCCCGGCTCGACCACCAGGAGAGTTTTGCCCGCCAGGCCATGCTTGCCTGGACGCGCAGCCAGGTGCAGACGCGCCATCTCGGCCTCAGCCTCACCGACGCCGCCAATGTGCAGAAGCTGGCGCGCTACTTGATATATCCCGATCCGTTCCTGCGCCTGCCGGCGGAATCCATCGCGTCGGGCCTCGGCCGCCAGTCGAGCCTGTGGCCGACCAGCATCTCCGGCGATTTCCCGATCTTCCTCGTGCGCATCGGCGACGTCGCCGATCTCGAGATCGTCGCCCAGGCGCTCCGCTTCCAGGAGTATATGCGGGCCCGTGGCATGATGATCGACTTCGTCGTCGTCAACGAGCAGGCCTCGTCCTATGTGCAGGACCTGCAGCGCGCGGTGGAGACGCTGTGCGAGAACAGCCGCCTGCGCGGCCGCGAGCTCGGGCCGCGCCAGCACATCTTCGCGGTACGCCGCGACCTGATGGACGAGCCGACCTACAAGACCTTGCTGTCGGTGGCGCGCGTCGTGCTGCATACCCGCAACGGCACGATCTTCGATCAGCTCGAACGCGCCGAGACAGCGGCGCTCCAGGCCCGCGATGCCTTGCTGCAGGCCGAGGGCGGCTCGCCGCGCGAGCCCGTTCCGCCGCTGCCCTTGCCGGTCCCGGCAAGCCGGGGCGGGGCCGACATCGCCGCCGACGGCGGTGGTCTCAGACTTTGGAACGGCTTCGGCGGCTTTGACGGCGACGGCCGCCACTATGTCACGCGGCTGACCGGGCGGCGCTCGACACCGCAGCCCTGGATCAACGTGATCTCCAACGCTTCCTTCGGCTTCCACGTCTCGGCGGAAGGCGCCGGTTTCACCTGGAGCCGCAACAGCCGCGACTATCAGCTGACGCCATGGTCGAACGACCCGGTGTCGAACCGGCCGGGCGAGGGCTTCTATATCTTCGACCACGCCAGCGGCAAGGCGTTCTCGCCGATGGCAGCGACGGTTCGCGATCCGTCGATGACCTATGAGACCTGGCACGGCCAGGGCTTCTCGACGTTCCGCTCGAAGCGCGGGCCGCTGTCGATGGATTTGACGCAGGTCGTCGATCCTGTCGATCCGGTGAAGATCAGCCGGTTGCGCATCCAGAATTCGGGTTCCGTGCCGGCGCGCCTGCGCGTCTATGCCTACGCCGAATGGGTGCTGGGCGGTCATCGCTCGCGCACCGCGGCGACCATCGTGCCTTCCCGGGACGCGGTGACCGGCGCCATGCTGGCGCAGAACCCCTATGGGCTCGATTTCGGCGAGCGCGTCGCCTTCCTGGCGGCAAGCCATCCCGTCCATTCGGTGACCGCGGACCGTTCCGAGTTCGTCGGCAGGCACGGTACGACCGAATATCCGCAGGCCGTGCTTGGCGGGCTTGCGCTCTCCGGCCGCATCGAGGCGGGCGACGATCCCTGCGCGGTTCTCGCCAGCGACATCGACATCCCTGCCGGCGGCGACGTCACGCTGCTCTGGCTGCTTGGCGACGCGGCAACGCCCGCCGAAGCGAGCGCGCTGGCGCAGACCCATCGCGGCAAGGATTTCGACCAGCGCCTGGCCGACAACGAAAAGGCCTGGCGCGGCTTCCTCGACACCATCCAGGTCGAGACGCCGGACGAGGCGATGAACGCCATGGTCAACCACTGGCTGCCTTACCAGAGCCTGGCCTGCCGCATCCGCGCGCGCTCGGCCTTCTACCAGGCGAGCGGCGCTTTCGGCTTCCGCGACCAGTTGCAGGACACGCTTGCCCTTCTGGCGCACGACCCGAAGCTGGCGCGCGACCAGATCCTCAATGCCGCGCGCCGGCAGTTCCCCGAAGGCGACGTGCAGCACTGGTGGCTGCCGCGTACCGACGCCGGGGTGCGCACCATGATCTCGGACGACGTCGTCTGGCTGGCGCATGCGACGGCCCGCTACATCGAGGTGACGGGCGACGCTGGGATACTCAAGGAGCAGTTGCCCTTCGTCGACGGGCAGCAGCTCGGCGAGGGCGAGCATGACGCCTTCTTCACGCCGGAGATCACCAAGACCACCGCGCCGCTCTATGACCATTGCGCGCGGGCGCTCGATCTCGCGATCAAGCGCAGCAGCCCTGCCGGCCTGCCGCTCATCCTCGGCGGCGACTGGAACGACGGCATGAACCGTGTCGGCGAGGGTGGCAAGGGCGAGAGCGTGTGGCTGGGCTGGTTCCTGTTGAAGACGCTCACCGACTTTGCCCCTGTCGCCAAGGGGCAGGGCGACGCCAAACGGGCGCAGGCCTGGGTCAAGCACGCTGACGTGCTCAAGCGTGCCCTGGAAAGCACCGCCTGGGACGGCCAGTGGTACCGGCGCGGCAGCTTCGACGACGGCACGCCGCTCGGCTCGCACAATTCGGACGAGTGCAAGATCGACTCCATCGCCCAGTCCTGGAGCGTGATGTCGGGCGAGGGCGATCCCGCGCGCTCGACGACGGCCATGGAGCAGGCGACCGAGATGTTGGTCGACGACGAGCTCAAGATCGTCAAGCTGTTCACGCCGCCCTTCTCCAAGAGCCAGAAGGACCCCGGCTACATCAAGAGCTATCCGCCGGGCGTGCGCGAGAATGGCGGGCAGTACACCCATGCCGCCACCTGGTTCGTCATCGCGCTGGCGGAAATGGGCCGCACCGACGAGGCCTATCGCTGCTTCTCGATGCTGAACCCGGTCAATCACGCTTCGGACGAAGCGGCGGCCGAGCATTATCGCGTCGAGCCTTATGTCGTGGCCGCCGACATCTATTCCGGCGAAGGCAAGGGCGGCCGTGGCGGCTGGACCTGGTACACGGGCTCGGCCGGCTGGCTTTACCGCGCCGCCGTGGAAGGCATTCTCGGCATAGAGCGGCGCGGCAAGGAGATCACGTTTAGGCCGAAGCTGCCCGGGCACTGGGACGGCTACGCCGCGACGCTCAAGATGTTCGACGGCGAAATCAAGCTTCGCGTCATCCGCGACAAAAAGACCAAGTCGATCTCGCTAGAAGTCGACGGCTCGAAGAAAAAAGCGACGTCTTTTGAGCCGAAGGCCGGCGGCAAGACCGAGGTCGTCGTCAGGATACCTGCGTAAAATCAAAGGCTTGGCTTGTCGGCCGCGCGTCCCCCGGGATGCGCGGCCGATCGCCGTTTTTTACTTGGCGAGGCTCCCGCGCCCGGTCACATGCCTTCCTTTAGGGCAGGCTAAGCAAGCAGCATGTGATTAAAAATGTGGCAGTGCGGGGTAAGTGCCATTATTTTGCCGCAAGGCTGACATTTCACCTTTTATCTCAAACCGTTAGGTGATCACGTCAGATTTCGTACCGTCGTCATCTTTTGTTCGCTAAATGGGAACGGAAGGGATAGACGACGCATTGTTTCGCGACACATTAACCGATACGTGTCAGAAAATGGTGCGGTGCACAAAACCGGCATTGAGCACTTACAAGAGTTTGGCGGAGTAGCTGAAGTGTCACTTCTGCAGATCTACTTAAGAGCGCTGGGTTATCTGGCGGCCGACAAGAAGCGTGTCGCGCTGATTTGCGGAGCCAACGTGGCGCTCGCGGCAATCGCAATCCTCGAGCCGATCCTGCTCGGCCGGGTGATCGGCGCCATCTCGGAAAAAGGCCCGGTGTTCTCGACGCTCGCCGTCTGGGCCGCTCTCGGCATCTTCAACGTCGTCGCCTTCGTGCTGGTTGCGCGCGGCGCCGATCGCTTCGCCCATGCCCGCCGTTCCGAAGTGCTCTGCCAGTCCTTTGAACGCGTGATCACCATGCCGCTCGCCTGGCATCACCAGCGCGGCACGTCCAATTCGCTGCACACGCTGCTGCGCGCCGTCGAGACCCTGTTCAGCCTGTGGCTCGAATTCATGCGCGTGCATCTGTCGACGGCAATCGCGCTGGTGCTGCTGGTGCCGACTGCGCTTGCCATGGATATCCGCATGTCCGTTGTGCTGCTCGGCCTCGGCGTGCTTTACGTCGGCATCGGCCGTATCGTCATGCGCCATACCAAGTCGGGGCAGACAGCAGTCGAGCGCCACTACCACACCGTCTTTGCCCATGTGTCCGATAGCGTCAGCAATGTCGCCGTGCTGCAGAGCTACAACCGCATCGGCCATGAGACCGCGACGTTGAAGCGTTACGTCAAGGACCTGCTCGACGCCCAGAACCCGGTGCTCGACTGGTGGGCGATCGCCAATGCGCTGAACCGCCTGTCGTCGACCATCTCGATGATGATCGTGCTGTCGATCGGCGCCTATCTCGTCACCCGTGGCCAGCTCCGCGTCGGCGATGTCGTCGCGTTCACCGGCTTTGCCGGAATGCTGATCGCCCGTCTCGACCAGATGTCGGCCTTCACCACCCAGATCTCCGAGGCGCGCGCCAAGCTCGAGGACTTCTACCGTCTTGAAGACTCGGCCGCCGAAACCGTCGAGCCCGATGGCCTGCGCGAGCTCACCAACGTCACCGGCCATGTGCGCTTCGAGGACGTCAGCTTCGAGTTCGCCAATTCCGGCCACGGCATCGAGGACGTCTCGTTCGAGGTCCAGGCTGGCCAGACGGTCGCTATCGTCGGCCCGACCGGCGCCGGCAAGACGACGCTCATCAACCTGTTGCAGCGCGTCTTCACGCCATCCAGCGGCCGTATCCTGATCGACGGCATCGATACCCGCACGGTGACCCGCAAGTCGCTGCGCCATTCGATCGCCACCGTCTTCCAGGACGCCGGCCTGCTCAACCGTTCGATCGAGGACAACATCCGCGTCGGCCGCGCCGATGCGAGCAATGACGAGGTGCACGCTGCTGCCAATGCCGCCGCCGCACAGGACTTCATCCTGTCCAAGAGCTGCGGCTACGACACTGTCGTCGGCGAGCGTGGCGGCCAGCTCTCGGGCGGCGAACGCCAGCGTATCGCCATTGCCCGCGCCGTGCTGAAGGACGCCCCGATCCTGGTGCTCGACGAGGCGACCAGCGCGCTCGACGTCGAGACCGAGGACCGCGTCAAGGAAGCGATCGACGAGCTGCGCCGCAACCGCACGACCTTCATCATCGCCCACCGTCTGACCACGGTCCGCGACGCCGACCTCGTCGTCTTCATGGACAAGGGCAAGGTGGTCGAGTTCGGCGGCTTCACCGAGCTATCGCTGCGCAACGGCCGCTTCGCCAGCCTGCTGCGCGCCGGCGGCCTGCTCAACGACGAAGAGGTCCGGCGCCTCAGCCGTCCGGTCACGGAAGCGGCGTAAGCACGGCGCTTCTCCTTCTCCCCTTGAAGGAGAAGGTGGCCGCGTAGCGGCCGGATGAGGGGTGCTCCAGGGAAAGCCGACGTCTCACTCCGCTGGAACACCCCTCATCCGTCTCGGCGCTATCGCGCCGATCCACCTTCTCCCACAAGGGGAGAAGGGAAGGTCGCGCCGTCTGCGACAACCGTCCAATTGCCCTCGATCCATCGTCGGTCTATTTAGGTCGGCATGAGCGATACCACCTCACGGCTTGCCGCCTGGACCGATCTCGCCAACCCGACGCGCTTCGTCGGGCTGGCGGACAAGGTCATTCCGTGGCTGGCGGCGGTCGCGGCGATTCTGCTCGCCGTTGGCCTCTATATGAGCTTCACCGCGCCGGAGGATTTCCAGCAAGGCATCACGGTGCGCATCATGTATATCCACGTGCCTTTCGCCTGGCTCGCCATGATGTGCTACACGATCATGGCGCTCTCGGCGCTTGGCACGCTGGTCTGGCGTCATCCGCTGGCCGATGTCGCGCTGAAATCGGCGGCCCCGATCGGCGCCACCTTCACAGCGCTGGCGTTGATCACCGGCTCCATTTGGGGCAAGCCGATGTGGGGCACCTGGTGGGTGTGGGACGCCCGGCTGACCTCGGTGTTTGTGCTCTTCCTGATGTATCTCGGCATCATTGCGCTGACGCGCGCGCTGGACGATGCCGGCCGCGCCGCCTGGGCCGCCGCCATCATCACGCTGGTCGGCTTCATCAACATCCCGATCATCAAATTCTCGGTCGACTGGTGGAATACGCTGCACCAGCCGGCTTCCGTTTTCCGCCTCGGCGGCCCGACCATCGATCCCTCGATGCTGTGGCCGCTCGCCGTGATGGCGCTCGGCTTCACGGTGCTGTTCTTCGCGCTGCATCTGATGGCGATACGCACGGAGATTTTCCGGCGCCGCGTCACCGCGATGCGCAGGGTTGCGGCAAGGCAGGCGGAGCGGGCCTAACCTTCTCCCCTTGTGGGAGAAGGTGGATCGGCGCGTAGCGCCGAGACGGATGAGGGGTGTTCCAGCGGAGTGAGGCGCTGGTGTTCCCTGGAGCACCCCTCATCCGTCGCCTTCGGCGACACCTTCTCCCACAGGGGGAGAAGGAGAGGCCGCTCCTCACCCCATCCGCCCCCTTGCCGCAACCGGCAGCGTTTCCAGCAGCTTGTCGCCGTCGATCAGATGCACCTGCTCGAACAAATTCGTCACCACGCAGCAATGGTCGGGAACGACGCGCACGCGCTCGCCGATGTGCAATGCGGCGCCGTCCGATAGCGTGACGGTGCCGTGCTCTTCGCTCAAGCCAGTGACGCGGGCGCCGGGCACGCCCAGCAACTCGCCGAACTCCGGCAGCCCCAGCGTATCGGAGGACAGTGCCTTGCTCCCGCTGTCCAGGATGGCTCGGGTCGGGGTCGGATGGCTGACCACCGTGGCGAGTACCGTCAGCGCACAATCGTTCAGCGTGCCGACGCCTTTGGCGACCTGGTAGCGATCGAGATAGATGTAGGTGCCGGGCCGATATTCGGTGACGACGCTGTCCTCGCCGGAACGCCACATGTCCGGCGTGCCGCCGCTGGAGATGCGCTCGCATGCGAGGCCGGCCGCCGCAAGCGCGTCGCGCGCGGCCTTCAGCCACGCTTCCGCCTCGGCGGCGCGGCCCGCCGCCGGATAGGTCATCAGCCCGCCGAAGGCGAGCCCCTTGGCCTTGTCGATCACTTTCGCCAGCGCCAGTGCATCGTCGGCGCTCTGCACGCCGCAGCGGCCCATGCCGGTGTCGCACTCGACCAGAACCTGCAACGGATGGTCGGTATCCGTGAAGGTGGCGGCAAGGCCTTCCAGCGTCTCACGGCTGTCCGCCGTCACCGACAGCGTCACGCGCCCATGCAATGCCTTCAGCCGCTCCAGCTTGGCGCGGCCAAGGATGTTGTAGGGCAGAAAAATGTCGGTCAGCCCGGCATCGGCCATCACCTCGGCTTCGCCGATCTTCTGGCAGGTGATGCCGACGGCGCCGGCCCCGACCTGTTTCTTCGCCCAATAAGGCAGCTTGTGCGTCTTGATATGCGGTCGCAGCTTCAACCCATGCGCGTCGGCATGCGCCTGCGCCTTTTTGATGTTGGCTTCTGCGCGTGCCGCATCGATAAGGATCGCCGGCGTGTCGAGGTCGTCTATGCTTGGCATGAGATCACCGTCCAAAGCATGCCTGCCGATTCCGGCACGAGGACATGCGCTTCAAAACCCGACTGGGTTATGGCCCCGATCCGGCCAGATGTCACGGTCCAGAACCGCCGGTTTGCGTCGACAGCGGATCGGCATTGGGTTATTCGGAAGGGGCAGATTTCAGCAGGCAGCGGCCGGAAGGAAAAGAACCCATGAAGCGCTCAAAGATCAACGACATCATCCGCGAAGCCGACGCCTTCATCCGCTCCTTCGGCTACATCATGCCGCCCTTCGCCTATTGGTCGCCGGAAGAGATGAAGGCGCACAAGGCCGACTCCTCGGCCATCTTCACCTCGCGCCTCGGCTGGGACATCACCGACTACGGCCAGGAGAAGTTCGACGAGCTCGGCCTGTTCCTGTTCACCGTGCGCAACGGCCGCTACGAAGACATGAAGCTCGGCATGGGCATGCTCTATGCCGAGAAGATCATGATTTCGCGCAAGGATCAGCTGTCGCCGATGCACCGCCACAACATCAAGGCCGAGGACATCATCAACCGCGGCGGCGGCAAGCTGGTGCTGGAACTGTTCATGCACGACCGCGACGGCGGCATCGACCCGAAGGCCGAAGTCTCGGTACCGGTCGACGGGACCATCACCAGATTGCCGGCCGGCGGCCTGCTGAAGCTCGATCCCGGCCAGAGCGTGACACTGCTGCCCGGCGTCTGGCACGCCTTCTGGGCCGAGGGCAAGGATGTGCTGATCGGCGAGGTTTCCACCGTCAATGACGACCTCACCGACAACGTCTTTCGCGAGCCGATCGGCCGCTTCTCCAACATCGACGAGGACGTCTCGCCGGTGCACCTCTTGGTGTCGGACTATGAGAAGTGGGTCGGGTAGGCGAGGGCGCTGAGACTTCTATTTGATCTGAGTGAGAAGTGCGCGCAGTCGGCGCACTTCCGTGATCAGGCGCGGGAGGTCCTGACGTGCGGCGGCCATAAAATCCTGGTCTGCAACTGTTGCGCCGGACATTTCTATGTCCTCGCCACGTTCTGCCCCATTGCCGGTCTGGATGAAGTTCGATCCTCCGTCGAAATCCCGGCCTTCGACCCATGATTTCCACGGACCGGGTTGGGCTGCCGCCGCCCGTGTTTCCATTTCTTGAATTTCGAGTTCTGACAGAGACGTCTTCATTTGAGATCACTCAGGCGCGCTACCGCGCGTACTTATCCGCCTTGCGGTTCCCAAGCAGCAGCTTGCGTTCGAGATGCGCGCGCAACTCGCCATAGTAGGCGGTGAGGAAAGCCTTTGAATCGATCGGCTCGACCCTGGCGCCGATCTTGCGGGCGATGGTCTCCGCCACCGCCTTCAGCGCGGAATAGTCGTCGCGGCGCAGCACTTCCTCCAGCTTCTGCAGTTCGGCGATGCCATAGGCGTCGAGCTGCGCCGGACTGAATTGGAAGCGGGCCGCGACCGGATCCTTGCGCTGCGAAAGGTCTTCGAGCAGCGCCACTTTTGGCGCCTCGACCACCCAGGTGCCGGCGAGCAGGTCGCCGATTCTGAGCCGGTCGCGGTTGAACAGCGGGAACAGCGAGAACAGCAGCGCCCAGACCAGGCCGAAGATGGTGGTCAGCGTGTCGGCGACATCGGCGCTGGCGCGCGCGGCGAGGATCGACAGCGGCAGGAAAACTTCGATCTCGCGCATCAGGTTGCGCGCGATGACCTGGTCGAGCGTGAGGCCGGCGCCGCTGCGCGACGCGACCCTGACGCCAACCATGCGCTTGCCCGGCGTCGCTGCCCGCCGGCCCGCTTCGAAGGCGATGAAATAGACGTTGCGCAGGAAGAAGATGAAGATGATCCAGACGATGAACAGCGGCTGCGCATCCTGCACGCCAAGCCCGCCGAGGCCGAACAGCGCGACGAGGCTCACCACGACCGCCGCCACGATGATGATCACCACGTCGAGCAGGAAGCCCGAAGCCCGGGTGCCGGCGTCGGCCAGCTTGACCCTGAGGTCGACGCCCTCCGGCGTGACCAGTGGACGGATCAGCGCTGCCGGGTCCTTGACCTTCGCTGCCCTATCGGTCGCCATGCCGCACCATCCGGAACAGGTAGAAATAACAGATCCAAAAGGCCAGCATGCCGCCGCCTATCGAATAGCGGGGGAGGTCGCTGGTGATCGTCTGCCGGCCGATGCCCTCCAACAATCCGGCGAAAAGCAGCATCACCGTGACGCCGATCATGGCGGTCGCCGCCACGCGACCGGCCCGCGCTGCGGCCGCCATGCGGGTCAGTTTGCCGGGAAAGGCGATGCTGGTGCCGATGCGCATGCCGGCAGCACCCGCGATGGCGATGGCGAACAGCTCCGTCGTGCCGTGGATCGAAAGCCAGCCGCCGAGCTCGAAGCCAAGGCCCTTGGCGGCATAGATCTGGAAGATGGCGCCGAGCATGCAGCCATTCATCAGGATGATCAGCACGCTCGGCACGGCGAAGGCGAAGCCCAGCGCGAAGGCCAGGATCGAGACCTGCGTGTTGTGGGTGAAGAGATAGGCGGCAAAGCCCGACAGAAATTGGTCGCCGCCGCCGTAAAGCACGGCCCGCAGCGTCTCGGTCGACGAATCCGGGTTGCGCCCGCCCGCTAGGCTCGGCGCGATGATGGCGTCGTACCAGCGCTTGTCGGAGGCGACCAGCCAATAGCCGGCGATGGCGCCGATCACCGTCAACCCGACCGATGTCCACACCTCGCGCCAAAGGTCGCGGATCGCCGCCGGCCAATCATGCAGGAAAAAGTCGCCGATGCGTGTCCTCAACGATCGCCGCGCGCCGTAGAGATAGAAATAGCCGCGCAGGCACAGCGCCTCTAGATAGGCGATCAGCGCGCTGTCGAGCGAGGTCGCGCGCGCTACCGAAAGCGAGGACAGCGCCGAACGGTAGAGGAGCGGCAGCGACAGGAGTTCGTCTTCCGACAGCGCGCGCGGCGCACGCTTCTCGACGCGCGCCAGCAGCGCCTCGAAGGCTTTCCAGTCGGCTTCGCGCTCCTGGCGGAAGCTTGCCAGCGACTGGCGCACCGCATCGGTGCCGGCCGACAGCGTCATAAGAGGTTCTCCTCCTTGAGCTGGATATAACGCTCGACCAGTGCCGGGCCGAGCCGCTGATGGTCGGCCTCGATGACATGCGCGCCGAGCAGTCTGAGCCTGCCGATCACCACCTGCCGCTGCCGCAACAGGTCGCCGGCGGTGACGGAGCGGGCGACATCCTCGGGCGCCGCCGGCGCCATGTCGGCCAACGTTTCGAGCTCCACATCCTTCATCAGCATGAACAGCACCAGATGCCGTTCGGTCAGCCGGCCCACGGTGCGCAGCATCAGCTCGGCGCTGATCGGATCGACGAAATCGGTGAAGACGATGACCAGCGAGCGCCGATCGAGCCTGGCCGAAAGCGTGGTCAGCGCCAGGGTGAAGTTGGTCTCCTCGGTCGAATAGTCGATCTCGGCGGCGCGCTTCTGGATCATGGTGAAGCTCGGCGAGCCGCGCACCGCGCCGCTGGAAACGCGCGGCCTGGCGTCGAAGGAAAACAGGCTGACGAGATCGCCGCCTTTGAGCGCGATGAAGGCCGACAGAAGTGCTGCCGTCACCGCGCGGTCGACTTTCGGCACGCCGTCGACGGGCTCGCACATCAGCCGGCCGCTATCGATGGCTAAAACGATGTTGTTGTTCTCCTCGATCCGGAATTCGCGCGCCAGAAGCTTGCCGTGGCGGGCGCTGCGCTTCCAGTCGATCATGCGTCGGCCCATGCCGGGCTGGTAGTCTTTCAAAGCCTCGAACTCGCGGCCCTGGCCGGCGCGCTTCTGTGCATGGCCGTCGGCAAGCGCGGAGCGCTGCAGAAGCGTGATCGCTTCGTCGCGCGCGCTGCTGACGTCGGGCAGCACCGCAACCTTGCGATCGACCGGCAGAACGACCTGGTTCCAGATCAGCCCGAACGGACCCTGCCAGCGCAGCCACAACCGGTCGAAACTGGCGATGCCGCGGCGGATGGCCTCGAATTCGAGGTCGAGCGTGCCGCCATTGGCCGGCAGCGCGCCGCCGGTGCCGGCGACCGGCTGAAGCCGCTGGTCATGTCCGACACGCGCCTGCAGGCGCCGCGGCTTGGCGCCGAAACCCGCCGCGATGTGCAGCGTGAAGCGCCCGCCGACGCCGACCTGCGGCGGCGCGGTCAGCGTGGCATTGAGCGAGGCGCGGCCTCGCCCGGCGGCGGCGTCCACCGCCAGGAAGGCGAGCAGCAGGCAGATCCACAACAGGCCGAGATACCAGACATGCGGCAGAGCGAGCGCGATCAGGAAGGCGGGGATCGCCCCCGCCGCCGCTGCCCAGACCGCTCTGCCGCTCGGATAGATCAACGCGGCGCTTCCGTATGGTCGACGAGGTCGGAGACGATCTGCTCGACCAGCCGTCCGTCGATCTGCGCTGCCGGCGAGAGAACGACGCGGTGGCGCAGCGCCGGCACGGCCAAAGCCTTGACGTCGTCCGGGATGACGTAGTTGCGGCCGTCTAGCGCCGCCCTGGCGCGCGCGGCGCGCGCCAGCATGGCGCCCGCGCGCGGGCTGGCGCCGACCTCGAGGTCAGGACTTTCGCGCGTGCCGCGCACGAGTGCTGCGATATAGCCGACGATATCGTCGACCAGCGTGACCTCGCCGACCGTCGCAAGGGCGGCTTCCAGCGTCTTGCGGTCGGTCCGCGCCTTGATGCCGTATTGCTCGATATCGTGCGAGGCCGAGCCGCCGCCGTGATGGATGATGATGGCGCGCTCTTCCCGGAGGTCCGGATAGCTCACCCGATGCTTGAACAGGAAGCGGTCGAGCTGCGCTTCGGGCAGCGGATAGACGCCCTGATGCTCGATCGGGTTCTGCGTCGCCACCACCATGAAATTCCGGCCAAGCGAATGCGTGGTGCCGTCGAAGGTGACGGCATGCTCCTGCATGGCCTCGAGGAGTGCTGCCTGCGTCTTCGGCGGCGTGCGGTTGATTTCGTCGGCAAGCAGAAGGTCGCAGAAGATCGGGCCGCGCGTCAGCGTGAACTGCCCGCTCTGGAAATTGTAGATGTTGGCGCCGACGATATCGCCGGGCATCAGGTCGGGCGTGAACTGGATGCGGCCATAGGCGACGCCGAGCGCCTGCGCGAAGCAGCGCGCCGTCATCGTCTTGGCGGTGCCCGGCGGGCCTTCGAGCAGGATGTGCCCGCCAGCAAACAGCGCCGTCAGCATCAGGTCGACGGTATCGCGCTGCCCGGTAATCGCTTTCGCTACTTCTTCCCTGATCGCGTTCGCCAGGGCCTTCACTTCATCGACGTTCACCGAGCCTCCTTGCCGTCCAGTCATGCAGCTTTTCCGCTGCTTCATGCATTCCGGCCAAACTATTGGAATCATTCACTGCCTTGAACCGCGCGGTGAAGCCGTGCGCTTCATCCTTGTCGCGGGAGTCCAGCCAGCGGTCGAGCGCCTCGCCTTGCAGCCCGTGCGGCGCGCCAAGCAAGGCAGCGGCGCGTTGGCGCATCAGCGCCGCATAGCGGTCGCCAAGCTCTTGCAGCCGCCCGGCGCGCCTCAGCAGCATCGCCGTGGTGTCGACCAGCGCCCGCTTGCCGAAGGCGATGGCGCGGCCTTCCGCACGCGGCGGGCCGAAGCGGCCGAGCCCATGCAGGAAGGCGAGCCCGGCGGCCACCAGCACCGACAGCGTCAGCGCCAGGAAGGGCGGTTCGACCAACAGCTTGGCAAGATCGTATTTCTGGCCGATGCCGTGCAGCGTCAGGTCGAACATGACGGCGCCCTTGGCGGGCTCGATCATGGCGATCATGTCGAGCGCGGCGGCTGCCGTCTGTTCGTCCTTCAGCCCGGCATTGTTGATGAAATCGGGATCGGTGAGGATGTAGAAGGGCTCGTTGTCGAGTTCGGTCAGGATAGCCCTGCCGTCGCCGGCCGCGATCAGCGGATGGTCGTCCGCCACCCATTGCAGGTCCTCCGGCGCGGGCACCGTTCGGCCGGCGATATTGATCTGCGAGAGCGTGTTCTTCGCCTCGCCGAGCTTCGCCTTGGCGATGCGGCCGAGCCAGTCGTTGACGACCGTGTTGGGCAGCCGCTCGACCTTGGTCTCCCAGCCGTCATGGCTGAACAAGGGAAAGGTCTGCCATTTCGGCAGCACGAAGAGCGTGTCCTTGCCCGAGCGCAGCTTGATGATGTGGTCGAGCGCGGCCGGGTCGCTGCCCGGTGCGATGGTGACGACGAGCAGGAAAGTCGAGGCCAGCGGGGACGCCAGGTCCTTCTCGCCGCGTTCCATCGGCGGCGCTTGTCCGTTGGTCAGCTTCAGCCATTCGACAAGCCCGGCATAGCCGGTGCCGCCCTTCGAGAACGGCGTGCCGCCGCCTTCGGGTTCGCGGAAATCGGGGGCATAGGTGGACAAAAGGAAAAACCCGGCCGCCGCCAGCAGGCTGGCGAAAATGCCCCAGAACAGGGTTTTGCGGCTGAACGGTTCTTGCGCTGCCCCTGTCACCTGCGCGGTCATGCCCAGGCATCCCGAAAGGCGAAACGCTCATAGGCGCCGCGCGCCTGCCGCCAGCCCTCGACTCCGACGGGACGGCGGGCAAACAAGGCTGCCTCGACGATGCGGGCGATCTCGCTGAAGGCGGCGCGGGGCCGGGTGGGGATGGAGCCCGCGCCGGCGATATCGCGCGCGGTGAGCGACGGCCGCAGGAAATCGGGCAGCCGCGTGGCGATGTCGGCGACGCTGCGGCGAAGCAACAGATGCACCGCCTCGTCATATTCGCCGCGCGCTGCCAGCGCATCGGCCTCGGAGAGCAGGATCTGGGCGGCGCCCGCGTCAGGACGCCACTCTTCCTTCGCTTCGGTCTCTTCGCGTTCCCGCCGCCATGGCAGGCGCCAGGCAACGCCTTTGGCCTCGAGGAAAAGCAGGAAAGCAATGATGGCGACGCCGACAATCACCGCGCCCCAGAACAGGTAGATCATATACGGACCGAGCTTTGCCAGGCCGTCCAGAAACGGCTTCAGCCACGCCGGCGGCTCGGGCCGCACATAGGTCGGCAGCCCGAACTGGATCGAATCGTCGGCCAGCAGCTGCTTGTGCAACTGCGCCAGCCGTCCGGCCCCCTCCGTCGCTGCGGCTGTCACCCGCTCGTTCCCCCTGCAACCTGCGGTTCGGGGCCGACACTGGCAATACGCCATGACAATTGCAAGCGCACTGGACGTAGCCCTTTAATCTTGGCAAATTTACTTTGAAGTCATCCGTTGGATACGGTGGTGGTTCGGGGGAAATTATCATGACGACTGTGACATTGGGACAACCCGGCAGATTCGAGATCGGCAGGGTATTCAGCAACACCTTCGGCGTGATTGGCCGAAACATCGGACTTTGCGTGGGGTTGGCGGCTTTGTTTGCGGGCCTGCCGGCATTGCTCATCAGGCTGTGGACCCAGCCGCAGATCGACGCGATGATGCAGCGAGACCCCGCCGCCATGGCCGACCCAAGCGCCATGTTCCGCAATTCCTACATCACCATCTTCGCCGGGCTGATCTCCTTCGTGTGCGCGCTGCTGCTGCAATCGGCGCTGGTGCGGGCGACCATCGAGGACCTCAACGGCAAGCGGCCGTCCTTCGGCGACTGCATCCAGATTGCGATCCGCTTTCTGCTGCCGACGCTCGCGATCGGCCTTCTCGTCGGGCTCGGCGCGGGCATCGGCCTGATGCTGTTGATCGTGCCGGGCATCATCCTGTGGCTCGGCTGGTCGATGTCGGTGCCGGTCCTGATCCAGGAGCGTCGGGGCGTGTTCGGCTCGATGTCGCGCAGCCGGGCTCTGACCAAGGGCAGCCGCTGGTCGCTTTTCGGCCTGTTTCTCATTCTCATCATCATCGCGATGATCATCCAGTGGGGGATACTGCTCATTCTCGTGCTGTTCGGCGGCATCATCGCCGAGATCGGAGCCGCGCTGGTGCAGACCGTGGTGTCGATGGTGCTCTCGATCGCCACGGCGGTGAGCTACGTCGAACTGCGCCAGGCGAAGGAAGGAGCGAGCATCGACGAACTGGCGGAGATCTTCTCGTAGCGGCTGGCGCCGTCGTCGCGGAGCAACAGCACGCCTAGAGCAATTCCAGGAAAAGTGTGAGCGGTTTTCCGTCCGGAATTGCGTCAAAACAAGGAGATAGAGCGGTTCGCCGTTTCCGTGAAACGGTGGAACGCCCTAGTGACAGCAGCAATGATCCGCTGGCACGCTCGTCCTGCAGAGGCAGGACGAGGTGATCGCCACATCCGCCTTGGCCAGCGCCGTGGCAAGCTTCGCCTGCAACCTGGGCAGTTCCTCTTTCTCGCCGCGCCGCTTCAGGCATTCGACCAAGCCGTGCAGCGCCCAGACATTGTCCGGATGCTGGGCGCAGCGTTGCACGGCGCCGCTCAGGCCCAGATCGTCGCGATAGACCTGCTCGGCCTCGGCCGCGTGGCCCTGGTCGAGCAGGAGTGCCGCGAGCGCATGGCGCGGCGGATGCATCCAGGCCCATGGCTCGGTGTAGGAGAGATTGTCGTCGATCTCGACTGCGCGGCGCAGATGCGAGTAGGCCTCGTCGTGACGGCCCTGGTGATAGGCGAGCTCGCCGTCGAGCAGCGCCGCGCCCACCGCGAGCGAGGCTTTCGTAGGGTTGCTTAAGAATCGGCGCTCGGGCGGAATGCTATCGATTTGCCGGCTAAATAAATCGCATTGGCGCTCGGCGTCGGCGAATTCGCGCAGCGTCGCATGCGCCACGCCCTTGGCGTAATGCTGCAGCGCGGCAGTCACCACATAGAGGTCGGGCTCGCTATTCATCGGCTCGTCGATGATCTCGCGCCAGCGCCCGAAGCGCACCTGCACGTGCGATTTCATCGCGTGATAGCCCTCGACCGTCTGCGTCAGCTTCGGCCGCTCGGGGATGCTGACGACGTCGCGCGTCACCAGGTTGCGCACCTTGTCGGCCGCCCACAGAGCAGGGCGGTACTGGCCAAGAAACATGCAGGTGAACATCATTAGATGCAGGTCGTGGCAGCATCCAAGCAGGTAATAGGTCGGCTCGCCGGCATAGGCGAGGTAGAGGTCGTTGGCGCGCACCGCCTTCTCGCTGGCGATCTTCGCCTTCTCATACTCGCCGCAGAGCACGTAAATGTGCCCCGGCATATGGTTCATGTGACCGGCATCGGGGCACATCGTGACCAGCCGCTCCGCCGAGCGCATGCCGCGCTCCGGCTGCGTCGACATTTCGAGCAGGTGGATGTGGAGATGAAGCGCCGCCGGATGCGGCGCGGCGCCTGCCTCGTCCGAGAGCCGGATCGAACGTTCGCAGATGTCCAACGCCTCCAGCACATCGGAATTCGGCGCCGGCTCGCCGGTCTTGAGGTTCCACAGGCGCCGCACCGTGCGCATCATCAGCGCCTCGACCGTCAGCGCCATCACGTCATGGTCGTCGGGAAACGCGCGAAAAACTTGCCGCATGGCGGCGGCATAGGCGTCGTCCCACTTTTCGAACTCCGCGGCGCTCACGCCGTGCGGCTGCTGGACGCGGGCGGCCAGCGCATCGATCAGCCGCTGCTCGACAGGGCTGGCGCTCGCCGCATTGGCTTGCGCCAGCCGCACATGCTCGAAGCAGCGCCTGGCGACATGATCGGCCTCGGCCTTGCCATGTTCCTTCCAGGTGAGGTTATAGAAAGGCCCGGCGGCATAGGCGATGCCCCAATGCACGAAGGCGCAAGCTGGATCGGTCCCCAGCGCCTTCTCGAAGCACTTTATGCCTTCCTCGTGGTTGAAGCCGTAGCGCCAGTTCAGCCCGATATCGAACCAGCGCTGCGTTTCGGGGGAGGACGTGGAGATGGGGCGGCGATAAGTGCCGAGGTCGAAATGATCCATGCCTTGCTGCTTCTCGCATTCCGTGCGGGCGGGACCCGGCGCAATCTGAGCCGAAACGCAACAGCTTGGCAAACGGCTTCTCAGCCATCGAAGCGCGAGGGGCGAAACGGCTCGAGCAAGGGATTGGCCGTCCCGCTGACGATCTCGCCGGCCAGCAGTTCGCCTGCGATGAGCCCCAGCGTCGCGCCACTGTGACTGAAGACGACATGATAACCCGGAATATCGGTCAATTGGCCGACGACCGGTTCGCCGTCCGCCGGAATCGGCTTCGGCCCCACGTGAAGGCTCTGCAGGACAAGCCTCGGGTTGCCCTCCAGCACCGAGGAGGCTTCCTTGAGCAGCCCTGCGATCGTGGACGGCTTTGCCTCGTATGTGCCATCGTCTCGCACGATGACTTCCTCTTCCGACCATGCCGAATCCAGCGCGAAGGCGCCGTTCGGAGTGGGCCTGATGGCGACGCGAGGCGTGTTGAGCACGGCACGCAGCGGATGCGGAACCGGTTTGCTGAAAACCAGCAGCGCACGTGTCGTGCCGTCGCCTATATGCCTGCCGACCTTGGCAGCCATTGCCGGCACTGCCGGGCCGGTCGCGACCACCACGACATCGGCACCGACCACCTCGCCGGAAGAGGTCTTCACGCCGCTGACGCGGCCGTTGGCGAGTGTGACGTCGGCGGAGCCGGCGTCGCTGAGAATGCGGCCGCCGCGTTCGCGAAATTCCGCCAAGAGGAGGTTAATCAATGAAGGCAGGTCTACCCAGCCTTCGCCGGCATTGAAGATGGCGCCCTGGGGCGAGACAGCGCGCGGGTCGACACCAGGCGTGACGGCGCTGAGTTCAGAAGGCGCGAGTAGCTGTGTCTGGTAGCCAATAGCCTGCTCGTGCCGGTGGATCTCCGCTATCTGGTTGGAAGCATCGTCGGCGTCCCAGGTCAGGCCGCCGTCGAACCGCAGCCAGGCGCTGCAATCATGACTGGCCGCAAAAGCCTTGTAGCGTTCAAGGCCTTGAATACGCAGCTTGTGATACGCCGCGGAGCGCTTCCGCGCCGAATTGAGCCAGGCCAGCGAGCGCGACGATGCCCCGTTGGCGACGGCGCCGTCGTTCACAATGGTGGTTTGGACGCCGAGGCGAGCGAGGTGGAAGGCTGTGGAGACGCCAAAGACGCCGGCGCCGACGACGACGGCCTTGAGGGCGGTGTTATTGGTCATGGAAGCAACTTTCGATGGTTCGGACGATGAGTTCTATTGGATATCGGAACGATAGGTTGGGGGCCGACATCGTTCACAGCACCTCGGCCAGGAATTGCTTCAGTCGCGGGCTCTTCGGCCTGTCGAAGACTTCGGCCGGCGGACCGACCTCGACGATGCGGCCCTCGTCCATGAACGCGACCTGGTCGGCGACCTTGCGGGCGAAACCCATCTCGTGGGTGACGACGATCATCGTCATGCCGCGTCGCCCCAGATCGGCCATCAGGTTGAGCACGCCTTTGACGAGTTCGGGATCGAGCGCGCTGGTGACTTCGTCGAAGAGGATGACCTCGGGTTCCATGGCGAGAGCCCGCGCGATTGCAACGCGCTGCTGCTGGCCGCCCGAAAGGCGGCTCGGCCGGTAGTCCGCGCGGGCGGCGAGACCCACTTCCGTCAGGCGTCCCTCGGCAAGCCGCCTGGCCTGGCTTTGCGCCATGCCTTTTATCCTGGTCAGCGCCAGCATGACGTTCTCTATTGCCGTATGGTTCGGGAACAGGTTGAAATGCTGGAACACCATGCCGACACGTCGCCGCAACTTCTCAGGCCGCATCGCCAGGATGCTTTCGCCGTCGAGCATCACGTCGCCGCCTTTGGGTTCGACAAGCCGGTTGAGGCAGCGCAGCAGGGTCGATTTCCCTGAGCCGGACGGGCCGATGATGCAGGTGACCGTCCCCGGCTCCACCTTGAGCCGGATCTGCTTGAGAACCTGATGCTCGCCATAGGCCATGTCGAGATCGCGGACTTCGAGGCTGCCGGCCTTGATGGCTGGTTCCTTCTCGGCCTTGGCCACTGAATCCTTCAGTTCGCCCACTTCGACGAGGCCGCTGACAACGCCTCCCGCCTTCTGTTTGCCGAGGCGCAGCCGGTTGTCGATGTAGTTGACCACATGGGTCAGTGGCACGGTGATGACGAGATAGAAGACGCCGGCCAGGAGCAGCGGCGACAGATTGCCGGTTACGACCGCCTGGTCCTGGCCGATGCGGAATATCTCTCGTTCTGAGGCCAGCAGGCCGAGAAAGTAGACGAGGCTGGAATCCTTTACGTTGCCGATGAACTGATTGACCAGCGCCGGAAGCACGCGGCGTATGCCCTGTGGGATTACGATCAGCCGCATGCCCTGGTTGTAGCTCATGCTGAGCGCGCGGCAGGCCTCCATCTGGCCGCTTTCGACGCTCTGGATACCCGAGCGGAAGATCTCGCCGATATAGGCGCCGGCAATCAGGCTGAGCGCCAGGATGCCGAGCGGGTAGGGCGAGGGGCCGAAAATCTCACGCCCGATACGGGCGAACCCCTGGCCGATCAACAGGATGGTGAGGATGGCGGGGAGGCCGCGAAAGATGTCGGTATAGACGCGTGCCGGGATGCGCAGCCAGGCGGAGCGGGAGATGCCCATCACGGCGATCACCATCCCAATCAGGACGCCGAGGACCGTCGATGCGGCGGCGAGGATTAGCGTATTCTTCAGTCCGACCGCCAGCAGCGATGGCAGCACCGATGCCATCGCGTCCCAGTCGAAGAAACTTCGTTGAAGATTTGCGAGCCAGTCCATCCGTCATCCTGCCTTGCGAGGCGGCGCAAATTGCCGCTCGGCCGATCATTTGCGGTCTGCCAAGGGAATGGCCACCGGCATTCGCGCCGGCGGCCGAGCCCAGGTCAGTTCTTCTTGGGCAGGTATTGATCCGGCATCGGGGATCCGGGGAACCATTTCTGGTAGAGGTCCCGCCAGGTGCCGTCCTGCATGGCTTCGTGGATGCCCTTGTTGAGCGCCTCGCGGAACGCGTCGTTGCCTTTGCGCACCACAAATCCAGCGGGTGCGTCGAACGACGGGATGTTGACGGCGATCTTCAGGCTCGGATAGCGCTCGCCATATTGCTTGGCGGCTTCATAGTCGAGGAAGTGACCGTCGATCGTGCCGTTGTTGAGCGCGGCGATGGCCGAGTTGTTATCCGGGAATTTCACCAGGTCCGTGTTCTTGAAATTCTTGGTCGCGTAAATCTCCTGCAGCGTCCCCTGGACGACGCCCAGCCGCTTGCCGGCAAGGCCGTCGGCGGAGGTGATCTTGGGGTCCGACGTCAGCACCGACAGATATCCGGCGAGATAGCCGTCTGAGAAATCGACGGTCTTCTTCCGCTGCTCGGTCGTTCCGATCGCGGCGACCGCGACGTCGAAGCGCTGGTTGGCGACCGATGGCATCAGCGCCGAGAATTCCTGGCCGGTGAAGGTCACCTGGTCCGGCTTGAAGCCCATCCGGCCCACCACGTTCAGGAAGAATTCGAGATCGAAACCGGTGAACTTGCCGTCGGCCGTGGTGAAGGCATAGGGCTTGGCATCTCCCATCGTGCCGACGCTGATCGTCTTTGGGTCTATGAGATTGTATGGGTTGTCCGTCGCCCAGGCCTTGGGCAGCGATAGGACTGCAAGTGCGACTGCCAAGATCAAGGAGCCGACGCGCTGACGCCGGCTTGATATGAAAAGACCTCTGATATTCATGGTTGTTCTCCACTCTGAAGATCGGCCCGTGCGGGGGCACAGCGAACAATTTTCTGTACGGCCTGCGATCCGGCGCCTGTCGCGCTCTTGTTATCGTGAGACCGGTCTCAAGTTGGCTTGAGACCGGTCTCTTGACATTTGTAGCCACGACGACGAGCATCCGTCAACGAATTTGAGAGTGTGACTTGTCCACAATGAAGCGGCCGCCCAAGATTTCCTCGATCACCGTTAGCGACGTAGCCCGGGAGGCGAAGGTTTCGAAGGCGACCGCCGCGCGCGTTCTGGGCGGTTATGGCCGGGTCAGTCAGGCGGTGCACGTGGCCGTGTTGGAAGCGGCTAAGGCGCTGGACTATCGACCGAATGAGCTGGCGCGCAGCATGACGACCGGCCGTTCGGGCAGTATCGGCGTCGTCGTCGGTGATATCGAAAATCCCTTCTTCTCGCTCGCGGTGCGTGGCATCAGCGATATCGCGCGGTTGTCGGGCATCAACGTCATCCTGGCCAACTCGGGTGAGGAGGTCGAAGCGGAAAGGAACGCTATACGCGTGCTCCTGGCAAAGCAGGTCGACGGCCTGATCGTCACGCCCGCCCAGGCTGGAGACATCGCCCACCTCCGGGAGATTTCCTGCCCGCTGACGCTGCTCGACCGGGCACTGCCGGAGCTCGATGTCGACACGGTCACGGTCGATGACCGCGACGCCGCGCTACGCGCCACGCGCATGTTGACCGAAGCCGGGCACCGTAGAATCGCCTATGTCACCGCCGCGGTGCTGTCCGGGGATTTTCGCGGTGCCGCCTCAAGGATCAATACTTCCACGGTGCGCGAGCGCATACTGGGCTTCCTTGAAGCCTGCCGCCAAGCCGGCATCGAGGATGCGGAGCGCAACATCCGTTTCGGCAGCAGGCGGTCGGAGAGGTCGCATGCCTCGCTGGTGCAGTTGCTCCGGAGCGCCGACAGGCCAACCGCAATCCTGGCCTCCGACAGCGTCGTGGCGCTCGATCTCTTCAAGGCGATCCGGGAATGCGGCCTCGGCATTCCGCGGGACATATCGCTGGTGACCTTCCACGATGCCGACTGGACCAGCGTGACGACGCCCCCGATTACCGTGATCGATCAGCCGGTCTACGCGCTCGGAAAATCGGCGGCGGAGCTGCTCATCCGCCGCCTGAAAGGCGATGACCGGCCACCTGAAAGGATAGTCCTGCCGACGACGATCATCGAGCGGATGTCGGTAGGTGGCCCCCTGACCCAATCGGACGATCGATCCTGACCCGTGCATGCCGCCACAAACGGCCCGCGCGACTGGAAGGTCGCGCCGGCCGTCTCAGTTCCGGAAGGATCAGGACTTCAGCCAGACTTTTTCGAAATGCTGCTCGAGCGCCTGGTGCTGTTCGCAGCCCTGCACGCCCTTGCGATAGGTGCGGTAGACCGAGCGCCAATAGGGTTGGATGATGATGCCGGAGTCGCGCAGGTTCTGTTCGATCTTGGCCATGATCTCCTTGCGCGCCGCCGCGTCCGGGGTCGCCAGCGCCTTGTCGAGAAGCTCGTCGAACTCCTTGCTCGCATAGGCGCTTTCGTTCCACGCCGCGCCCGACTTGTAGGCGAGTGCCAGCACCTGGACACCGAGCGGACGTCCCAGCCACTCGGTGCAGGAATAGGGGAACTTGGCCCAGTCGTTCCAGAAGGTCGCGGCCGGCAGAACGGTGCGCTTGATCTTGAGGCCAGCCTCGCGGATTTGAGCGGCGATCGCGTCGGCGGTGCTCTTTTGCCATTCGACGTCGACAGAGATCAGCTCATATTCATGGTCGGCCTTGCCGGCTTCCGAGATTAGCTTCTTGGCCTGGTCGACATCGCGTTTGGCAGGGCCGATATCGGCGAATTCGGGATGCATCGGGCCGACATGGTGGTTGTCGGCCGGCTTTCCGCGGCCGTCGATGCCGAGCTTCAGCACCGCCGCATTGTCGACGGCGAGCTGGGCGGCCCGGCGCACCTTGACGTCGTCATAGGGCGCATTGCCGACGTTGAAGCGCGCGACGATGGTCGAGCCGGTGGCGATTTCCGAATTCTGCAGGCCCATCTTGTCCGTCTGCGAGACTGCGTCCGACGCGGTCTCGTGGTCGGTGTCGATCTCGCCGGATTCGAAGGCCGACAGCGTGGCGTTGGGATCCGAGCCGTAGTCGACCCATTTGATGCCGTCGAGATGGAACTCGCCCTTCCACCAGGGCTTGTCCTTGCGCTTCACCTCGGCGCCCGTCTCGGCGTCCCAGCTCACCAGCTCGCAAGGGCCGGTGGTGATGGCCAGGGCCTTCTTCGGGTCGGCATCACCCTCATAGGAGCGGTGCATGATCAGTGCCGGATAGTCGGCCATGCCGGCGATCAGCGAAATGTCGGGCTTCGACAGGTTGAGCTTGACGGTGTAGTCGTCGACCTTCTGGATGCCGCCGTCGACAGGTTTCTTGGTGTCGGCGTTGACCAGCGCGCCCATGCGCGCCGCGACCGAATTGCCGGCGACCGAGGCATCGCACCAGCGGTTGAGGTTGTGGATCACGTCGTCGGCATTGAAAATGTCGCCGTTCGACCAGGTGATGCCCTTGCGCACGTGAAGCGTGATCGTCTTGGCGTCGTCGCTGGTCTCCCAGCTTTCCAGCAGCCAGGGTTCGAAGGAAAAGTCGGTTTTCCAGCGCACGAGATATTCGTTGCACTGGCGCGCGACATTCGACATCTCGACGCCGTCAAAGGTGCGCGGATCCTTGAAACCCTTGACGTTCATCGCGACGCGGAGCACGCCGCCCTTTTTCGGCTCGGCGGCACGGGCAGGCGAGGGAGCGATCCCGCCCAGCGCCATCGCGCCGGCGGCGCTGACGCCGAAGCCGGCCATCAAAGCCAGATATTCGCGCCGGCTGATCGCGCCGGTCTTGAAATCGGCGGCGATCGGCTTGGCCTGCGGGTGCAGTTTTCTGTCGGTCAGCATGAATTTCATCGTCGTTCCCTCTGTTGTTGGCGCATGTTGCCCGCGCGGCGGTCTGTTGGGGCAACGAGTTGCACGAAGCCAACGGTCGCCCCGAGATCGCGAGGCGGGGGCGGATGCGACCGCCAGGGCGCCGTTGCCTGCGAGGGAATGATAGGTCCGCTTCCCGCGGCGAAATGGTTGGATTTCCGCAGTTCTTGTGCGCTGTTCCGCAAGGCGTTGATACAGCTGATCTCCCCCTTGTGAGAGTTGAGGAGCGATCCGCGTAGCGGACGCAAAGCCAATTGCTTGGCTTTGCGTCCGCTACGCGGACCGCTCCTCAACCCCCACGCGGAGGGAGATCAGCGCGTCACCGCCGGCACCCAGCTTGCCGATGTCGCCGATAATTCTGGCAAACGCCTCCGCCGCCCTTGGCACCGTTGCACGCGCCCGCAGAAAACTGTGCACCAGCCGCTTCTCTTCGCGCCACAAGGCCTGTCCGCCAGATGCAACAATCCGGTCGCGATAGGCTTCGCCGTCCGAGGAGAGCGGATCGCATTCGGCAGTGACGATGATCGTCGGCGGCAGGCCGGAGAAATCCCGGTCTTTGAGCGGCGAGAAGGTCGGGTCGTCCTGTGGCTGCCCGGGTGCGGAACGGACGCGCCGATAGAAGTCGATGTCGGCGAGCGTCAGCAGCGGCGCTTCGGCATGCTCGATGTAAAAGCGCCCGCTCTCGTCGCCGCCCAGCCCGGGATAGATCAGCATCTGCCCAATGGCGGGCCGCATATGACGCTGCGTCGCCTGCGCCACCGCGGCGGCGAGATTGCCGCCGGCGCTTTCGCCGCAAAGGACGATCGGCAGCGTGCTGGTCGCGGCGACCCACTCGAACACGGCAAAAGCATCGTCGAAGGCGGCTGGATGCAGATGCTCCGGCGCCAGCCGGTAGTCGGCCGAGACCACCTCGAAACCGGTGCCGGCGCAGATCTCGGCGCAGATGTCGTCATGGCTGTCGAGGTCGCCGAGCACAAAGCCGCCGCCGTGATAGTACACGACAACCGCTGCCGCCGCCTTATCCGCAAGGCGGTACCGCCGGACCGGGATCGCATGCGCCGCCGTGGCGACGAGGCGGTCGCTGGTCGTCACGCCTTCGGGATGACCCTGATGGAACGCCACGCACATCTTGTCGTACACCGCGCGCTGCTCGGCGATCGGCGCGGCCACGATCTCCGGCGGGTACCAGCTGTCGACCTTGTCGATATAGTCCCACAGCTCCGGGTCGAGCCGATCGGCATATTTGCCGCGGCTCGTCGAATTGCTTGGGTTGCTGACCACTGTCGTCAGAGCTCGGCGTAAAGCCGCGCCGCGTTCTCGAAAGTGAAACGCAGCGGCACCGACCCTTCGACCTGCCAGACGCTCACCGTGTCGCCGGCCATCAGCCGGCAGGCGTCGAGCGTGTTGGCGACGGCGCCGCCATAGAGCCGGTTGGCGAGATTGAGGATACCGGTCTGGTGCATGGCGGTGCTTGCGCTGCCGCAGGCGTCCTTGACCAGCAGCACGCGAAAGCCGCGCGCCACCGCGTCCTTCACCGTGGCGTCGATGCAGGCCTCGGTCCACACGCCGGCGATGACCAGCCACTCGATGCCGGCTGCCTTGAGCTTGTCGCCAAAATCGTTCCTGCCGAAGGCGCTAGCTTCCTGCTTGACCAGCATGGCTTCGCCGTTTTGCGGCGCCACTTCATGGCAGATCGCCGTCAGCGGATCGTCCTTGTCGGAAAAGGCCGACTTGCCGCTCTCGTCGACGGGATGGAATGGCCGCGCCTCGGCGAGATCGACGATATAGGCCCAGTGGTGGAGCGGCACGAAATTGCGCCGCGCCGCCTCCTGCAGGCGCTGGACGTTGGCGAGGATGTCGGCAAACCCCTCGACCAGATAGCGCTTGTCCTTGCGATGCTCCTCCTGGAGATCGATGAACACCGCGGCCACCGTGCCGCGTCGGATGGAAATGGGGGTTTTCATGCGGATGCCCGAACTTCGTCATTCCAGGGCGAAGCAGCCGCGTAGCGGCGTCGCGAAGACCCTGGATTCCATGCCGTTACCTTGGTTGTCGATCGCTGCCTAACAGAATTCCGCACCGTGGCGAAGCGGAGACGGAACGGCATGGATTCCAGGGTCTGCGCCGCGTCGCTTCGCTCCTTGCTCCGCCCTGGAATGACGACGGCAGGTACGCCACGGCTAGTCTCGAAGCCTTGCGGTATTGCGCACCGGCTGGCAGTGGACGCCGACATCACTTCGCTCATTCCAAAAACTCATCCTCATACGGGAAGCGCGAGAGCAGCTCCGTGCCGGTCTCGGTGATCAGGATCTCGTCCTCGAGCTTGACGCCCTCGCGGCCGCCTTTCTCGCCGATATAGCTTTCGACGCTGACCACCATTCCGGGCACGATGATGCCGTCGCGACCATAGGTCTCGTAGTCCATCGAATGCGCGATGAAGGGCGTCTCGCCATGCATGCCGACGCCGTGCATGACCGAAGTGTAGCGCTGGTCGACGAAACGGTCCGGGATCTTCCACGCCTTTTCGGCGATCTCCCTGAAGGCCATGCCGGGCTTCACGATGCCGATATTGTGCTGCACCTGGTCGTGCGCCATGCGGTAGAGCGACTTCTGGTAGGGCGTCGGTCTGCCCGGGCCGCAGCGGAAGGTGCGCGAGAAGTCGGAATAGTAGCCGTAGCAACCGATCGTGTCGGTATCGAGCGCGACAAGCTCGCCCGGCCTGATCTTGCGGCCGCTCGCCTCGTTGAACCACGGATTGGTGCGCTGCCCCGAGGTGAGCAGCCGGGTCTCGATGAACTCGCCGCCTTGGCGGATGACCTCGCCATACATGATGGCGAACAGCTCGTTTTCGGAAACGCCGGGCTTGATCGCCTCGCGCACGGCCGCCACCGCAGCCTCGGCGCCGGCCATCGAGGCCTGCAGGCACTTCACTTCCTCCGGCGTCTTCACGGCCCGCACGGCCAGGATCTCGCCCTGGCAGTCCTTGACCTCGCAGCCGCGCTTTTCCAGCGCCAGCGCCTGCAGATGGCTGCAGCGATCGAGGCCGAGCTTCATCGAGCCACCGCCATGCTTCTTGAGCAACTCGGCGATCTCGTCGGCGAAGGGCCCGGCCGTCTCGTCGTCGCGACCGGAGACGGACGACCAGACGAGCTTGGAAGGCCGCGCCTCGTCGATCGTGTCGAGCACCATCGAGACATGGTAGCTCTGCGGATATTCGAACAGCACGACCGGCCCTTCGGTCGGGACGAAGAAGTATCGCGTCGAGTTGCGCAGGAAATAGCCGAACATGTTGCGCGAGCCGGTGGCATAGCGCTGGTTGTAGGGATCGAACAGCACGACGCCGCCATAGCCCGCCTCGCGCATCCAGGCGCGCAGCTTGGCCAGCCGCCCCTTGCGGAGCGCGTCCGCGTCGATGAAGGACGGCTCGGTGTCGGACAGCCACATGCCGCCGGCCGGATCGGCCGCGACCGGATGGCGCATGCGGTCCTTGAAGTCCACATCCTCGGTGCTGTCGGGGTCGAAAACGACGATGCTCATGCGGGGCCTCCTGTTGCGGAGACCATAGCCGGATGGCGTTTGGAGCTTGTGCGGCATTCCGCAGATGTTGTGCTGAGTGCCGCAGAGATGTCGGCGGGACAGCACCCCTCTCTGTCCTGCCGGACATCTCCCCCGCAAGGGGGGAGATTGGATGTCGCCGTCACTTTCGCCAATGGCCGACGTTGCAGGAACAGTGCCGTCGGCGGAACTGCTGATCTCCCCCCTTGCGGGGGAGTTGGCCGGCAGGCCAGAGGGGGGGTGTGAAGGAACTCGGCGTGGTAGGAAGAACGCGTGCCTAATGCCTTCGCACCGCCTTCGGCGCGTGCCCATGCTCTTCCCGAAACGCTCTCGCAAAGCTCGACATCGAAGCAAACCCGCAGGCCAGGGCCACGTCGCGCACCATCAGCGTCGAATGCGCCAACAAATCGGCCGCCCGCTTCAGCCTGAGCCGCCGGTAGTAACCGTTGGGCGAGACGTCCAATTCAGCCCGGAAATTGCGCTCGAGCTTGTCCGACGACACGCCCAGCCGCTCGGCCAGCTCGGCCATGCCAAGCCTTTCCTCCACCGCGTCCTCCATGATGGCGATGGCCGACAGCACCAGTTCGTTCTGCACGCCGGTGCGCAGCCTGAGCGGCATCAGCTTGCGGTCGACGCTGGAGCGCAAGGGAGAGTGCACGAACCACTCCGCGACGCCCGCCGCGATCTCGGCGCCACAGTCGCGCGTGATGATTTCCAGCATCATGTCGAGGCTGCCGACGCCGCCGGCGGAGGTGAAGCGCTTGCGGTCGATGACGAAGAGATCGCGCCGAAGCTCGATATCCGGAAAAGCCTCGGTGAAGGCGGCCTGGCTGGTCCAGTGCAAGGTGCAGGCATGGCCGTCGAGCAGGCCGGCGCGGGCGAGGAAGAAGGCGGCGTCGGCGACAGCGCCGATATGCGCGCCGCCGCGCAGGCTTTTGCGAATCCAGCTCATCGCCTCGTCGGCCACGACATGGTCGGCGTCGCCGCCCGAGCAGACCACTATGCGGTCGACCTTCGGCGCGTCCGCCGCGGAAAAGCCCGGCTGGATGACGACGCCGTTGGAGGCTTCGACCGTGCCACGGTCGGCGCCGACGATCACCCAGCGGTAGCAGTCGCGCCTGGCAAGCACGTTGGCGGCGCGCAGCGGCTCGATGACGGACGAAAACGCCATCATCGGAAAGCCGGGAAAGACCAGCACGGCGAAGGTGAGGGGCGCTCCGCCCGCCTCCTGTTTTGGCTGGTTGCGTGAACTCATGGCTGACGACCGTAGCGCGGCAGCACGATATCGGCGGTGAGCGGCGCGAGCTCCATGCCGTTTGCCAGATCCGGGTTCAGCCAGATCATCTCCTCGATCTCGGCCGCCGGGACCGGCTCGCCGGTGATGGAGAGCTCGAACAGCTCGGCCTCGACGCGGGCATCCGGCTCATTGACGGCAGGCGCCGAGAAGGAGCCGAGATGGAAGGCCGCGGCCGGATCGACGGCCACGCCCAGCTCCTCGCGTAATTCGCGGGCAAGGGCGGCGGCCGGCAACTCGCCCGGCTCGATCTTGCCGCCGGCCTGCATGAAGGCGCTGGTGCCGCGCTTGCGCACCAGAAGCAGCCTGCCGCCGTGGTCGCGGATGACAGCGGCGGCGATATGGATCGTCCTGGCCCTCGCTGTTCTGGAGTGGCTGGTGGTCACGATAGGCAGTTTCCCGGCGGCGTTTTGGTGGCAGAGAGGCCGGACTGTATCGGGCGCCTCAATGTTCTTGCAACGGAGAAACGACCAGGATGTGTCTGTGGCTGCCGCAACACTTGTGCGATTTCCTTGATTTGTACGCCGATGCGACGTACATATATACACAAAGGAGCAGGAGCATGGAAACTTTCCATGATGAAATTCCAGAGATCGAGGAGCGCAGCAGCGAGCGGATGAACTTCCGCACAAAACCGCGCATCAAGAAAGCGATTCAGCAAGCCGCGGCTCTTGCCGGTGTCGATGACTCGGTTTTCACGATGAATGCCGCATACAGGGCCGCCATGGAAACGATAGAGGCTCATGAGCGCACCGCTCTGCGGCCTGTTGATCGTGCTGCCTTCTTTGCGGCCCTCGACAATCCCCCGCAGCCGACGGATCGGCTACGGGCGTCGTTTGCCCGCTATACCAAAACCGTCATTTCCAAGTGACGCGACAGCCTGAAGTCGCCAACATCATAGAGCCGTTCGATCCCGAAAAGCATGATCGAACGGCTTTTTCCTGTGGCGTGGATCAGGTCGACAATTTCTTCAAAAGGACAGCCAACAAGCTATCCAAAGCCGACAATCTTCGTGTCCTCGTGATGCTCGGTTCAGCTGAAGACCTGATCGGCTTTTACGCCATCAATTCGCACTCGGTGGATTATAGCGAATTGCCGCACAAATATGGGAGAACCCGGCCAGGGCATGGGAGCATCCCTGCGGCCTATCTGTCGATGATGGGCGTCGATCTGCGATACACGGGCAAAGGATATGGCGGCGATCTTTTGCTTGACGCGCTGGCACGCATAGCGAGGGTTGCCGACCAAATCGGTATTGCTGTTGTCATGCTGGATGTGCTGGATTGCGGCGACCCGGCCAAGGTAGCGCGCAGGAAAAAGCTCTATGTCGATCATGGTTTCAGCGCATTGCCATCCAACGAATTACGACTGTTCCTGCCCATCAAAACCGTTCAGGAACTGATGAGCCACAACCAGTAAGCCTCGCGGCTGGCTTGCAACGGAGAGATCAAGCGATGTTTGCGGCAACGGCAATCGACACGAGCAATAAGCCGGCCTTCTACAAGGAGTTGGCCACGCAATTGAAAGCACTGCTGGAAGGCGAGGGCGATTCCGTCGCCAACGCCGCCAACACGGCGGCGCTGATCTACCAGATGGTGCCCGACCTCAACTGGGCCGGCTTCTATTTCCTCGCCTCCGAGGACGAACTGGTGCTCGGGCCTTTCCAGGGCAAGCCCGCCTGCGTTCGCATCGCCGTCGGCAAGGGCGTCTGCGGCAAGGCCATCGAGCTCGACATGTCGATGCTGGTCAAGGACGTCAACGAATTTCCTGGCCACATCGCGTGCGATGCCGATTCGCGTTCCGAGCTGGTCGTGCTTTTGCGCGATGCCGAAGGCGCCTTCGGCGTGCTCGACCTCGACAGCCCGCTGCCCGGGCGCTTCGACAAGGAAGACCTGGCCGGCATCGAGAAGTTGGCCGCGATCTATGTCGCGGCGTGTGAGTTAGAGGACGATGACGAGGACTAAGAGGTAAGGCGACCCTACCTCGATCTCAGGCGAACCGCACCAGCACCAGGCTGAAGCCGGCGATGAAGATGAAGGCCAAGAAGGCCAGCATCAGCGGCCGCAGGCCACGCGAGCGCAGTTGGGAAATGTCGGCCTGAAGGCCCATGGCGGCGAGCCCCATGGTCAGCATCACCTGAGCGGCCAGGGCGATTGCGGCATGGAGCTGGGCCGGAATCGCGACCAGGCTGTTCAGCGCCACGACCGCGACGAAAGCAGCCACGAACCAGGGCATCGGCGGCTTGGCGCCGGATGCGTCGGTGTTGCCACGGCGCGCCATCAGGCCGAGCGCGATCACCATCGGCGCCAGCATGGCGACACGCGTCAGCTTGGCGACGGTCGCTGTCTCGCCGGCAAGCGTGCCGTTCTGGAAGCCGGCGCCGATCACTTGCGCCACCTCATGGATCGAGGCGCCGGCCCAGAGACCGAAGGCGTGCTGGTCGAGGCCGAATACCGGCGCCAGAAGCGGGAAGCCGAGCATGGCGACGGTGCCGAACAGCGTGATGGCGGCAACCGCGTAGGTGACATCCTCGTCGCGCGCATCGGTGACGATGTTGGTGGCGACGATCGCCGAGGCGCCGCAGATCGAGGTGCCGGCGGCGATGAGCTGCGCGAGCTTGCGGTCGACGCCGATCAGCCGTCCGAGCGTGACGGTGAAGAGGAAGGTGGCGCCGAGCGTGGCCGCGACGATGCCGACGCCGCCAAACCCGATGCCCGCCACCTGGCCGAGCGTCAGCTGGAAGCCGAGCAGCACGATGGCGAAGCGCAGCAGGCGCTTTTGCGAAAAGGCGATGCCGGCCTTGGCGTGGGCGGGCACGCCGAGCACGTTGGAATAGACCATGCCGGCGACGACGGCGAGGATCATCGGGCTGAACAGCGTGAGGCCGGAGAAGCCGCGCGCCGAATAAGCGACGCTGGTGATCATCGCCACCAGCACCAGTCCCGGCACGACGCCGGTTGAGATCGAGGTCAGGGCGGGGCGATTGTGCCCGGCTTTGGCCGAATTCAGGCTGTTTGGAAGATCGTTCGCGGTGGCGGGCAGGAAAGACAATTGAATTCTCCAGACACTTTCGCCGCCGAAATGCCATTCCAGAACCAATCTTTCCAACGAATTATTCGAGTTATAATGATCGATTTTTACGAACGATGCGCTAGCGGTTCGCCAGACGAGGCGATACGCCCGCCGCTCGGCGCTGCCGGCTTGACAGCCGCTCGGCTCCCGGTCCAACTTCCGGCCATGACCGCCTTTTTCGCAAATCCGCAGCGACGCCGCCGTTCGAAGGAGCGGCAAGCTGATTGCGTGAAGACAAAGGCCGGCTAGCAAGTCACCCCGGTTCTTTCATCCCAGCCCCGCCCATCGCAACGATCGGCGGGTTTTTTGCATTTGGAGTGTCTGAATGAGCGTCGTTTCTTCCCTGGAGTTTCGGCCGGCCGAACCGGCGGATGCCGCGGCCATCAAGGCTGTCGTGCGCGAAGCCTATGCCAAATGGGTGCCGGTGATCGGCCGCGAACCCTTGCCGATGCGCGTCGATTACGACAAGGCCGTCCGCGAGCATCGATTCGAGCTCGCCATCGAGAACGGCCGCATCATCGGCCTGATCGAAACGATGGCGCATGAGGATCATATCTGGATCGAGAATGTGGCCGTGGCTCCCGCGGCGCAGGGCAGGGGTATCGGGCGCAAGCTGCTCGACAGCGCCGAGCGCGCGGCGCTTGAAGCTGGCTTTCGCGAACTTCGCCTGCTGACCAATAGCGCCTTCGAGGCCAATGTGTCGCTGTACAAAAGGCACGGCTATGCGGTCGACCGTGAGGAGCCGTTCATGAACGGCACGACGGTCTATATGAGCAAGAGCCTCCCGTGACCGCGCCAACCAAGGACGGAGTTCGACGAATGGCTGCCCGTATCCGACTGAAGCAACTTCCCGGTCCTTATGCGATTTCACGTCTTGAAGCTGGAGAAACTATTCCTGACTGGGCGGACGGAGCAGGCTTCGTCAGCATCAGCAGGACGCAGGACGAACTGTCGATCGTCTGTTTGCAGGAGCGTGTCCCGGCTGCCGTCAGGCAGGACAACGACTGGATTGCTTTCAAATTCGAAGGCCCCTTTGCCTTCGGCGAAACCGGCATCGTGCTGTCGGTCGTCAGGCCGCTGTCGGACAATGGCCTGGGCGTCTTTGTCGTCTCCACCTTCGACGGCGACCACCTGTTGGTGAAGGCCGCGGACGGGGGCGCGGCGATACGCTTGCTGGGGGAGGCAGGGCATAGGCTGCTCTAGTCGAGAATGTGGCGGCGACACCAGCTCTGGCGCAATGCCCGACGCGCTGGCTCAAGCACTTCTCGCTTGCGTTTGACAGAGCACATGCCGCATCGTTATTTCTGGCGATATACGACGACCGCCTCACCACAATCGAGCAAAGCGGCCCGCAGGGAGCGAAACGATGCCACACAATCTGCAATTCTATATCGACGGCGCGTGGGTCGATCCCGTGGTGCCGAACACGCTCGACGTCATCGACCCTTCGAACGAGGACGCTTTCGCGCAGATTTCGCTCGGCTCCAAGGCGGATGTCGACAAGGCGGTGGCCGCCGCCAAGCGCGCTTTCAACACGTTCGGCTTCACCTCGGTCGAGGAGCGGCTCGATATCCTCAACCGCGTCATCGAAATCTATAAGAAGCGCAGCAAGGACCTGGCGCTCGCCGTCTCGCGCGAGATGGGCGCGCCGCGCCAGATGGCGCTGGACAGCCAGGTCGGCGTTGGCCAGGCGCATCTGGAAAAGATGGCCGAGGTGCTGAAGATCTTCCAGTTCCGCCATGTCAAAGGCTCCTCGCTCATCGTCAAGGAGCCGATCGGCGTCGTCGGCCTGATCACGCCCTGGAACTGGCCGCTGAACCAGATCACCTGCAAGGTCGGCCCGGCGCTTGCCGCCGGTTGCACCATGGTGCTCAAGCCGTCCGAGATTGCGCCGCTCGACGCCATCATCTTCGCCGAGATCATCGACGAGGCCGGCGTGCCGAAGGGCGTCTTCAACCTCGTCAATGGCGACGGCCCGGGCGTCGGCCAGGCGCTGGCCGGCCATCCCGATGTCGACATGATGTCCTTCACCGGATCGACCCGCGCCGGCATCCTGGTCGCCAAGGCGGCGGCCGACACGGTCAAGCGCGTGCATCAGGAGCTCGGCGGCAAGTCGGCCAACATCCTGTTCCCCGATGTCGATCTCGAGCGGGCCGTTACAAAGGGGGTCGCCGGCTGCTTCGGCAACAGCGGCCAGTCCTGCAACGCGCCGACCCGCATGTTCGTGCCGCGCGACCGGCATGACGAGGCGGCCGGCTATGCCAAGAAGGCGGCGGAGAAATTCACCGTCGGCCCTGCCGACGCGCCGGCGTCCAAGCTCGGCCCTGTGGTCAGCCAGATCCAGTTCGACAAGATCCAGGACCTGATCCAGAGCGGCATCGACGAGGGCGCCACGCTGGTCGCCGGCGGCCCCGGCCGGCCGGCCGAGCTCAATCGCGGCTACTACGTCCGCCCGACCGTCTTCGCCAATGTCACGCACGACATGCGCATCGCCAGGGAAGAGATCTTCGGGCCGGTGCTGTCGATCATGCCGTACGACACGGTGGAGCAGGCGGTCGAGCAGGCCAACGACACGGTCTACGGCCTGGCCTCCTACATCCAGGCCAGGGATATCGAGAAGGCGCGCGCCGTGGCGGCACGCATGCGTTCCGGCAATGTCTACATCAACTACCCGACCTGGGACGCCGGCCTGCCCTTCGGCGGCTACAAGCAATCCGGCAATGGCCGCGAATACGCCGAATACGGCCTGGAGGATTTCCTCGAGATCAAGGGCATCGCCGGCTACGAGGCTGCGGAGTAAGCGCCCGGAGACCAGGCCTCCGAAGAGCTTGGGAAGGGCACGGTCTCGGCCGCGCCTTTTCATTTGGGCCGAGAGCCGCACTCGAAATTAAGATCCATCCAATGGCTTGCGACCGCGCCGCTTGGGCTGCGGTAGCAACGGCTCTTCAGAGCGTATTCTTCACCGGACAAATCACTTGTATAGCGCTCACGCACAATATTATATCGTTTCCGATCGGCTTCCGTTCCAGGGCATGTCCTCCCTCACCGCTATTGGCCAGCTGTCGCAAAAACTGCCATGATTGAGCTTTCAGCATGGGTTTAGACCGCAAACCGCAGGTACGCCGGACGACGCCGCCGTCGGAAAGTATCGTTGCGAACTGGTACGAGAACGCCAGTTCACTCGATAGCTACAGCATTGACTTGAGCGCATCGGAACAGTCGAGCATGCGCGAGTTGGCGACGCGGACGCTCGTCAATCCACCCGCGTGGCAAAAGGCGTTGATCGCGCTGCGCGACGCCATGGTTACGCCCTTTGGCATCAAAACCTCCGATACGGTCAGGTCGTCCCAGGACAGCCGTGAACGGGTGGACTTCTTCCCGGTGCACTGGGAAGGCAAGGACGAAATTGTGCTCGGCACGGATGACCGACACCTGGACTTCCGGCTATCTCTGCTCCGACGCCATTCTCCAACGGGTACGTTGCTCATCGCGACAACCGTTGTGCATACCCACAATGCCTTGGGCTTCACCTATCTCAACGCAATCAGGCCTTTTCATCACCTCGTGGTCAGGGCCAACCTGGCACGCTGCGCACAAACGCACATGCAGTAGAGCTGCAGGAACCTCGAATTTTAAACGATAAAATACGGCAGGGGCGCTCCCAACTGCCGGCGATGCGGGCTGCATCCTTTCGAGACGTCAGCGGGAGATTGCCCCCCTCTATTCCGGTCAATCCGGCGCCGTCTGGTGATCAGGGCCATCCCACTCGCTGGGACGAATAGCATCGCTTCGAACAGAAAGAAGCCCCGCCGGCGAGATGCCTGCGGGGCTTTTTTCAGCGGACGTGCCGATCAGCGACGATCGCCGCGGCTGTCATGGTGGCCGCCGTTGTTCGCGGCACCCAGGCACATGCCATAGTAATCGTCGTGGTTGCTGCACGAATTGACGGTCGTCTGCTGAGCATAAGCCGAACCGGCCAGGCCGGAGACAGCAACAACGGCGAGAATTGCATTGCGAACGATCTTGGACATTTCGTTTTTTCCTTCGTTTGAATTCCGGTCGTGCCGGTCGGTAGCGGTTTTCCCGCAGTTGGGTTTCGGTTTGATGGCGCATGAGCGCGAGTTTGTTTCGAAATGGCAACTTGTCATACGGCAGCAGGCCGAGTTGGCCGACGCCTCGCAAGCCGTGATGGGCTCGTTTGCATGCAAATGTTTCAGCGGCGGCCGGTTCTCGTTACGGGCCTCGTGCTTGCGTGCAATGCGCCGGAAACGGTGGCCGATCATTTAAATCGCCATGGTGAAGGCGGCGGGGATTGTCTCCGCGAGAGCCATGGCGAACCAGGGATGAAGTCTATGTCGATCATGAAGACGTTGAGCCGCATGGGCGCGGCCTTGAAATATGCGCAGGATGCCCGCAAGACCGAGCGCATGCTGAACGGCCTGACGCACGAAATTCAGATGGATATTGGCTGGCCGGTGATGCCAACAACCAAACACTTGTCGTCGAACATTTGGGGAGGCTTGAGATAAGGTTTGCCTGAAAATCCGAGCTGTGCCGGTTAATGGCAGTCATTCCTCGCGAGTCGCGGGCACGTCAGCGCCGCGTCTCGACGTCGCCTAAGATTGAGAAGACAATCACAAAAGTAAGCTTGGCTGGGGAACCTGGATTCGAACCAGGACTAACGGAGTCAGAGTCCGTGGGTCTACCGTTAACCTATTCCCCAGCAGGCGCGGCTGGTACCGCGCGAAGCGGGCGGCTCATGTGCCGCGAGCGCTGCCTTGTAGCCGCCATCCGAAAATAGTCAAGCCCGCAACTGAGATCAACCGCAGCCTTTTTGCCGGTGACTTCCTTCGGGCGCTCGCAAGGCCTCAACTCTCTCCGCGGCTGTATTGCGAATGCTCGAAATAGAGCACCACGCCAAGGCCGATCAGCAGGGGAATGATGAGATAGAACAGGCGGAACACCAGGAGTGCGGCGAGCACGCCGACCGGGTCCATGTCCGAAAGCCCGGTGAGGAAGACGACTTCGAACACGCCAAGCGCGCCAGGCGCATGCGAGAGGAGCCCGATCGAGAACGACACCATGAACACGCCGAGCACCGCGAAATAGCCGGGATTGCCGGCCCCGGGCAGGACAAAATAGATGATCGCGGCGGCCCCCAGCAGTTCGACCGGGCCGACCAGCAATTGCCGCGCGACGATCGGCAGCGCCGGGTAGTGCATCTGGAAGGAGCCGATCTTCAGCGGTCTCAGCCGTAGCCAGCTGCCGAAGGTGTAGGCGCCGACGAGAATGAGCATGGCGAACCCGGCGGCGAAGGTCGCGCCATGATGCGGCGCGCCCGTGAAACGATCGACGATCTGGGGTTCCAGCAACAGAATGACGCCGCCGAGGAAAACGCTGGAGAGGATGAATGTGAACCAGCAGATGGCCACCAGCACGCCGATTTCCTGGCCAGTCAGCCCCCGCGTGGCATAGGCACGGTAACGGATGACCGCGCCGGAAAACACGGAGCCGCCGATATTGTGCGACACCGCGTAGGTGGTGAAGGAGCACAGCGTGACGAACAGCCACGATACTTTCTTGCCGAGATGCAGCAGCGCGATGTGGTCGTAGCCGGCGAGCGAGGCGTAGGCGACAACCGAGCTCAGCGCCGCGAGCACCCAGCCGCGCGGCGGGATGGCGGCGATGCCGGCCCAGACATCGTCGAGTGAAATGCCGCGCAGTTCATGAATGAGCAGCCACAGCGAGAACGCGACGGCCGCGATCCCTACGACCGGCCAGAAATAGCGCCTCCAATTCATGGCGTCGTCATCATGCGTTGCAGCTCATTGATTTGATGTGCCCAAGCCCTTCGAACCCTCATTTGAGACATGCCTGATTGAAGCCGGCTATTCAACCGGCAAGACGTTGCCCCAACGTGACGCTGGCAAATGTGACGTCAGCGAAATTCGGCCTCGCGCTCTTGGTGATTGCGAAGGGCACTGCTACTCTGTCGCCAACTTGAAACAAATCGAGGTGCCTGCTGCGTCCGTTCCCGGTTCGCGCGGCGCCGGAAGGAACTGAAGTGGAAGACCACGATACCGGCGCGGGCGCGTCGGCAGTGGGCATGTCCGGGGCATCGCCGACGCAGTCGGCAGGCTCGCAGCCGGCGCGATTCAGCCGCCACGCGGGTGCGCACCAAAGACATGCCGACCCCAGACATGCCAACCAGAGGCAGACTGGCGCGAGCCTGGCCGACCAGCAGGGCGATCCGCCGAAAGGCAAGACGCGCAAGCGCCGCAAGCGCCGGCGCGGTCGCAAGGTGTTTGCGCGCGACGACAACGGCGCCCCGCCGCCTGCCGCGCCCGCCGCCATTCCCGCAAGCCAGGCTCAGAGCGCGCCGTCGCAGGTCGAGCCAAGGCCGCCCCAGTCCCCGCCACGTCCGCCGCAGCAGGAATTGCCGGTTTTCGCCGCGCTCGACCTTGGCACCAACAATTGCCGGCTGCTGGTCGCGGTGCCCGGCCGCCACGGCCAGTTCCGTGTCATCGACGCTTTCTCGCGCATCGTCAGGCTGGGCGAGGGGCTCACGGCCAGCGGCCGCCTGAGCCAGGCCGCGATGGACCGCGCCGTCGAGGCGCTGAAGATCTGCGGCGACAAGCTGCGCAACCGCAAGATCAGGAAAGCCAGGCTGATCGCCACCGAAGCCTGCCGTTCGGCCGCCAACGGCGTCGAGTTCCTGGATCGTGTCGAGCGCGAGGCCGGGCTGAAGCTCGAGATCATCGACCGCCAGACCGAGGCCCGCCTTGCCGTTTCCGGCTGCGGCTCGCTTGTCGAGCGCGACACGCAGGGCGTGGTGCTGTTCGACATTGGCGGCGGCTCGTCGGAAATTGCCTTGATCGACCTGACCGGACGGCGCTCTCCTCGGCTCGCCAACCACATCGTGTCGTGGACCTCGCTGCCTGTCGGCGTGGTGTCGCTCGCCGAGCGCTTCGGTGGACGCACGGTCACGCGCGAGACCTTTGCCGCCATGGTCGACGACGTGGCCGCGCGGCTGAAGGTCTTCGACGGCCGAGACAGGCTCGCGCATGTGCTGGCCAGTCCAAACTTCCATCTGCTCGGCACCTCCGGCACGGTGACGACGCTGGCCGGCGTGCATCTCGATCTCGAGCGATACGACCGCCGCCGCGTCGACGGGCTCTGGATGGACCGCGACAGCGTCGATCGCATGATCGAGCGGCTGATCGGCTGGGATTTCCAGCAGCGTTGCGCCAACCCCTGCATCGGCGCCGACCGCGCCGATCTCGTGCTCGCCGGCTGCGCCATCCTGGAAGCGATCCGGGGCGTCTGGCCGTCCGAGCGGCTGCGCGTCGCCGATCGCGGCTTGCGCGAGGGTATCCTGAGCGAGCTGATGGCCGATGACGGCGTCTGGCGTGGCGGCCGACCATGAGCAAGAAACCTGAAAAGCCGGGTTCGGGAAGCATTCGCGTGCTGAAGACCCGGATCAAGAAGAAGAGCGGTCTGAAGGAATCCTCGCGTCGCTGGCTCGAGCGCCACATGAACGATCCTTATGTGCAGCGCTCCAAGGCAGACGGGTATCGCTCCCGCGCCGCCTACAAGCTGATCGAGATCGACGACAAGCATCACTTGTTGAAGCCCGGCATGAAAGTGATCGACCTGGGTGCTGCCCCTGGCGGCTGGTGCCAGGTGGCGGCCGCGCGGACGAAGTCGACGGCGGAGAATCCGCATGTCGTCGGTATCGACTATCTCGAAATGGACGCGGTTCCGGGCGCGGTCATCCTGCAGATGGATTTCCTCGAACCCGATGCGCCGCAAAAACTTGCCGAGGCGCTGGGCGGCCAGCCGGATGTGGTGTTGTCCGATATGGCGGCGCCCACGACCGGGCACCGCCGCACCGACCATTTGCGCACCATGCATCTGTGCGAAGTCGCGGCCGATTTTGCGCTGCACGTCCTGAGGCCGGGCGGGCATTTCCTCGCCAAGACTTTTCAGGGCGGCGCCGAGAACGAGCTTTTGTCGCTGCTGAAGCAGAATTTCCGCTCGGTCCATCACGTCAAGCCGCCGGCCTCGCGGGATGAGTCGGTGGAGCTTTATCTGCTGGCCAAGGAGTTCAAGGGGTAGCGCCTCTCCCTTCTCCCCTTGTGGGAGAAGGTGTCGCCGAAGGCGACGGATGAGGGGTGCTCCAGCGGAGTGAGACGTTGGCTTTCCCTGGAACACCCCTCATCCGTCTCGGCGCTGCGCGCCGATCCATCTTCTCCCACAAGGGGAGAAGGCAAGGGGCTACTTCCCCGCGGTTCCCGCCGTTTCCAGCGTCTTCGGCGTTGTCAGCCGTCCATGCCCGGAAACGGCATTGCCGGCGTCCGGCGCCAGCCGCATGAAGGTGATCGACGCCGCCGCCGAGACGGCCGCCACGATGAAGAAGGCGATGTGGAAATCGCTGAGCGTCAGCGATCCGCCATGGATGGACGTCGACACTTCGAGGATGCCGCCGGCCAGCGCCACGCCGAGCGCGATCGACAATTGCTGGAAGACCGCGGTGATCGGCGTCGCCTTGCTGGTGTCGGCGGGCGTGATCTCGGCATAGGAGAGCGCATTGACGCCGGTGAAGAACATCGAGCGGATGAAGCCGCCGACCAGGAGTATCGCCAGCATCAGCGCATAGGGCGTCTGCGGCGTGAACAGGCCGTAGATGGCGATCGAGGCGGCCGCGACAAGCGAGCCCCAGATCAGCACGCGGCGGAAGCCGGCGAGCCGGAACAGCAGCGCGGTGACGAACTTCATGCCGATGGCGCCGATCGCCGAAACGAAGGTGATCATGCCGGACTGGAAGGGCGTCAGCCCGAAGCCGATCTGGAACATCAGCGGCAAAAGGAACGGCACCGCGCCGATGCCGATGCGAAACAGCGAGCCGCCGAGCACGGAGGATCGGAAAACCTGGTTGCGGAACAGCTCCAGGGCCAGCAGCGGGTTCTTTGCACGGCGGGCATGGAGGAGATAAAGCACGCCGGAGATTACCCCGACAGCCACCGTGATGAAGCCTGCCATCGGCGGCAGGGCGGGCAGGCTGACCACGGAAAGGCCGAAGACGACGCCCGATGCCGCAAGCCCCGAAAGCACGAAGCCGGGGAAATCGAGCGGCGGCGTCCGGGCAGGCTCCGTCTCCGGCAAATAGCGCGTGGCGAGCCACATGCCGACTAGGCCGATCGGCACGTTGATGAGAAAGATCCAGTGCCAGGTGAAATAGGTGGTGATGAAGCCGCCGATCGGCGGACCGACCAGCGGGCCGACCAGCGCCGGCACGGTCAGCCAGGACATCGCCGCGACAAGCTCGTTCTTCGGCGTGGCGCGCACCAGCACCAGACGGCCGACCGGCGTCATCATCGCGCCGCCCATGCCTTGCAGGAAGCGCGACACCACGAAGGCCGGCAACGAATTGGCAAACGCGCAGGCGACCGAGCCGGCGATGAAGACGCCGATCGCGGCGCGAAAGACGTTCTTGGCACCGAACCGGTCCGCCATCCAGCCGCTGATTGGAATGAAGATCGCCAGCGACACCAGATAGGCCGTCAGCGCCAGCTTCAGCGCGATCGGGCTGGTGTGGATGTCGACGGCGATCGCCGGCAGCGACGTCGCGATCACGGTCGAATCCATGTTCTCCATGAAAAGTGCGACCGCCAGGATGAGCGGGATGATGCGGTTCAAGGGAAACGCCCTGAGTTGTCTTCGCGATTCTAGGCCCGGCTTGGGGGCGAACCGGTGCGACCGGGCGGTTATCACGCCTCGGCCGGGATGTCGCATTAAATTGCTGTCACTTTTGCGGGACCGCAACCACTGGTAGGGCAATTTCTCGACGGAATGTGATTGTGCCAGGCTTACTGCCATACTACCGATGCCGCATGGAGTGCTGAGATGGACAACACCGTCCCCATAGCTGACGTTAAACGTAAACTCTCCTTCATCCTGCGTGGAGCCAGTGAAGGACAGAGCTATGTCGTGGTCAGTAATGGGCGGCCTGTGGCGCGGATCATTCCTGCCGACACGCAGGAGTTATTTCCCCACTTGCGCGCAGCGTTGTTGTCCCGGCTCAAGCAACAGCCCGTTGTCGCTGTCGAAAACTGGACGCGCGACGACGCGTATGAGGACTAACGATGAAGGTCTTAGCGCGAAACGAGAACCCGTCGCGTCGCGCAACGATCGGCTTTTCAACCGCGACAGGACGTGTTACCAGCCAGCGCCAATCCTGAAAGGGAAGATGAGAGTCGGCGCTGGCCAATCGGCCCGGCGCCTTTTCCGCATTCAAAAGGACTGGCCATGGCAAAAATCATCGAAACGTCCACCGGCGCATTGGCGCTGACCTTCGACGACGTGCTTCTGCAGCCCGGCCATTCCGAAGTCATGCCGGGCGAAACCGACATCCGCACCCGCATCGCCGGTGACATCGATCTCAACGTGCCGATCCTGTCGGCGGCCATGGACACCGTCACCGAGGCGCGGCTGGCGATCGCCATGGCGCAGGCCGGCGGCATCGGCGTCATCCACCGCAACCTCACGCCGGCCGAGCAGGCCGAGCAGGTCCGGCAAGTGAAGAAGTTCGAATCCGGCATGGTGGTGAACCCGGTCACCATCGGCCCGGACGCCACGCTCGCCGACGCACTGGCGCTGATGCGCACAAACGGCATCTCCGGCATTCCCGTGGTCGAGAATGGCGGCACCGGCGGTCACACGGTCGGCCGGCTCGTCGGCATCCTCACCAACCGCGACGTGCGCTTTGCCTCCGATCCGGCGCAGAAGGTCTACGAGCTGATGACGCGTGAGAACCTGATCACCGTCAAGGAGAACGTCGACCAGGACGAGGCCAAGCGCCTGCTTCACAAGCACCGCATCGAGAAGCTGGTGGTGGTCGACCGGAAGGGCAATTGCGTTGGCCTGATCACCGTCAAGGACATCGAGAAGTCGCAGCTCAACCCGCATGCCACCAAGGACGCCCAGGGACGCCTGCGCGCCGCCGCCGCCACCAGCGTCGGCGATGACGGCTTCGAGCGTGCAGAGCGCCTGATCGACGCCGGCGTCGACCTGCTCGTCATCGACACCGCGCATGGCCATTCGCAGCGTGTCCTGGATGCGGTGACGCGGGCGAAGAAACTCTCCAATTCAGTGCGCATCTTGGCCGGCAACGTCGCCACCGCGGAAGGCACGAAGGCGCTGATCGATGCCGGCGCAGACGCCGTCAAGGTCGGCATCGGCCCAGGCTCGATCTGCACCACGCGCATCGTCGCCGGCGTCGGCGTGCCGCAGCTCTCGGCGATCATGTCGGCGGTGGAGATGGCGCAGAAGTCGGGTGCGACGGTGATCGCCGATGGCGGCATCAAATATTCCGGCGACCTCGCCAAGGCGCTCGCCGCCGGCGCTGGTGCCGCCATGATCGGCTCGCTGCTGGCCGGCACGGAGGAGAGCCCGGGCGAGGTCTATCTGCACCAGGGCCGCTCCTTCAAGGCGTATCGCGGCATGGGCTCTGTCGGCGCCATGGCGCGCGGCTCGGCCGATCGCTACTTTCAGGCCGAGGTCCGCGACACCCTCAAACTGGTTCCGGAGGGCATTGAAGGGCAGGTTCCCTACAAAGGACCTGTGGCTGGCGTGCTGCACCAGCTTGCAGGCGGCCTGAAAGCCGCTATGGGTTATGTGGGTGGACGTGACCTTGCAGACTTCCGCGAGCGCGCCACTTTTGTGCGCATATCCAATGCCGGACTTCGTGAAAGCCACGCCCATGACGTCACGATCACCCGCGAAAGCCCAAATTACCCGGGCGGAATTTGATCGGGAGGCCGATCAGGCCGACCGCCAGGGCCTGTGGCGTGGCTTGAGCGTGGCGGTTCTGCGGCTGTCGCGGCACGCGGCGGCCCTCTCCATCGCCTCAATTGCGCTTTTCCTTGCCATGACGGCGCTGGAGTTTCTCTATTTCCAGCGTCTGAGCGGTGGCCTGGCTTCGCTCGACATGCGCGTCGCCGGCTTCACGCCCGACGAAGGCATGGCGTGGCTCACAGCACTCGGCCGTCGCGGCGGCGAGATCATCATCGTCTGGCACTATTTGACCTTCGACCTTTTGTTCCCGGCCCTGCTGTCGCTGACGCTGGTCAGCCTCATCCTTGCCTTCGGCAGGCGGCTCAGCACCTTCCGAGCCATGCCGGCGCAACTGCAGGCCTTGTTCTCGCTCGTCCTGGTGTTGCCCTACACGGTCGCCGACTACGCCCAGAATTTTGCCTTGGCGCGGCTGCTTTCCGATTTCCAGTTGGCCAATCCCGATTCGCTGGCCTTCGCCTCTTCGCTGACCGTCACCAAATTCGCGTTGCTGGCGATCCCAGTCTTCGTCGTCGCATTCTTCGCGCTGGCCGGGCAACGGCGGCGCTGACGGGAGGAGAGGGCGCACATATGCACCAGACCGCCATCTTCTGGCCAATGCTGGCGCATGTGCTCCTGGTCTACATCGTCTATCTGGTGATGCTGAAGCGGCGCTATCTCGCCGTGAAATCGGGCGAAGCGAAGGTCAGCCAGTACAAGGTCCGCTCGACCGAGCCGGCGTCCAGCGTCACCGTCGCCAACAATCTGATCAACCAGTTCGAGCTGCCGGTTCTCTTCTACGCGCTCTGCCTGGCGCTGTTCGTCACCAATGGCGTGAACTACCTGACTCTGGCATTGATGTGGCTGTTCATAGCCACGCGCTATATCCACGCCTGGGTGCATCTCGACAGAAATTATGTGCTGCACCGCAGCCGCGCCTTCTTCCTCGGCGCGGGCATACTTTTGGTTGCCTGGATCTGGTTTGCGCTGCACCTGGCTGGGGCGGTGTGAAGAGGCGCTAAAGATCGAACACCGCGATCCTGCGCCTGTCGAATTTGATGCCGATCTCGCCGCGGACCAGCCTTAGCGCCTGCTCGCCGAAAACGGCGCGCCGCCAGCCCTGCAGCGCCGCCACGTCGGCCTCGTCGCCCTCGGCCGCTATGCGGTCGATATCGTCGCTGGAGGCAAGCACCTTGGTGGCGACGCCTTCCTTCTCCGCGACGATCCTGAGCAGCACCTTGAGCAGTTCCGCCGCCGCGCTCGATCCTTCCGGCGGCTGCACGCTTTTCGGCAGTTTCGGCATCGAGTCCTTGGGCAGCGCCAGCGCCGCGTTGACCGCGCCAAGCAGCGCGATTGCCGTCGCGGAGCGCTCCCAGCCTTTCGGCGTTGTGCGCAGCTTGCCGAGCGCCGCCGCGTCGCGCGGCGCCTGCTGCGCGATCTCGTAGATGGCATCATCCTTGAGCACGCGGCCGCGCGGCACGTCGCGCTCGCGCGCCTCGCGTTCGCGCCAGGCGGCCACCGCCTGCACGATCGCCAGCTCCTGCGGCTTGCGCAGCCTCATCTTCAGCCGCTTCCAGGCATCTTCGGGATGCGGATCGTAGGTCTCGCGCGAGGTCAGCACATCCATCTCCTCGTTCAGCCAATGGGCGCGATCCTCGCGCTTCAGCTCGGCGCTGAGATGCTGGTAGACCTCGATCAGGTGGGTGACGTCGGCAAGCGCGTATTCGAGCTGCTTGTCGGAGAGCGGCCGGTGCCGCCAGTCGGTGAAGCGCGAGGACTTGTCCAGCCGGGCTCCGGTGACCTTCTGGACGAGCTGGTCATAGGAAACGCTGTCGCCGAAGCCGCAGACCATAGCCGCCACCTGGGTGTCGAACACCGGATGCGGCACCAGATCGCCGAGATGGACGATGATTTCGATGTCCTGCCGCGCCGCGTGGAAGACCTTCAGCACCGCCTCGTTGGCCATGAGCCGGAAGAATGGTTTCAGGTCGATGCCGGGCGACAATGGATCGATAAGCGCCTCAATCCCAGGCGCGGCAATCTGGATCAGGCAGAGGATCGGCCAAAAGGTCGTCTCGCGGATGAATTCGGTATCGACGGTAACGAATTCCGACTTTTCGAACGCCGCGACAACGCTCTCGAGTTCTTCTTGTGTGGTAATGACGTGCATCAAATCGCTTTTGGCACAATATTAGGCCTCTTTCAATTTCAGCCGCGCGCGCTTTCGTCAAGCGCCGCGACGTCGTCACGCACCGCTAGTTTCGCGCGATCTCGATATCCGACGGCTGGGCGCAGTGTTTCAGGCCTCTGCGACCGGCGCTTCCACTCTTGGCCGTGCGATATCCGCGACTTCGGCCGCGGACCGTCGGCCAAGCGCGCCGGCGGCGGCCAGGCTGAGCAGGATGAAGGGGAGGCCGATGCCGAAGGCCGAGCGGATGCCCCAGTGATCCGATACGAAGCCGAGCAGCGGCGGACCAAGCAGAAAGGCGACGAAGGAGATCTGCGACAAGGCGGCGACATTGATCGCCGCGGGACGGTCGGTGCGCTGCGCCGCCGCCGAGATCGCCAGCGGAAAGATGGCGCTGCTGCCGATGCCCAGAAGCGCGAAGCCCAGCATCGAGACGAAGGGCAGGGGCGAGAAGAAGACGATGAACACGCCGACCAGCATTGTCGCCAGCAGCACGCGCGCCACGCCGCTCGGTGAGTGGCGATCTACAAAGCTGTCGGCGAAGAAGCGTGTCGTCGCCTGCGAGAAGGCGAACAGCGCCACGGTGAAGCCGGCAACGAAGGGCCCTGAGTCGAACACGGTGCGCATATAGATCGCCGACCAGTCCATGCTGGCCCCTTCCATCAGCATGGCCGATAGTGTCACCGCGACGAGGATGAGGATCGGCAGAGTCGGCCGGGCATACATCGGCGGCTTGTCGCCGGTCGCGGCGAAGCGGGCGGGCGCCGGTTCGAAATTGCCGAGGAACAACGCCATCGCAACCGCCACAATCGGCACGACCAGCGCCAGATGCACTTGCGGTGACAGGCCGAGATGAGCCACGGCGCTGCCGAACAGGCCGGCGCCGAAGAAGCCGATGCTCCAGAATGAATGTGCCCGGTTCATGATGCGGCGTTGGAGCAGGAACTCGGTCCTGTCGGCCTCGACATTCAAGATGATCTCGATGCTGCCGATCATCAATCCGACCGGGAGCAGCATCAGGAACAGAGCGGCCGGGCCCGGTGCGTGCACCGCGATGGCATAGGCGAGCGCGAGCAGCGGCACCAGCCACAACAGCGCGCGGCGAAAGCCGACGCGCTCCAGGATCGGCGTCGCCAGCGTCAGCGCGATCAAGGTAGCGATGGGCGTGCCGATCAGGGCCAGACCGAGCGTGCCGTCCTCGATCCCCATGGCTCGCTTGATGTCGGGCAGGCGCGGAAAAATGTTGCCCATGGCAAAGGAATAGATCGCGAAGCCGGCATAGACGCGGTGCTGGGGGGCGAGTTTCGGGCCAAGGGTCATCATGGGCAATCCAACAAGGAGATTCTGTCGGGCCTCGTCGGGCCACCAACGACTCTGCTTCTTGCATGAACAGGCAAAACATGCAACAATGTGCACAAATAAATAGGATCGTGCATGCTCACCGAGGAACGCCACCAACTCATTCGCGACCAGCTTGCGGCCGACGGAAAGGTGCTGGCCGGTGAACTCGCCAGCCGTTTCGGCGTGTCGGAAGACACGGTGCGCCGCGATCTCCGGGAATTGGCGAAGGCCGGGCAGTTGCGCCGCGTCTATGGCGGCGCGGTCGCGTCGGCGCCCTTTGCCGCCGCGACGCTCGGCCAGCGCAGCCGTCATGCGGTCGAGGAGAAAACGCGGCTCGCCAGGGCGGCGGTTGGGCTGCTGAGCGCGGGGCAGTCGCTGTTCATCGACGGCGGCACGACCAACGAGGCGATCGCCAGGGCGATGCCGCGCGACATGGAACTCACCGTCGCCACCAATTCGCTGGGTGTGGCCTCGGCTCTGACGGACCTTCCCCTGGTCGAGCTGATCGTGCTCGGCGGCCGCTATGTGCCCGATCTCGGCTCCTGCGTCGGGGCCGACACGCTCGCCGCCGTGGCGCAGCTCGGCGCCGATCTGTTCTTTCTGGGCTCCTGCGGGCTGGATGTCGCGCGCGGCGTCACCGCCTTCGATTCGGCCGAAGCCGAGGTGAAGCGCGCCATGGCGAAAAACAGCGCCGGCATCGTCATTGCCGTCACCAACGACAAGCTCGCCACCGCCGCGCCCTATCGCGTGGCGGGAGCGGATGCGATCCGCCATCTGGTGGTGGAAAAGACCGCGCCCTCCGCCACGCTCGCCGAGTTCCAAAGCCGGGGTGCGCAGGTCCACTTTGCCTGAACGGCCGCGCTAGCGCGCCTGTGTGACCGGTTGCCTTGACAAAGCCGGCCTCTCATGCGCTTTTCGCGCCAATTTTCGAGCCGGGCCGATGCCCGCAATTTCCGGACTTTACCCATGACCACGCATCGTTACCGCAGCCATACCTGTGCCCAGTTGAGAAAGAGCGACGTCGGCAATTCCGTTCGCCTGTCGGGCTGGGTGCATCGCGTGCGCGACCACGGCGGCCTGCTCTTCATCGACCTGCGCGACCACTATGGCCTGACTCAGATCGTCGCCGATCCGGATTCGCCCGCCTTCAAGGTGGCCGAAACACTGCGCGGCGAATGGGTGATCCGCGTCGACGGCGAGGTCAAGGCGCGCCTGCCCGAGACGACCAACGCCAACCTGCCGACCGGCGAGATCGAGATTTTCGCACGCGAGATCGAAGTGCTGTCGGCGGCCAAGGAGCTGCCACTGCCGGTGTTCGGCGAGCCGGAGTACCCGGAAGACATCCGCCTGAAATATCGCTTCCTCGATCTGCGCCGCGAGACGCTGCACAAGAACATCGTGGCGCGCACCAAGATCATCTCCGAGATGCGCAAGCGCATGGGCGAAGTCGGCTTCACCGAATTCTCGACGCCGATCCTGACCGCGTCGTCGCCGGAAGGCGCGCGCGACTTCCTGGTCCCGTCGCGTATCCATCCCGGCACCTTCTACGCGCTGCCGCAAGCGCCGCAGCAATACAAGCAGTTGATCATGGTCTCCGGCTTCGACCGCTATTTCCAGATCGCGCCCTGCTTCCGCGACGAGGATCCGCGCGCCGACCGGCTGCCCGGCGAATTCTACCAGCTCGACCTTGAGATGAGCTTCGTCGAGCAGGACGACGTGCTTTCCACCATGGAGCCGGTGCTGCGCGGCGTCTTCGAGACGTTTGCCAACGGCAAGCCGGTGACGCAGAAATTCCAGCGCATCCCCTACGACGTGGCCATGCGCAAATACGGCTCCGACAAGCCGGACCTGCGCAACCCGATCGAGATGCAGGCGGTTTCGGATCATTTCCGCGATTCCGGCTTCAAGGTGTTCGCCAACATCCTGGCCAACGATGCAAAGGCCGAAGTCTGGGCCATTCCGGCCAAGACCGGCGGCAGCCGCGCCTTCTGCGACCGCATGAATTCCTGGGCGCAGGGCGAAGGCCAGCCGGGTCTCGGCTACATTTTCTGGCGCAAGGAAGGCGAAAAACTCGAAGGCGCCGGCCCGCTGGCCAAGAACATCGGCGAGGAACGCACCGAGGCGATCCGCCAGCAGCTCGGCCTCGCCGACGGCGACGCCGCCTTCTTCGTCGCCGGTGACCCGAAGAAGTTCGTCACCTTCGCGGGTGCGGCGCGTACCCGCGCCGGCGAGGAGCTGAACCTCGTCGACCGCGAGCGGTTCGAGCTTTGCTGGATCGTCGACTTCCCGTTCTTCGAATGGAACGAGGACGAGAAGAAGATCGACTTCGCCCACAATCCGTTCTCCATGCCGCAGGGCGGCATCGACGCGCTCAACGGCGAGGAGCCGCTCGGCATCAAGGCCTTCCAGTACGACATGGTCTGCAACGGCTTCGAGATCGCGTCGGGCGGCATCCGCAACCATCTGCCGGAAACCATGGTCAAGGCTTTCGAGATGGTCGGCCTGGACCGCGCGACGGTGGAGGAGCGCTTTGGCGGCCTCTACCGCGCCTTCCAGTATGGCGCGCCGCCGCATGGCGGCATGGCGGCGGGCGTCGACCGCATCGTCATGCTGCTCGTCGGGGCAAAGAACCTGCGCGAGATCACCATGTTCCCGATGAACCAGCAGGCCTATGACCTGCTGATGAACGCGCCTTCGGAAGCGACCCCGCAGCAGCTGCGCGAGCTGTCGCTGCGTGTCGCCGTGGCCAAGAAGGAAGGCTAGGGCTCAGAGCCAGGCCTTTCTTTCTGCTCGCAGAAACAGCATCCATTGAAAAGCCCGGCATCGCTGCCGGGCTTTTTGCTTGAAGCGTGTCGCTCGATCAGTCCTGGTTCGCCTTGACCTTGACGCCCAGCGTCTTCGGCAGGTCGAGCGGGTTGGACATGGCGCCGGCCATGATCAGCGCGAACGGCACCGACGACGGCGGCTCGGCCGAGATTTCCAGGCTCTTCGGATCGTCGAGGAAGGTGTTGACCGCCGACGAGACTTCCGCCGTCAGCTCGGGATTGTTGAGCTGCGCCATGCCGAACGGCACGATCGCCTTGGCCTGGTTGGCGACGTCCTTGGCCGACATGCCCTGCTGCTTGCCGACATAGTCGAGCACCTTGCCGGTGAGCGAATCGTCCTCGAAGCGCACCGAGGCGCCGTTGAAGGAAAGCTGCTGCATCAGGCCGAGCATGGCCATGCCTTGCGCGGATTTGTCGGCGCCTTCCGGCTGGGCGGCGAGCTGCTTCTGCATGGCCTGCATCGACTTGATGAAGTCCAGCGTATAGCCGCCGAGGTTGAAGGTCATGCCGAGCGTGCCGGCATTCTCGACCGAGATGTCATATTTCGACAGCTCCATCTTGCCGTCGCTCGGCTGCCAGGTGCCGGCCATGTCGATGTTGCCCGAGATGTTCTGGTAGCCGAGCGCCTCGATGGCTTCCTTCGACTTCGGGTCGTCGACCAGCGACAGATCGGCGGTGAATTTTTCGGTGTTGGCGGTGAAGTCCATCGCCTTGCCGTCGGCTGGCGGGGTGATCTGGACGGCAAGCCCGTCCATCGCGAACGCCGTCTTGTCACCGACCTTGACCGTCATGTTGGAGAGCTCCGCCGACTTGTACATCATCAGCGAGCCGAGCGGATCGGTGCTGCCTTCGGCCGGGACCTTCATGTCGTGGATGACCACGGGGCTGAGGTTGAGCGTCACGCCGTCCTTGCTGTGCTCGAAAGCCGAGGTCGAGACGGTGGCGATCTCGTAGCCGCCATCGGCTTTGGTGACCCCTTCCAGCTTTACGTCGCCGATCGGCAGCGCTTCCTTCTCGGCCGCCGGCTTGATCGAAACACCCTGCAGCACGGCATTCGAATCGTCGCCGGAGACACCGGTCCACGAAATGTCGACGCCCTGGGCGCCGAGAGCTGCCTTGATGCGCTCGGCCACCGCCGGATCGGCGGCGAAGGCCGTGTTGAGCGGCAGCGTCAGCAGAAAGGTCGAAAAGGCCAGTTTCTTGAGCGTTGAGCGTTGGATTGTCATGGCGAGTTCCCTGTCCTGATTTGGCTATGATGAGATTGTTTTGAAAGCTGCTCCATCACCATTCCGTGACGAACGGGACGGGAAAAAGGCATTTCCCCGCACATTTGTCGAAAATGGCGATGAAAGGCAAACGCCGGCCGGCAGCCATTCCCGATGCGGTGAATTTATCATGAAGGCCGCGGCCCCTTGCGCCAGCGCGTTGCATTGCCAGATAGCGGCCGCATGTAACGGATTGATGTTGGCCGGCGTCATGTTGCCGACTAAGCCTGTTGCAGATCGGTGGCAAATTGCCGCCGTCGCCTTGCCGCTTCCGTGAAATCCTTCACACCCGCCGGCTGCATGTCCACGGCCGCGACGAATGCGCCGATGTTCACGCGGCGCTTGCCGCGAATCACCCGCTCGGCTAGTCCAAATCCATGGGAAAGAGGCTTTTGCCGCCTGATGACAATGGCGGCGGCGACAAAATCGAACCGGTCGATCTGAAGGAAGCGCTCGAGCGGCGCTACCTCGCTTACGCGCTGTCGACCATCATGCACCGGGCCCTGCCGGATGTGCGCGACGGGCTGAAGCCGGTCCATCGCCGCATCATGCATGCCATGCGGCTGCTCAGGCTCAACCCCGATCAGGGTTTTGCCAAATGCGCCCGCATCGTCGGCGACGTGATGGGCAAGTTCCATCCGCATGGCGACCAGTCGATCTACGACGCCCTGGTGCGTCTCGCGCAGGACTTCTCGATGCGCTACCCGCTGGTCGACGGGCAGGGCAATTTCGGCAACATCGACGGCGATAACGCCGCCGCCATGCGCTACACCGAAGCGCGCATGACCGAGGTGGCGAGCGAGCTGCTTGCCGGCATCACCGAGGACGCGGTCGATTTCCGGCCGACCTACAACGAAGAGGACGAGGAGCCGTCCGTCCTGCCGGGCGCCTTCCCGAACCTGCTCGCCAACGGTTCCTCCGGCATTGCCGTCGGCATGGCGACCTCGATCCCGCCGCACAACGCGGCCGAGCTTTGCGATGCTGCGCTTCATCTGATCGAGCATCCGGAAGCGCCGGTGGCGAAGCTGATGGATTTCGTCCAGGGACCGGATTTCCCGACCGGCGGCATCATCGTCGACAGCCGAGCCTCGATCCTCGAAGCCTATGAGACGGGCCGGGGCGGTTTCCGCGTGCGCTCGAAATGGGGCCAGGAGGACCAGGGCAGGGGCACCTGGAGCATCGTCGTCACCGAAATCCCTTACGGCGTGCAGAAGGCCAGGCTGATCGAGAAGATCGCCGAGCTGTTGATGGCGCGCAAGCTGCCGCTGCTCGAAGACATCCGTGACGAGAGCGCCGAGGACATCCGCGTCGTGCTGGTGCCGAAGAGCCGCACCGTCGATCCCGGCATCCTGATGGAATCGCTGTTCAAGCTCACCGAGCTCGAAAGCCGTTTTCCGCTCAACATGAACGTGCTGTCGCGCGGCAAGGTGCCGAACGTCCTGTCGCTGAAGGGCGTGCTAAAGGAGTGGCTCGACCACCGCCGCGAGGTTCTGATCCGCCGCTCGAAATATCGGCTGGGCGAGATCGAGAAGCGGCTGGAAATCCTTGCCGGCTACCTGATCGCCTATCTCAACATCGACGAGGTCATCAGGATCATCCGCGAGGAGGATGAGCCCAAGCAGGTGATGATGGCCCGCTGGTCGCTCACCGACAACCAGGCCGAAGCCATCCTCAACATGCGCCTGCGCGCTTTGCGCAAGCTCGAGGAGATCGAGATCCGCAAGGAGTTCGACGGCCTCACTGCCGAGAAGAAGCAGATCGAGGCCCTGCTGGCGTCCGACGCCAAGCAATGGTCGACGATCAAGTGGGAGGTCGGCAAGGTCCGCGACACGTTCGGTCCGGAGACCGAGCTCGGCAAGCGCCGCACCCAGTTCGCCGACGCGCCCGAGCATGACCTGACCGACATCGCGCATGCCATGATCGAGCGCGAGCCGGTCACCGTGGTGGTGTCGGAAAAGGGCTGGCTGCGCGCCATGAAGGGTCACCTGACCGACCATTCACAGCTCACTTTCAAGGAAGGCGACGGCCTGAAGCTTGCCTTCCACGCCCAGACCACGGACAAGATCCTGGTCTTCACCACGGGCGGCAAGTTCTACACCATCGGCGCCGACCGGCTGCCGGGCGGGCGCGGCCATGGCGAGCCGATCCGCATCATCGTCGACATGGAGAACGACCAGGACATCGTCACCGCCTTTGTCCATGATCCCAAGCGCAAGCTGCTGCTCGTCTCCTACGATGCCAATGGTTTCGTCGTTTCGGAGGAAGAGGTCGTCGCCAACACCCGCAAGGGCAAGCAGGTGATGAACGTCAAGGCGCCGGACGAGGCCAAGCGCTGCATCCCGGTTTCGGGCGACCATCTCGCCATCGTCGGCGAGAACCGCAAGATGCTGGTCTTCCCGCTGGCCGAAATTCCGGAAATGGCGCGCGGCAAGGGCGTGCGCCTGCAGAAGTACAAGGACGGCGGCGTGCTGGACCTCAAGACGTTCACACTCGAGACCGGGCTCTCCTGGCAGGATTCGGCGGATCGCACTTTCGTCAAGTCGCGCGAGGAACTGGCCGAATGGATCGGAGCGCGCGCCGCCGCCGGCCGCATGGTGCCGAAGGGTTTCCCGCGGACGGGTAAGTTCGGGTAGCACGGCCTTTTCCTTCTTCCCTTGTGGAAGAAGGTGGACGAGCGAAGCTAGGCCGGATGAGAAGTGTTCCAGGGAACGCCGACGTCTCACTCCGCTGGAGCACCCCCTCATCCGTCTCGGCGCTACGCGCCGAAGAGCGCCCAGCCAATCATTTGGACTATCGTCACGATTGCTGCACTATGATGGTGCATAAGCATCCATTGAACCTTCGGGCAGGGGAGAAACGCCGGGTTGAAGCGGGCTGAGATCCAGAAGCCGGGGCAGCGCCTGTTCGGCCTGTCGACGCCGCTGCGGGCGGCCGTCATCCCGCCGCTGTCGGCGGCGCGCTGGCTCCTGGTCCTGATCGTCGCCGCCGGCGTCTATTTCTTCCACGGCTTCCTGTTTCCGGTGCTGGCGGCCCTCGTCATCGCCTTCGCCAGCTGGCCGCTCTACCGCCGGCTGCTCGTCGTCGTCGGCGGCAACCGCACCGCCGGCGCGACGCTTGCGATCCTTTTCATCCTCACCTTCCTGGTGGTGCCGATCGCGCTTGCCGGCACCTATGCCATCAACGAGCTGCGCGAGTGGGTTACCTGGGCGATCGAGACCAATCGGCACGGCGCGGTAACGCCGCAATGGATCGCCACCATGCCGGTGGTCGGCGAGTGGCTGAACGAGCAGTGGACGGCGTATCTCGGCCATCCCGGCGGCATCGGCGAATTGATCCAGCTGATCAGCGGCTCCAACATCGGCACCATCTATCGCGGTGCCCTGGCCGCCGGCGGCAGCGCCTTCGGCCTGTTGCTGACACTTCTGTTCATGATGATCGCGCTGTTCTTCGCCTATCGCGACGGCGAATCTTTCGCGGCCCAGGTCGATCGCCTCGGCGAACGCATTCTGCCGACGCGCTGGGAGCGTATCTCGCGCGTCGTGCCGGCAACCATCTCCTCGACCGTGACGGGCATGACCATCATCGCCATCGGCGAGGGCCTGGTGCTGGGCATAGCCTATTGGCTCGCCGGCGTGCCGTCGCCGGTCACGCTCGGCGCGCTCACCGGCATCATGGCGCTGATACCGGGCGGCGCGCCGCTCTCCTTCACCCTGGTGTCGATCTACCTTGCCGCCAGCGGCCAGCTTTTTGCCGGCGCGGCGCTGTTCGTCTGGGGCGCGGTCGAGCTCTTCATCGTCGACAAGACCTTGCGGCCCAAGCTCGTCGGCGGCCCGATCAAGCTGCCGTTCCTGCCGACCTTTTTCGGCTTGATCGGCGGCGTCAAGACGATGGGCTTCCTCGGCCTGTTCATCGGCCCGGTATTGATGGCGCTGCTCGTCGCCATCTGGCGCGAATGGCTGCGCGAGGTTGAGTTGATGGACGAGATCCCGCCAGTCGCCGACGAGGCTGGCGCGCCGCCCCGGATCGAGGCGGCCGCGGAGCCGAGGAAGATTCAGGCCGGATGATGCACCGCGAGGTCCGCGCGGCGCTTGCGGCCCTCATGCAATTGCCACAGCGAATGCGCGACCAGCGTTACGATCATGATGCCGCCGCCGATCAGGCTGTTGCGTGACGGTGTCTCGGCGAAGATCATCCACACCCAGACCGGCGCCAGGATCGTTTCCAGGAGATAGAACATCGCCACTTCCGCGCCCGAGATGTATTTCGGTCCGTTGGCGAGGCAGAAGAATGCGATCGGCATGACGACGCCGCCATTCAGCATGATCCACCACGGCGCCGCTACCTGGAAGCCGGTCCTGGAAACCATGAACGCCGCCACCCCGAAAGGCAGGATGACGCCAATCAGCGCGGTGAAGCCCATGTCCTTGCCGCTGGCGCGCGAGATGGTGATGGCGCAGGCAATCAGGAAGGCGGAGCACAAAGCCATCAGGTCACCGAACAGATATCCGGTGCCGACGGAATCGCCAACGATGATGGCGACGCCGACGATCATCAGCGCCATCGCGGCGAGGGTCAGCGGCCGCGGCCGCTCTTTCAGGAACAGCCAGGACAGCAGCGCCGCGAAGACGGTGTTGAAGGCCAGGATGAAGACGAGATCGGCCGTCGATGTATGGTAGACGGCTGTCATGAAGGCAACCGCGCCGAGCCCGTAGATCACGGCCACGATCAGTCCCGACCAGCCCGGTATGAGCTGCGGCGCATTCTTGCTGTACGAGCGCCAGACGGCCCACATGATCAGCGCCGCCGCCAAGGTGCAACTGGTGCGCAGCAAAAGGATGGTCCAGGCCTCGCCATTCGCGAGCCGGATCAGCGGAATATCGATGCTCAGCACCAGCCCGCCGATGGCGGTGACGAGAAGGCCTTTCTGATGATCGGTGTGGGAAGACATGTGATCGTTCTCGAAACAAAGCGAGAGCAAGGGCCGGCGCGATTGCGCACGTCTCGCGCGAGGGCGCGCAGGACCGGCGTCTTCTCCCTTGAAACACTATAAGGGCGGGTTCGGGAAAACTGTTTTAGCGACTGACCGCTTCGTGGTCGAAGCGTTCCCAGCCTTTCGGGCCGAGATGCTCCTGCGGCATGAAGCGCATCTTATAATTCATCTTGCGCGAGCCGTTGACCCAGTAGCCGAGATAGACGTGGGGCAGGCCCATCGCCTTGGCGCGGGCGATGTGGTCGAGGATCATGAAAGTGCCGAGCGAGCGGTCCTCGAAGTCGGGATTGAAGTAGGAATAGACCATCGACAAGCCGTCGGCCATCTTGTCGGTGAGCGCGACGGCGATCAGCTCGCCATGGCCCTTGCCGGTGATGAACGTGTCGGGGCCACGACGCCGGTATTCGATGATCTTGGTGTCGACATGCGTGTCTTCCACCATCATCGCATAGTCGAGCACGGTCATGTCGGACATGCCGCCGCGGCGATGGCGGGCGTCGAGATAGCTGCGGAAGAGCGAATATTGCTCGGTCGAGGGCTGCGCGTCATGCATGGCCCCGACGAGATCGGCATTGTGCTGGATGACGCGGCGCATGTTGCGGCTGGGGTCGAATTCCTGCGCCAGGATGCGCACCGAGACACAGGCGCGGCACGATTCGCAGGCCGGGCGGTAGGCGATGTTCTGCGAGCGCCGGAAGCCGCCTTGCGTGAGCAGGTCGTTCATCTCCGGCGCCTTGTCGCCGACAAGGTGCGTGAACACCTTGCGCTCGAACTGTCCCTCCAGATAGGGGCACGGTGACGGCGCGGTCAGGAAGAACTGCGGCGACTGGGTCGGATGCTGCGTCATCTAATCTTGGAAACGCTCCTGCGAATCGCTCTACCTTTGGCCCGGTCGGCGAAAAATTCAACAGGATTGTGCTGACGCGACGGGCTCGACCTGTTCATATTTATGCGCAGGCGGTGCGGCGGTTTGATCGACGCGGCCGTGGACACCGTCAGATATCGGTGCGGGTGACCACCGTGCCGAGCAGCAGATCGTGCAGCGTGCGCTTGCGGTCGGAGAACAGCGTGACCAGAAGCACCAGCGGCGTCAGGATGACATTGCCGGCCCAAAACAGCACCGAGTGAACGACGGCCGTCATGCCGTCGATGCGGCTGCCGTCGAGCTTCTCCAGGCGGATGCCCATGATCTTCATGCCGGTCGTCGCCTGGTCGCGGCTTCCAAGCGTGTTCCAGATGTAGAGAATGGCTACCATCGGCACCAACACCGAAAACAGCGCCCAGCCGAGGCCGAAGGTCAAAAGCCCGAGGATGGCGACCAGGATGGCGAAGGGAATGGTGAGCAGCGCGACGAAAAAATAATCGAGCAGGAAGGCGAAGATGCGCCTCGTGCGCACGCCGCGATAGGCGCGGGTGTCCTCGAACCTGGTGGTGATGATCTCGCCGTCCAACACGCGTGCGTTCATGTCCGTTCCTCGATCGCGGCATCCGCTTGAGGATGCCTGTCGCCACTGTCAGATGGTGAGGGCGGCCCGGAATTCAAGGAACATGCCCGCCGCGACCGGCGCGATATCAGAAGATGCCGGGGCAGAGCCTGTAGCGGACCCGCGAGAGATAGTCGCGATACTCATCGGTCATCGCCAGGATGCGCTCCTCGCGCAGGATGCGATGGATCTGGAACAGGGTGATGATCGCGTAGACCGTGAAATTGTAGATGGAGAAGCTCGAAAGCAGGAACAAGATGTGCCCGGCCAGGTAGCCGGCATAGATCGGGTGCCGCACGAACCGGTAGGCGCCGCTGGTGACGACGCCGCGATTGGCAGGCAGGATGGCGAAAGAACGGCCGAGCGACATCTTGCCCCAGATAACCACCCAAAGCGCCAGGAACTGCAGCGGCGCCGCAATGTAAAGCGGGACGATCGCGATGCCTTGTTCCAGCGAAACCAGACCGGAGCCAAAGCCGGCGGTCAGCGAGATGAAGACGGTGAGCGGGCTCCAGTCGCGCACAAGCGGCCGGCGCGCCAAGAGCAGCCAGACAAAGGTGAGCGTCTCGGAAATCAGCAGCATCAGGACGTTGAGCCGGCCGCTGTCGATGACGAGGTTGTTCACGCCGCGATAGATGAAGACTGCTGCTACCGCGAGCGCGATGAAACGAAACAGCCCCTCGCGCAGGTCGGTGAGAACCGCGCTGCTCTGCAGGCCGGACCAAAAACCGTTCTCCGCGCCAGGCAGCATATCGCTCTTGGAAATCGCCAACTCTGTTACCCCGGTGGTCCCCTCGCGAGGGACCATTGCACGCAAGCCTTGCCGTCCGGTTAAGGTTTCGCACGCTTTTGGTTGCATCTGGAGGATTTGCGTCGTTACGCACGAATACCGGATGATGTGTTGGCAGTTGAACATGACATTCTTCCCGGTCTAGCTTGCTGCGGCGCACAAAGGGGACAGGGACATGGACTACGACATGCTGGTCATCGGCAGCGGCCCTTCGGGGCGCCGGGCCGCGGTGCAATCGGCAAAGCTCGGCAGGTCGGTGCTGGTGGTCGACAGGGGCCGGCGCCTGGGCGGCGTCTCGGTGCACACCGGCACCATCCCGTCGAAGACGCTGCGCGAGACGGTGCTCAACCTCTCGGGCTGGCGCGAACGCGGCTTCTACGGACGCGGCTACCGGGTCAAGCAGGACATTTCGATCAGCGATCTGGTCGACCGGCTGCACAAGACGCTCGACCATGAGGTGGAGGTGCTGCAGCACCAGTTCATGCGCAACACGGTGAGAAGCGCGCGCGCCGCGGTGAAATTCCTCACGCCGAACAAGGTCAGCCTGACCGCCGACAATGGCGACTACAGCGAGGTTGGCTTCGCCAACGCGCTTATCGCCGTCGGCACCAGGCCGCACCGTCCGGCCGACGTGCCCTTCGACAAACAGCGCGTCTTCGATAGCGACGAGATGCTGGAGCTCCACCATCTGCCGCGCACGCTGACGGTGATCGGCGCCGGCGTCATCGGCGTCGAATACGCCACCATCTTTTCCGCGCTCGACGTGCCGGTGACGTTGGTCGAGCCGCGCAACACCATCCTCGACTTCATCGACCGCGAGATCGTCGACGACTTCATCCACCAGATGCGCGACCGCGGCATGACCATCCGCCTCGGCAGTGCGGTGAAGGAGATCGCCTCGAAGCCCGACCATGCCGAAGTGACGCTGGCCGACGGCCGCACCATCCGCTCTGAGATGGTGCTCTACGCCGCCGGCCGCACCGGCAACGTCGCCAGCCTCGGCCTCGACACCGTCGGGATCGAGGCCGACGCCCGGGGCCGCATCAAGGTCGATCCGGACACCTTCCAGACCAGCGTGCCGAACATCTATGCTTCCGGCGACGTCATCGGCTTCCCGAGCCTCGCCTCGACCTCGATGGAGCAGGGCCGGGTGGCGGCCTGTCACGCCTTCGGCGTCCACCTGCCGCCGCCGCCGGAGAGCTTTCCCTACGGCATCTACGCCGTGCCGGAAATCTCGACGGTCGGCTTGTCGGAAGAGCAGGTGCGCGACAGCGGTGCCGCCTATGAGGTCGGCCTGGCACGGTTCCGCGAAACCTCGCGCGGCCACATCATGGGCGTCTCAAGCGGCTTCCTGAAGCTTCTGTTCTCTGTCGAGACGCGCCGCCTGCTCGGCGCCCATATCGTCGGCGAGGGCGCCACCGAGCTCATCCATATCGGCCAGGCGGTGATCAACCTCGGCGGCACGGTCGACTTCTTCGTCAACAACACTTTCAACTACCCGACGCTGGCGGAAGCCTACAAGATTGCGGGTTTGGACGCCTGGAACCGGATGGGACAGGGCTAGAGCAATTCCAGGAAAAGTGCGAGCGGTTGGGCTCGGCGACTTCGCCGTAGCCTTCCGTCCGGAATTGCGCAAAAGTAAATACTCTGGGTCGACTAGACTTCCAACTGCGACAGCAGCGACAGCATGACGTCGGCCGACGGCATCGGCAGTACCGCCTCGATCTCTGCCGGCCGCACGCCGGCAACGGCGTCGGCGTCGCCCGCCACGGTGCCGAGCGGCCCGCGGAATCCATGTTTTGACCAGGCGAGTTGCTGCAGTTTCGGGCTGGTCAGCGCCTCGAGCAACTGGTCGACCGCCGGATCGATGACGATCAGCGGATGCGCCGAATAGACGGTGGGACGCGGGTAGAGGATTTCCGGCTTGGCGCCGGCGCCGGCCTGCACGCGCTGCCAGCGCGCCGGATCGGCGAGCGCCCATTCCACGAGCTGGTTTTCGTAACCCACTGCCATCGGTTCGGCGCCCAGGCCTCCGGCGATGTATTGGTCGAACAGCTTGCCGGATGACGACGATTTGAGGCCCATGCTGCGGAAGATCGACTTCGCCTGCTCGCCATGCTGCACCAGCAACTCCTGCGTCGCCACGTCGCCGCTCATCAGGCTGAGCACCAGGCCCGCGAACATGAAGCCGGAGTTGGAGCGGTTGGGATCGGTGGAGACGATACGGGCGCGGCCATAGAGTTCGGAAATGCCGAGATCCGACCAGTTCTTGCCGGCAAGGATGGCATCGAGCAGCGCCTTCAGGTCGAGCTGGTTGTAGCCGCCCTTGGCGGCGACCGTGACCAGGCCGCTCTTCTTCAGCCCCTCGACCACCGGGCCCCAGGTGTAGACGACGATCGGCGAATTGAGCACGACCTGGTCGTTGCGGATGGAAACGCCGCTCTTGCGCGCAAGGTCGACCATGATCGAGGAGGACGGCCAAAGGAACTGCGGCTTCTGTGTCAGGAGAGCCGGCTCGCGCACCATCTCGACCGAGCCTGCGACGCGGGCGTCGAGCTCTAGCCCGTAGCCGCCCAGCGCGCTCACCACATCGGGGTCGGCGAGGAACGCCTGCTTCTCGCCGCCGATGAAGCCGAACAGATGCGCCCGGTTGCCGAGATAGCCGCGGAATTCAGGCCGGTCCTTCAGCGTCAGATAGCCGCCCGTTCCGGCCGCGGCGGCGGCAAGCAGTCCAAGTCCGAAAGCGCGGCGAGAAAGGGCCATCAGCGACCGATATCCTCTTTCAGCGACTCCTGGATGAGTCGCAGGTCAACGTCGAGCGTGCCAAGCTCGGAGTCCGCCTGGCTGTCGGCGTAATGCACGAAAGCGTCCTGCAGCTTGGTGATCACCGAGCCGATCGAGGCAAGCCGCTGCTGGCTTGGCGCGCGACGATCGGCGAGCGTGGCATAGCCTTCCGCGATCTCCGCCGCCTGCGGCACGTAATAGGTAAGGAAGCGCCGCACGGAAGCAGCGCTTGCCGGCTTCGCCTCGACCTTGGAGATGACGTCGGCGGCGATGTCGGACAGGTCCTTCACCTTGGCTTTCATGTCCTTGTCGGCGATCGAGCCGGCCGCCGCCGCCAACCGGTCGGTCGCCGGCTGCGCCTGCGCCAGCAACTCACGCGCGAACGCCACCTGGCCGCCGCCGATGGAGCGCAGATCGAACCCTTCGAACAGCTGCCGCGGCGCCAGCACGAAGACCAGTCCGAAAAACACCAGCACCGAAATCACCGCCGAGACCAGGAAGGGGAAGCGGGTGAGCGTGCCGAGACCGATCAGCAGCGCGGCCGATACCAGCCCCGCCACGATCCAGTTCCAGTCATTGCCGAACAAGCCGCGCATGGTTGGCCTTAATTGTAGCCGCGCGCGGCGCGGAAGGCACCGGCAAGGTCGCCGCCCCCGTCGAAGACTCGCGCCGAGGTCTCCTTGGCGAGACTGTCGAGCTGGCTCTTGTCGGCATCGCCGAAGGTGATGCCGAACACCGGGATCCGTAACGGCGCCTGCCGCCACTCAGCCAAAAACGGTTCGGCGCTGCCGTCGGTGCGGCCGTCCGTCATGATGACGATGGCCGGCAAATATTTAGAAAGGTCGGGCGTCGCCAGGATCTTCTGCAGCGCCTGTGAGGCGCAAGCATACATGTCCGTGCCGCCGCCAGCCCGCTGCTGCGCCACGTCGCCAAGCAACTGGCTCTGGCCCGCCGGATCGCCGGTCGCGTCGAAAATGTCGCGCACCGTGCTGTCGAACGGCAGCACGAAGATGTGGTCGGACGGCGTCCACTGCACAAGCACTTCGCTCGACTTTTCCGGCGTGAACAGGAACTGCGCGGCCTCCTGCAACTGCTTCTCGCCTTCATTCTCCATCGAACCGGAGAAGTCGAAGCAGAGCGCCGTCAGCGACGGCTTGCGCAGGGCTTCCTGATAGAGATTCAGCGCCGTACGGATCACCGCGGGTTCCGGCATGCGGATCGACGTCACCAGCTTGCCCGGATCGAAATTCCAGTCGGGCTCGGCCGTCGCCTGGACCGCGGCGCCGCCAAGCGGCAGTCGCCGGCCGGTGTCGGCGATGCGCTTGCGTACTGCATCCGACTGCAGATAGGCGAGCAGGTCGGTGAAGAATTTTTCGACATCGGCGCCGCGCCCATGGTCGATGAAACCGAGCGGGGAATCGCCGACCGCGACGCCGTCGGCCGGATAGACCGCATAGAGCGGCTCGTCGCCCATCTGCTTCAGCTTGTCGTTGGTCTCCTTCAGCGTCGCCTCGTAATTCCACATCGCGTCATAGAGCGTGCCTTTGCGCGCGCTGTCGACATAGAGGTCGGCCAGCCAGCCTGAGGACCCGGACGAGCGCTCGACGCCCTGCAACAGGGCACCGACCGTGTCGTGCACGGAGGCATTGTCGAGGTCGCCGGGTTCGATCACCTGCTTGCCGCCGAGCGCGCTGGAGAGCATCGCCAGATAGGCGCTGGCGCCGGAATTGGACTGCGTGGCCGAAGTCATCAGGAATTTGAGCTTGCCATCCTTCACCGCGGCAAGGATGTCCTTCATGTACACGTCCTTGCCGACCCAGCCGAGTTCGGCGGCCTTGGATTTGCGCACGCCGAGGATGACCGGCATTTGCGCGATCGAGGTGAGGTTGCGCACCTTGCGGCCGGTATCGAACAGGTCGACCCAGGCGCTCGACGCCGGCCACACCGCGTCCTGATCGAGCCCGCCGGCCTTCTGCAACCCGAGACCGATATCGAGCGAGCCCTGGTAGGTGATGGTGCAGGTCGCGCCCTGCTTGGCGCAGAACTCCTGCACGATCGGTTCCAGCACCGTGTTCTCGGACCCGGAGACGATCGAGAATTTGACGTTGCTGGAATTGCAGGCTGCCAACAGCAGCGCGGCCGCCAGCGCAAGAACGGACGAAAGCTTCATTCGCATCGAGGCCCCGTCAGCTCTTGAGCCGGATGATTTCAGGTCGAGTGGACCTGAAATCATCCGGCTCCAAATCAAAGAGATGGAGCATGATGTCGTCCGAAAACCGCTTCACACTTTTCGGCATCATGCTCCAGTGAGCGCTTTCTTGAGGTCGGCGGTCATCTGGTCCATCTGCTTTTCGGCATCGGCCCGCTTCTGCCGGCCTTGCTCCTGGACCTTGAGCACGCCCTGCACGGTGTCGATCAGATCGCGGTTGGCCTGCGCCAGCGTCTCGACATCGACGATGCCGCGCTGCGCCTGCTCCTCGATGGAGATGGCCTGATCCTTCATCATCTTCGATGTCTGGCGGATCATCTCGTTGGTGGCGTCGGTCACCGTCTTTTGCAGCTCCAGCGCCGATTTCTGGTTGGTCAGCCCAAGCAGGATGACCATCTTCTGCTTCCACGCCGGCACGGTCAGCGCCGAGGTCGCCTGCAGGTTCTCAATCAGCGTCTCGTCGCCGGACTGCACGATGCGGATCTGCGGCAATTGCTGGATGCCGAGCTGGCGCGCCTGCACCAGGTAGAAGATGCGCTTCTCCAGCCGGTCGAGCGCCTGCACGGCGTCCTGGTAGGTCTGTGCCTCTAGCGCTCCGGCGGAATCGCTCGCCTTGGCGTCTGCCGCGGCCTTCAGCTTCGGCAGTTCGTTGGCGCGGTAGTCGTCGACGAATTTCTTGCCGGCCTGCACATAGGCGTCGAGGTTGAGGATGGACTCCTTGGTCTGCTCGTGCAGGTCGTCGAGCACGGCGATGTCGCGGCGCAGCGTGTCCTTGTGGCGGTCGAGCTCCAGGCCGATGCGGTCGATCTGCCCGGCGACGTCCTCGTATTTCTCCTTGAAGCGTTCGAGCCTGGCCTTGAACGAGGAGAACAGGTTGCCCAAGAACCCTTCTTCCTTCAGCGAAGCCGGATCGAGGTTCTTGGCCTTCATGATGATGTCGGTCAGCAATGTGCCGGTATCGCCGAGATCGCGGTTGCGGATCTGCGACAGGATCTTGTCGGCATAGTCGCTGACCGCTTGCTGGGCGCGGTCGCCGAAGACCGAAATCGCCGCGCGGTCGCGCATATCGATGCCGCCTTCAATCCTGGCGACCTCGCCCGGACTGGCGGCGATGACGGGCAATTTTGAAGTGTCGTCGAGCAAAGTGATGCTGTTCTCGTCGGCCATTGAGACCTCCCCTCGGTGAACAGTATCTCGATAGACAGTGTGTGACAGACATATGACAATGGAGCGACATGCCGCGCCAGGCTGTGAAGTGCGTCACCTTTTTGGCGCCTGGGCGATGGAAGGAGACGCTCTCCGCGCAACCGGCGCAGACTCTGCAAGCCACTGCCGCATGATCGCGGCGTCCGCATCGCCAAATTCGTGGCCCGAGGCGACGATGCGCGCGTCGACCTCGGCGCCACGCTGGCTGAACAGCGTCACCAGAGCGGGTGCGAACGGGCCGTAGGTCTGGTCGGCGGCGCCAGCGACGATCAGCACGCGGCTTCCCTCGAGGTCGGTCATGGGCGAAGTGTCGAGCACCGGCATTGCCCGCAAGAGCGCCGCCTGCCTGACCACACCCGGATGGAGCAGCATCAGGCTGGAGACGACATTGGCGCCGTTCGAATAGCCAAGGAAGGTCGCACGCTGAAGGTTGAGCCCATGCTCCCTCACGGCTTCCATTGCGAACTGGGCGTAGGCAGCCGTCTCCGCATGGATGCTGGCCTGCTCGAAACTGGTCGGCGTGATTCGCTCGAACCAGCGAAATCCGTCCTCCTGCGGGATGCGGCCGCGCGCTGCGACGATCACCGAACGCGGCGCGATCTGCATGGCCAGCGGCAGCATCGTCGTCTCGTCCACACCCGAGCCGTGCAGCACGAACAGGCACTCGCCGCTTGCGTTTGCCGGCTTCAGCAGACGGTAGGGAAATCTCAGATCCTCGCGCAGGACGCTGTTTTTGTCGCTATATTCGGGAACGCTCATATCCATTTGATTCCATGAGAGATTCGTTGATTTGCCGGCTTCAAAACGGAATATTTTGGCGCTCCGCGAAAGTTGATTGAACCATGCGCATTTCAGTCCGTTTCTGCGCCGATACACTCCTCATGGGAGGAATCGAAGCGGTGCGCCCCGGGGGTCGCATTGCTGGCTATGAACAACCAGCTTTGAGGCCTTTTGTCGATGACCACCCCTGTTCCTAACGATCGCCATAGGCGTATCGACGAGCGCGATACGCGTATCGACGTGCTGCGCGCGCTCGCGCTGCTCACCATTTTCGTCGACCATGTGCCGGGCACTGTCTTCGAGAACTGGACCTACAAGAATTTCGGCTTTTCCGATGCTGCCGAAGCCTTTGTGCTGATTTCCGGCATCTCGGTCGCGCTGGCCTACGGCACGAAGTTCAAGCCGGGCGGCCGATTGCTCGCGACTTTGAAGATGTGGCGGCGCGCCGGCGTGCTCTACATCTCCCACATCGTCATCACGATGGTGGTGATTGCGCTGTTTTGCGCCGCCGCGGTGTTGGCTCATCGTCCGGAAATGCTGACGATGATCAACATCGAGCCCTTGATGAAGAACACGCCGCAGGTGCTGCTCGGCATCGTCACGCTCGGCCACCAGCTCGGCTACAACAACATCCTGCCAGTCTATGCGGCGCTGCTTCTGGCGGCGCCCCTTTTCGTGCTGTTCGTCAGCTATCGGCCGGTGCCGGCGCTGATCGTGTCCGGCCTGCTTTGGCTCGTCGCCGGCATCTGGCAGATCGCGCCGCCGAACTATCCGGAGCCGGGCTTCTGGTTCCTCAACCCGCTGTCCTGGCAGTTCCTGTTCAACATCGGCCTTGCCGCCATGCTGCATGTGAAGCGCGGCGGACGGATCCCGGTCAATCCGTGGCTGCTTGGTGGCGCCGGCATCTATGTGGCCGGCGCGGCGATCTGGGTGCACACCCCGCTTTGGGGGCAGATCACCTGGTTCAACCTGCCGGTAGTGATCGGCGGCTTCGACAAGACCTTCCTGTCGCTGCCGCGGCTCTTGCACATTCTGTCGGTCAGCTATCTGATCGTGGCCCTGCCAGCGGTCTCCAACTTCTTCCGCGTCCGGCCCGACAATCCTCTGGCGATCCTGGGTAAGCGCTCGCTGCCGGTGTTCGTCGCAGGCACGCTACTTGCCATGGCGGCGCAGGTGCTGAAGCTGATCAATCCGGGCGGCCTGGCCTACGATACGCTGCTGATCGCGGCCGGCATCGCCATGCAGCTCGCGCTTGCGCTCTATCTCGAATGGTTCGCCGGCCTCGGCCCGTCCCGCGCCAAGCCGATGCGCGAGGAGCCTGGACGTAAGCCATTCGGCGCGCAGCCGCTGCCGGCGAGGGCGGGGGGATACTAGCGTGATGCCGAACTGATCTGAGCGCGCGCACTGCGCAGTTTCTGTTGACGAGTCTCAGACCCCTGTAAGGGCACCATGGACGAGTGCGCGCAGTTCCTTGCGCACCGGAATGGCGCTCGAGGGCAAGAGTTGCGTGAAGAGAATGACCACCATGTCGTCGACGGGACTCACCCAGAAGAAAGTGCCTGCCGCTCCGCCCCAGCCATAATCTCCGACCTGCGCCGAAATTTTTGCCTTGGCCGGATCAAGGACGACGGAGCCCAACAAACCGAACCCGATACCATCGAATTGGGTCTCGGCCCAAACTTCGGTTGCCAACGAGGCAAGATCTCCCGGCAGGTGATTGCACGCCGCCAATCTCAAAGTGCGCGGACCGAGGATGCGTTCGCCGTTGAGTTCGCCTCCAGCGCGTAGCATTTCGGCGAACCGCCAATAATCGTCGATGGTTCCGACGAGGCCGCCTCCGCCGCAGAACGTATCAACCTTGCCTTGCAGCCACGCCGAAATCTCCGGCGCTTCGTTCAATGCTATGCCTGCGGGGGTTACCTCATACTGCGGGGACAAGCGGCTCATCTCGGATTCCGGCACCGAGAAACCTGTGTCGGTCATACCGAGAGGCTCGAAGATCCGTGTTGCGAAATACTTGTCGAGCGTCATCCCCGAAACGACTTCCACGATACGGCCGATGACATCACTTCCGACGCTATATTGCCATCTCGTACCCGGCTCCCACTCCAACGGCAGCTCGGCGATCCGGCGCACCATCTTGTCGAGCCCACCATAGCCCTTGGCTAGGCCGAGCGCTTCTCTAGCATAAGCTTCACCGAGTAAGCGAGGGCCGGTAAAGAGGCTCAAACCCGATGTGTGGGTCAGTAGATGGTGGATCGTCGGCTTCGTCTTGACGGGCACCGTCTGGTCGAGCGAGGTCGCGCCCGGTATCAGAAGTTGCATATCTTTGAATTCCGGCAGATAGGCTTCGACCGGGTCGTCGAGATGCACGCGCGTTTGCTCGTACAGCATCAGCAGCGCGACCGCGGTGACAGGCTTGGTCATCGACCAGATGCGGGCGATGAGGTCACGCTGCCAAGGCCGCTTAGCTTCGACGTCGGCGTGCCCGGCGCATTCGAAAAAGGCGAGCTCTCCGTGGCGAGCGACGAGTACCGCACCGCCGGGCCAGCGCCCCGTGTCCGTGTAGCGCTGCATCCAATGCTTGAGTCGCGTCAGCCGTACCTTGTCGAAGCCGAGGTTCGCAGGATCACCAACCGGTTCGCTGTCCAAGGGGCTCATTGCGCCGATGTCCTCGTCGCCATCAAAGGCTAACTAGGCATCCTGCACGCTCTCCGCGCCATTGCCAACTATTGCTTGCTAGCTGCAAGCGAAAGGTCGCTCAGCCTCTTGGAGCGGGGCCGGTCGAGCCTCTGACGATGAACTCGACGCCCATCGTCTCGCGCCGCACCGCGCCGTCATGGTCGAGGATCATGCGCGCGGCGCGGCGGCCGATCTCGATGATCGGCTGGGCGATGGTCGTCAGCGGCGGCGTGGACAGCGCGCCGTCCGGCACGCCGTCGAAGCCGACGATGGAGACGTCGCCGGGAACGTTGAGGCCTCGGGCTTTCAGCCAGTCGATGGCTATCAGCGCCATGCGGTCCGACATCGCCAGGATGGCGGTCGGCGGCTCCTCCTTGGCAAAGATCGCCTCGAGGCCGGCCCTGGTGCTTTTGTCTTCGTTCTCAGTCTCGTAGACGGGGATCTTCGCCGTATCGATGCCGAAGCGGGAAAGCTCCTCGAAATAGCCGGCAAGGCGATCGCGCGTTCCGGTGTAGACTGCGCTGCGCACGGCTTCCGGCGTGGCGAAGCCGGTGCGATTGTCGGCAAAGCCGAGCGACAGCACGGCGAAGCGGCGATGGCCGAGCTCGGCGAGATGGCGCGCGGCGAGCCTCGCGCCGGCGACATTGTCGACGCCGATGGCCGATACCGTTTCGTCCTGGAAGCCGAGTTCCAGCGCAACGAAAGGCAGCCTGCGCTCGCGCGTCAGGTCGACAAGGCGAGAACCGCCTTCGATGCAGAACAGCACGAAACCGTCGACGAGCGCGCTCTGGATGTTCCAGGCGAGCTTTTCCTGGTTGGCGGCCGAGACCAGCGCGATGCCCGCGCCGGTGGCGTCGCAGGCCTGCGAAATGCCGGCCATCATCACGCGGGCGAACGGATCGTCGAAGAAGTAGGAGAGGGGCTCGGTGGTGGCGACGCCGATGGCGTTGACCTTGCCGGCGCGCAGCAGGCGGCCTTTCGGGTCCGGGCCGGCATAACCCATCTGCTCAGCGACCGCCTTGACCCGTTCCCGCACTTCGGCGCGCACGATCTCGGGGCGGCTGAAAACGTTCGAGGCCGTGCCATGCGAGACGCCGGCGGCCTTGGCGATGTCGGCCAGCCTGATCGGTCTTGCCTGGCCTTCGAGGAGTGATGCCATGTCGTTCCTCCGAATCCGGTCACGCGACGAACATGACCGCTGAATTGTCGCAGGTCATCTAACATTTTTGTTGGATCGATTCAAATTTCAGCTTGACTTGAGGTGGATGAGGCCTATGATTTGAATCGATCCAAGTCCCATATATGGCGGGTTTCGACAGGAGGGTGCCGTGCATCCGGTGAGCTATTTGTTCGAGGACATCTACCGCGACGACTGGGGCATCGCCTCGGTCGCCGCCAGCGAGAAACGCCGGGGCAGATTGGGCCCGTGGAAGCGCGCGCCGCGCTTTCTCGTGGAGCGCAAGCGCGGCTGACCCACGGTCATATTTTACGCCGGCGTATTGGATCGATTCAATAGAAGGAGAACGTGGTCATGCATCCGATCGGCCATCTGTTTCAGGACATCTACCGCAACTATTGGGGCATCACGCCCGGAACCGAGCAGCCTGAACGGCGTCGCGTGGACGGATTGCCGGTGCGCCAGCGCAAGCGGCGTTTCGGGCAAAGGTAGGTCAGGGCAAAGATAGGTCAGGGTCGCGGGCGCCACAGCGCCGAGACGGCGATCGCCACCCAGCCGGCGATCAACAAGGTGCCTCCGATCGGCGCCGACATCGGGAACAGCCGCGAGCCGAGAAAATCGCGGGCGAGCAGATCGCCGCAGAACAGAAGCAGGCCCGCGAGCAGGACGAGGCTGGCGATCCTGAGGCAGCGGTTGCCGCCGGCAAGGCCGATGACGAGGAACGCCGGCGCATGCATCAGCAGGAAGTTGGCCGCCGTGCCGGTGAAGGCGCCGCCGCGATGCGCGGCCGCCGCCGACAACGCCACGCCGGCCGCGCCGACGAGGCCGGCTGCCAGCACGAGGACGCGGCTCCCGCCGCCTGATGCCTGGGCCGTAAGACTCATCTTGGATGCTCCATGCTGCGGTTGGGCGATGTGCCGGTCAGGACTCGCCGGCTTCAAGCAGCATATGCCGTGCCCGCCGCGACTGGACAATCCAGTTATAGACCGCGCCGAGCGCCATCAGCACCGATGTGCCCAGAAAGACCGAGCGCATGCCGAAATGGCCGCCGACGTAGCCGCCGGACAGCGGTCCCGCGACCTGGCCGACATATTGCGCCGAGATCGCCAGGCCAAGCACATTGCCGCCGATCCCGTCGGGGATGTTGTGGCGGATAACGCTGGTGATGCAGGGCAACAGTCCGCCCAGCGCCAGTCCCATCAGGAAGCGCAGGCCGATCAATTGCCAGCCATTGGTGACGAAGGCCTGCGGAATGAGCAGCAAGGCCGAGACAGCAAGGGCGCCGACCACGACGTTCCAGTGGCCGACGCGGTCGGCGAGTTTTCCCAGCCAGGATGAGGACAGGATGGTGCCGAGCGCAGCCGCGGACATGACGACGCCGGCGACCATGGTGACCTTGCTCTGGTCCTCGACGAGCTGCTGCACATAGACGGTGATGATCGGCTCGATCGACATGGTGGCGAAGGCGAGCAGCATGCCGGTGGTCAGCATGGCGATGATCGGCCGCTTGTCGGGAATCTGCGACCAGCCGCTTTTCGGCTTCGCCGTCGAGGCGGGCTTGGGCGCCGGCGGATTCTCCTTGATCAGGAAAGTCGTCGCCAGGAAGGCCAGGAAGATGACGGCGCCGGACAGCAGGAAGGTCGCGCGGATGCCGATCAGCGGCGGCAGCAGCCCACCGAGCAGCGGTCCGACCAGCGAGCCCGCCGTGATGCCCGCCGCCAGCACGCCCAGCGCCCAACCCGAACGCTCCTTCGGCGTCTGCATAGCCACCAGAATTGTCGAACCTGACGAATAGCCACCGGCAAAACCGATCAGCAGCCGAAGCAGCACCAGCTGCCACACACTTTGGACCATGCCGGTCAGCGACATGCAGATCGCCATGCCGAACGAAGCGCGCACCAGCATCAGTTTGCGGCCGTAGCGGTCGCCCAGTCGTCCCCACAAGGGCGCGACCAGTGCTGCCGCGAAGAAGGTCGCACCATAGGCGATACCCGACCACTGCACGATGGCCGCGTGGCCCTCGGCGCCGAGTTGCTCGACGTAAAGTGGCAGGAACGGCAACAGCAGCGTCATGGCGATAAGCGTGCTGAACGAGCCGGCGAAGCAGACGGCGAGGTTGCGCCGCCAATGGATGTTGAAGCCGCTCTGTTCGGATTCGTTGGACGTCATGTCAGGCATGCCAATGCTGGGGTTGTTGCGGATACCGATTTGGGATACCAAGCTGGTATTCGTCATGGACCTGACATTAGCCGCTGTCAATGCGGCGTTGGAAAACGGAACGACAATGTCGCAGATGCAAAATGTCGAAAGGCAGCTTCGCGAGATGATCCTCGGGCTGGAGATCGGCCCGGGCGAACGTTTGACCGAACGCTGGATCGAGAGCCAGTTCGGCGCTTCGCGCACGCCGGTGCGGGCGGCGCTGCTGCGCCTGGAAACGGAAGGGCTGGTCGGCCGCGATGGCCGCGGCTGGACGGTGGCGCCGATCAACCTCGCGGAGCTCGGACAGATCGCCGTCTACCGCGAGGCTGTCGAGGTCGCGGCGGTTCGCCTGACGGCGGCGCTCGACGACCGCGGCGGCATCGAGGTGATCGCGGCGATGCTCGATTCCTGCGATGCCGAGACGCCGCGCGAGGAGTGGCATCGCGTCGGCCTGGATTTCCACATCGAATTGGCAAGGCTTTCCGGCAACGAGTTTCTGCTCAGGGCCGTTCGCGATGCAATGACCAGGCTGTCGCGGGCACGCTGGCTGGAGGTGCGCGATGAGAAGGCCCTCGGCCGCGCCTGGACCGAACATCATGCCATCCTCGCCGCCGTCAGGAGCGGCGATGCCGAGCAAGCGGCGCGGCTGCTTTCCGCTCACATCGCCGGCAGCCGCGATCGGCTGGTCACCTCACTGCATGACGACCGGCGCGGTCTGCGCGCAAGAGGGTTCGCCGTCGTCGCAGCGTAAGGTCCTGTGGGGTCATTCGCATTAGCGGGCTTGCAACATGGCTGGGAGAATGCTGTAGGAGACGAGGGGGATGAAGGCCGACTACCATTGACCATCTTGCTGAACTCGCGGACGCATGGCCACACTCTCACGAACCGCCGCAAAGCTGTTCTACTACGCGCGCAATTTCGCGCGTGACCGCGCACCGCAATCCCTGTTCCGCGACCGCCTGGCCAGCAGGCTCGAGCAGGCCAGGCTTTCGGGCAAGACGGTTCGCGAGCGACTGAACTACTACAACAAACTGCAACACCCGTTCGTGACCAGTCCGGACGCCATAGCTGTCGGCAAGCTGCCGTCCGCTTCCAGCATGTATTATTACGACCTCAAGGAATTCGCCCGCTATTTCGATCCCGGCCTGCTGATCGATTTCGAATTCGGCGACGTCGTCGGCGTTCCGGAGGTACCGAGGATCGTCAAGGACCGGCCCATCGGCGACGACAACGCGAACGGCGTGCTGATGAAGCTGAACAAGTTCCGTCACTTCTACATGCCGCCCGACAAGCTGTCTTTCGCCGACAAGCGCCCGATGGTGGTCTGGCGCGGTCACCTCAACAATCCGCTTCGCACCCGATTCGTGGAAAAGGCCGCCGAGCTGCCGATTTGCGATGCGGGTTCCCACAGGGCCGACGCGCCGGATGGGTACCGCAAGCCGTTCCTGAACATCGAGCAGCAGCGGCAGTATCGCTACATCGTCTCGCTCGAAGGCAATGACGTCGCGACAAACCTGAAATGGATCATGAGCTCCAATTCGCTCTGCCTGATGCCGGAGCCGACCTACGAAACCTGGTTTGCGGAAGCCCAGGTCGAGCCCAATGTCCACTACGTGCCGCTGCGGCAGGACTTCTCCGACCTGGTCGACAAGGTGGCCTATTTCGAAAAGCATCCCGCCGAGGCGGGGCGGATAACCGCCGCCGCCAACGCCTATTGCCGCAAATTCGGCAATGAACAGGACGAGCAGGCGATCTCGCTGCTCGTCCTCTATAAATATTTCGTGCTGAGCGGACAGATAAAGCCCGACCCGGAAGTCTGGCGCTTTATCACCGGCTGACTGTTTTAGGCATGCGAGCGGTCGAGCACCTTATCGGCCGGTCCGAACCGGTCCCTGGCGGTGAACTGCTGGTGCCAGTAGGGATAAAGCACCGGCGGTCGGCTAACCACGTCAAGGCGCTGCCGTTCTTCTTCGCTGAGCGACAGGCTGGCCGCGGCGAGATTGTCCTTGAGCTGCGCCTCGTTGCGGGCGCCGATCACCAGCGAGCTTACGGCCGGACGTCCAAGCAGCCAGGCAAGCGCGACTTGCGCTCCCGACACCCCTCGCGCGTTGCCGATGTCGACCAGCACGTCGACGATGCGCCACAGGCGGTCCTCGTCGCGGATCGGCGGTTCCTTCCAGCCGCCAAGCTGGCGCGCGGTCGGGCTGTCGCGACGGTATTTGCCGGAGAGCAGCCCGCCGGCCAGCGGGCTCCAGACCAGCACGCCGAGGCCCTGGTCGACCGAGATCGGCAGCAATTCGTATTCGGCCTCGCGCGCTTCCAGCGTGTAGTGGATCTGCTGGGTGACGAAACGGGCCTGATGGCGGCTGTCGCTGACGGCAAGAGCCTTCATCACCTGCCAGCCCGAGTAGTTGGAGCAGCCGATGTAGCGGATCTTGCCCTGGTTGACCAAGGTGTCGAGCGCCGCGATCGTCTCCTCGACCGGGGTGAGGCCGTCCCATTGATGGACGAAATAGACGTCGATGACGTCGGTCTTGAGCCGCTTCAGGCTCTTTTCGCATTCGCGGATCAGATGGTGGCGCGACAGGCCCTCGTCATTGGGGCCGGTGCCGATACGCATGCGCGCCTTCGAGGCGATCAGCACATCGTTCTTGCGCTTGCCGCCAAGCGCCTCGCCGATGATCTCTTCCGACAAGCCGTTGGAATAGACATTGGCGGTGTCGATGAGGTTGATGCCGGCATCGATGCAGGTGTCGATGATGCGTCTGGCTTCCGCGAGATCCGAATTGCCGACGGCGGCGAACGGACCGGTGCCGCCGAAGGTCATGGTGCCAAGCGTCAATGTCGAGACTTTCAAGCCGGATCGGCCCAGCGTGCGGTATTCCATGTCAGTCCTCGCAATTTGTTTGAAAGAAGCGCCGTGGCGAGCGCTGGAAGAGGCGAGGGGATTTGTAGGACAATTCGCGCCGCTTGTCGCCCTGCTGTCGATACGGACCGATCACATATCTTCGAGGTTTGCGACGGGCGATTGCAATAAAACCGTCATTGCGCCTCTGTATCTCAGTCGGCTTACGGAGTGTCCGGCCGGAGCCGATTCCGAAGCGATGATGGCCGACAGGCAGACGGAGCTGCGCGATGAATGAACTGAAATCGAATTCCGGGGCGAAGGACTGGCTCGAAGCCGAACTCGAGGACACGCTCGACGAAGACTATGAGCTGGAGCTTTCCGAGCCGGCGCTCTCGCTCGAGATCGCCAAGATCTACAAGAAATCGCATCCGCCCTCCATGGAGCGCATGACCTATTTCCGCGAGTTGCTCAGGTTGCAGTCCGAGCTGATCAAGCTGCAGTCCTGGGTCGCCTACCACAAGAAGAAGCTGGTGGTGATCTTCGAGGGCCGCGATTCTGCCGGCAAGGGCGGCGTCATCAAGCGCATCACGCAGCGGCTGAACCCGCGCATCGCCCGCGTCGTGGCGTTGCCGGCGCCGACCGAGCGCGAGAAGTCGCAGTGGTATTTCCAGCGCTACGTGCCGCATCTGCCCGCGGGCGGCGAGATCGTGCTGTTCGACCGCTCCTGGTACAACCGCTCCGGCGTCGAGCGGGTGATGGGCTTTGCCAATGGGGACCAGGTCGAGGAGTTCTTCCACGACGTGCCGGAATTCGAGCGCATGCTGGTCCGTTCCGGCATCACGCTGGTGAAATACTGGTTCTCGATCACCGACGAAGAACAGCAGATGCGCTTCCTGATGCGCATCCACGATCCGATGAAGCAGTGGAAGCTGTCGCCCATGGACCTGCAGTCGCGCGTGCGCTGGGAGCAGTACACCAAGGCCAAGGAAGAGACCTTCGCACGCACCAACATTCCGGAAGCGCCCTGGTTCATCGTCGAGGGCAACGACAAGAAGCGCGCGCGGCTGAACTGCATCGACCACCTGTTGCAGCAGATGCCGTATGAAGAGGTGCCGCACGAGGAGATTTCGCTGCCGGAGCGTGTCTTCAACCCGCAATACGAGCGCCAGGTTCTGCCGCGCGACCTCTACGTGCCGGAGAAGTATTGAGGCGCCTCTTCCTTCTCCCCGTAAACGGGGAGAAGGTGCCCGAAGGGCGGATGAGGGGCGGCGCCGACGTGGGCGGTTGAAATCCCATTCGCCGCAAGGGCAGGTGCCACAGGTGCTTGGCCAACCTCTAACCGGCAGCGCTGCCCCTCATTGCCCTACCGGGCATTTCTCCCCGTGAACGGGGAGAAAGAGCTACTTCGCCTACACCCGCCCGATCATCACATGCGTCGCATCGGCGGTCGCCACCTGCCCGGTACAGCGGTATCCCAGCTTCAGCATGTCGAGCCCGGCGAACAGATGCTCGCCCGAGCCGAGCAGGAGCGGCGAGACAACCAGATGCATCTCGTCGATGAGCTTCTCCTGCAGATATTGACGGACGGTCGAAACGCCGCCGCCGACGCGCACATCCTTGTCGCCGGCAACTGCCTTCGCCTGTTTGAGCGCCGACTGGATGCCGTCGGCGACGAAGTAGAAGGTCGTGCCGCCTTCCATCTCGATCGGCGCGCGCTTGTGATGCGTCAGAATAAAGGTCGGCACGTGGTAGGGCGGGTTGGGGCCCCACCAGCCTTTCCAGTTGTCATCCGGCCATTCGCCGCGGCTCGGCGCGAACATGTTGCGACCGAGGATCCAGGCGCCGACATTCTCAAAACTGCGCACGGCAAACTCGTCATCGGTATCCGTCGTCCCGCCATCCTTGCCGATCATCTGTTGGAACGAGCGGGTTTTGATCATCCATTTGTGCAGATTTTCGCCGCCCACGCCGAGCGGGTTGGCGAGGCTCTGGTCGGGGCCGGCGCCGTAGCCGTCGAGCGACAAGGTGAAAGCGTTGACACGCAGCCTGGACATCATTGCCTCCTAAACCAGTTGTAATTTGCAAGCGGTTGTTAGGTAGCTTGGCTGATTGCGAAATGCAAGCGGTATTTTTCCGGTGCGATCGATTTAGGCGATGCCATCCAGGGCCGCAATGATCTCTGCGATGATCGGCTTGGTCTGACGCGGTGCCATCAAAATACGCGCACGGCCGATCGTTCGATATCAGCCTTCAACATCGGATGAAGACTGTCCCGTGTGGTGATGTCGACTTCGGCCGACATCTTCTCTTCGAGAAATTGTTTGATGACGACGAGGTCGATCAAGGAAAAGCGCCGCGCCGGATCATAGTCTATGAAGAGATCGAGATCGCTGTCCGGCGTGCGTCGCCGCGGGCGGCCGATCCAAACAGATAGAGCGAAGTCGCGCCCATGCCCCTGATGGCATCTGCGTTCTCCCGTAACCGTTCGATGACTTCATTCCTGCTCATGGATGCATTCTAACGAATCCCGTTAGAATTCCAAAATCGCGAAGCAGCCCTAGCCCTTCAGCATCTGCGCCACCACGGGCGCGAAATAGGTCAGCACGCCGTCGCAGCCCGCCCGCTTCAGCGCAAGCAGCGATTCCAGCATCGCCTTCTCGCCGTCGATCCAGCCATTGGCGGCGGCCGCCTTGATCATCGAATATTCGCCCGACACCTGATAGGCGAAGGTCGGCATCTGCAGCTCGTCCTTCAGCCGGCGGATGATGTCGAGATAGGGCAGGCCCGGCTTCACCATCAGCATGTCGGCGCCTTCGGCGAGGTCCTGTTCGGCCTCGCGCACCGCCTCGTCCGAATTGGCGTGGTCGATGTAGTAGGTCTTCTTGTCGCCCTTGAGCAGGCCGGCGGTGCCGACCGCCTCGCGATAGGGACCGTAGAAGGCCGAGGCGAATTTCGTCGCATAGGACATGATCGCCACGTCCTGAAAACCGTTGGCGTCGAGCGCGTCGCGGATGGCGCCGATGCGGCCGTCCATCATGTCCGACGGCGCGATGATATCGGCGCCCGCCGCCGCCTGGATGACGGCCGCGGCCGCGACCTGCTCCACCGTCTCGTCATTGACGATGACGCCGTCGCGCAGGATGCCGTCATGGCCATGGCTGGTGAACGGGTCGAGCGCCGCGTCGGTGATGATGCCGATCTCCGGCACCGCGTCCTTGATGGCGCGCGTGGCGCGGTTGATGACATTGTCCGGATCGAGGATGTGCGAGCCGGTCTGGTCGCGTAGCGCAAGCTCGACATTGGGGAAGGTGGCGATGGCCGGGATGCCGAGCTTGGCCGCGCGCTCGGCTTCCTTCACCGCGAGGTCGATGCTCAGGCGATAGACGTCGGGCATGGCTGCGATCGGCTCGCGCGTGTTCTTGCCGTCGACGACGAAGATCGGCCAGATCAGGTCGTTCACCGAAAGCTGGTTCTCCTGCACCAGCCGGCGCGACCAGTCGGCCTTGCGCATGCGCCTGAGCCGCCGGCTGCCGGTGATCTCGTCGACGCTGCGCGCGCCGGCAGGTTTTGCGGGGGTGAATTTGTTCATGGCCGAAAACTCTCTTTTGGGCCGGCTTTTACCACGCGTCTCCGCCCCTGACCAATGCGACACGATTGTGCCAAGCACGCGCCAAGGCAGGGCAGGTCGATATTCAGGTGATGCCGGTCTGCAAATGGTGGGTTCCGAGAACCGGAGCGGAGCGTACTTTTCGTACGTGAGCACCGGAAGCGCAGGAAGCCGCCATTTGCAGACCGGCATCACCTGAATATCGACCTGCCCTAAGGTTGTCCGTGCCCTGACAAGATCTGCGCCGCGCCCCTGATCGCGACCCGGAACGCCTCGTCGAAGCTAACGCCGCGCGCCTGCCAGCGATAGGTCTTGCCGTGGTCGGCCAAGCGCCAGTCGGCGACCCAGCCGAGTTCCTTCTCGCTCCACACGATGCTGCCGGCGAGCGCCCGGGCCGCTCCCGCTTTTTTCGCGAGCTTGTCGAGCCGTGCCATATCGGCCCCCGAAAGCGCCTTCTCACCGAGGCCGCCAAGCTGTCCGGCCTTTGGAAAGATGACGCGCATCAGCATCGGATCGGTCGCATTGGCGAAGGATTCACGCATCGTCTTGCCCTGGTCCTCATCCGCCGTCAGCACGAAATGCCGCGCGCCCTGCTCGGCGGTCATGAAGACGGCAATCGGCGACCGCTCGCCGAGCCATGGCCTGCTGCCGAGCTGCGCCAGAAGCTTGTTGACCACGGCCGGCTTGTAGAGGCAGGTCAGGTCGTGCGGCCGGTCATGCGTGCCTTGCTCGTCATGGATCGGAATGCCTTCCAGCCGATCATGATAGCGGAAGGATTGAACGAAATGACCGGCCTTGTCGCGCAGCGCCAATATCTCCGGTTTCTGCGTCAGGCGCTGGTCGCCCGAGACCTTGACCAGCACCTTGTCGAGGCATTCGCGAAAGCCGATCTGCCGGTTGACCTCTCCGGTGCCGGTGACGATCGCCTGCGCTTGGTAAAGGTCGTTGGTCGTCGCGGCATGCGCGGCAACCCCCAATGCGAGGAGACCGACCAATCCAACCACGAAGCGAGAAATTCCAGGCATGTCGGTCTGCTCGAAACCTGTCGGGGCGCGGGCGTGGTGCTTTGCCGGTTACCTAACATCTGGCGCGGCCGCCCGCTAGCGCAAGGACCGCCACCATTGACGCGTTCTCATGCCGCCTTTAGCACTTCTCCGCCCGCAGGCGCGGGGGAGGATTCTCTCATTATGGATTTTGGCGGAGGCGACGAGATCCGCTTCGAGCGGCTGGGCAGAGCGGGCGTGGTCACCTTGACCCGGCCCAAGGCGCTCAACGCCGTCACGCACAACATGGTCAAGGCGCTCGGCAGGGCGCTCGACGTCTGGGAGCAGGATGCGGGCGTCGGCGTCGTCGTCGTCAAGGCCGAGGGCAGGGCGTTTTCCGCCGGCGGTGATATCCTGCACATCTATGAGGCCGGCCGGGCCGGCAGGCCGCCGGTCGACTTCTTCGCCGACGAGTACCGGCTCAACGCCCGCATCGCGCGCCTCAAGAAGCCCTATGTCGCGCTGATCGACGGCATCGTCATGGGCGGCGGTGTCGGCATCTCCTTCCATGGGTCGCATCGTGTGCTGACCGAAAACGCGCAATTCGCCATGCCCGAGGTCGGCATCGGCTTCTTCCCCGATGTCGGCGCCAGCCACTTGCTGCCCGATCTCGGCGGCTCTTTCGGCATGTATCTCGGGCTGACGGGAAATCGCATCCGCCATGGCGATGCGCTGTGGTCGGGGCTGGCCACCCACACGATCAAGGCCGAGGACCAGGCGGGCTTGCTCGATGAGCTGGCGACAAGCGGCGACGCCAATGCGGAGCTGCGCGATTTCTTCGTGCCGGCCAAACGCGAGACCGAGCGGCAGGACCTGGAAGCGATCGCGCGCCATTTTTCGCAGAGCTCGCTCGGCGGCGTCATCGACAGCCTGGAGCGGGCAGGGGCGGAGGATGCTTTTGCCGCAAAGACGCTGGCGACGCTGAAAACCCGCTCGCCGACCAGCCTCAACGTCGCCTGGCGCCAGATCAGCGCGGGATCGACGCTGTCGATGGACGAATGCATGAAGATGGAGTTCCGCATCCTCAACCGCATGCTGGCCGGCCATGATTTCTATGAAGGCATCCGCGCCGCCATCATCGAGAAGGGCTCGACACCCGAATGGCGGCCGGCGGGCCTGGATGAGGTCAGTGCTGCCGACATCGACGCCTATTTCGCGCCGCTCGGGGATAAGGAACTCGCGCTGTGAGCGAGGTCACCTCCAGGCGCGTGGTGCTGCAGCCTTCGACCACCGAAGTCATCTTCGCCTGGTTCCAGCGCGTCATCGCCGGCTACTGCCTTTTGTTCGGCATCCTCTACTGGATCCGCCTGATCGGCATCTATCCGGGCGAGTTGTGGCGCTTCGACCTGATGCCGGTGCATTGGCAGGTGGCGGCGGCGACGCTTGCCGTCTTCTTCCCATTCGCCGCGGCGGGCCTGTGGATGCTGGCGTCCTGGGGGCCGGTGATCTGGTTCATCTGCGCGGTGACCGAGACGGTGATGTATGCCGGTTTCCCCGACCTCTTCGGCCACCGCATCCTGATCGTCGTCTCGCATGCCTGCGTGGCCTTGCTCTACATCGTCTTTCGCGTCACCATATGGCTGCAGAAGCGCCAGCTCCGCCAATGAGCATGATGCCGAAAAGTGTGAAGTGGTTTTCGGACGACATCATGCTCCACTCATAGAGCCGGCCGAAGACGGGCCTCCCGGGCCGATTTCCGAGCCCGGTTTTCCCCAAAATCCATTGGCTAAATCTTTAGGTTAATTGTTCTTGCTCGGGTGACCGATCGTTAAGCGTCTTCCGAAACCTCTTACCGGTAAGCTCTTGTTAGCCCTGGCGTTTAAGTCGAATTTTATGAGTATTCGATAGTGTCGCGATCAAGGTGAAAAACAAAAAATCACCAAGGCGACAAACGAGAGGCAAAGACAATGATCAATTCGCGTCCGGCGGCGAAGACCGCAAACGTATCCGACGATCGCCGCGAGGCTATCCGCTCGCTGTACATGGAATCGCTGCAGCTGGTGGAGCGTCTGCACCGCCGCCTGCTTGACGTGATCAAGGACGAGTTCGACCGCAACGGCCGTTCCGACATCAACGCCATCCAGGCGCTGCTGCTCTTCAACATCGGCAACTCCGAGCTGACCGCCGGCGAGCTGCGCTCGCGTGGCTATTATCTCGGCTCGAACGTCTCCTACAATCTGAAGAAGCTGGTCGATCTCGGCTTCATCAACCACCAGCGCTCGCGCATCGACCGCCGTTCGGTCCGCGTCTCGCTGACGCCGAAGGGCAACGAGGTGGCCGACGTCGTCGCCGGCCTCTACGAGCGCCATGTCGGCTCGATCGAGGCGGTCGGCGGCATCAACACCGACGAATTCAAGCAGATGAACCGCGCGCTGCAGCGGCTCGATCGCTTCTGGAACGATACGATCGCTTACCGGATGTAAGAGCTACGAACTGGAACGGGAAGCCGCGCCGAAGAAGTGCGGCCCGGGGGAAAGAATAGGGAGGGGCCGGTGCCGAAACGCGCCGGTCCTTTTCTTTTTTGCGAAGGCAGGCAACCGCGGAAAGCGCTGATGCAGAAAAGCATCGGTATTTTTTCCTTCATTGCGCCACCACAACCAAATCGCGGGCCAAGGCCACGTTGCCGCCATAATCGCGGGCAATGCGAAGTGTGGGTGATGCTGCGGGCCTATGCCCTGCGCTCCTTGGAACCTGGGTGGCGGCAGCGCGTTTCTGGCAGCCGGCGATGCGGGTCATGGTTGGCGAATTGTTAAGTTCGCCGCCCCTAGAGTGCGGACAAGCCGCCCTGCAAGCGAGTTGAGCGAGAGCGATAAAGCAAGAATGTCTGCCATGAGAACCAGCCGCCGTTTCTTCCTTACCGGAGCCTCCGCGCTCGCTGCTGCCGTGGTTGCCGGCCATGCCAGCGCGCAGGACGTGGTCGGGGACATCCTGAAATCCTCGACGCGTGGCAATTGGGACGACCAGTTCGACGCCCGCGCCAGCGACACCAACAAGGTCGCCTCGACGCTGCCGATCTTCAGCCAGCAGACGGTCGCCTTCACCGAGCAGGCGGTGGCGCAGTATCAGAACATCGTCTCCCAGGGTGGCTGGGAGCAGGTGCCGGCGACCAAGAAACTGCAGCTCGGCGACGACGATCCGGATGTCGTGCCGCTGCGCAAGCGGCTGATGGTCTCGGGCGACCTGCCGCAGAGCGCTGGCATTTCGACGGCCTTCGATTCCTATGTCGACTCGGCGGTCAAGCGCTTCCAGCTGCGTCATGGCCTGCCGGCAGACGGCGCCATGGGCAAATACACCTATACGGCGATGAACGTCTCGGCGCAGATCCGGCTCGGCCAGTTGCAGACCAATCTGCAGCGCCTGAAGGAGAAGGCCGGCACGCTCGGCAGCCGTTACGTGCTGGTCGACATTCCCGGCGCCCAGATCGAAGCGGTCGAGAACGAACGCGTCGTGCTTCGCCATACCGCGATCGTCGGCAAGATCGACCGCCAGACGCCGATCGTGAATTCGAAGATCAACGAGATCATCGTCAATCCGTACTGGAACGCGCCGGTCTCGATCGTGCGCAAGGACATCATTCCGCTGATGCGGAAGGACCCGAACTACCTCAAGGAGAGCCACATCCGGCTGTTCGCGCCCGACGGCAGCGAGGTCGATCCGATGAACGTCGACTGGTCGACGGACGATGCCGCGAAATACCGTTTCCGCCAGGATCCGGGCAGCAACAACGCCATGGCCTCGGTCAAGATCAACTTCCCGAGCCCGGACGGCGTCTACATGCACGACACGCCGCAGCAGAGCCTGTTCGGCAAGCTGATGCGCTTCGATTCCTCCGGCTGCGTGCGCGTCCAGAACGTGCGCGACCTCGTCACCTGGATCCTGCGCGACACGCCCGGCTGGGATCGCCAGCATTTCGAGGCGGCGATCAAGACCGGCGAGAACACGCCGATCCAGGTCGTCAATCCGGTGCCGGTGCACTTCCTCTATCTGTCGGCCTGGTCGACGGGTCCGGGCGTCGTGCAGTTCCGCGACGACATTTACGGCCTCGACGGCGCCCAGGAGCTGCAGATCAGCTCGGCTCAGTAAGTGTCTGATCTTGAATGCAAAAAGGCCGCTCTTGCAGCGGCCTTTTTTGTTGGATGAGGCGCTGTCGGCCGCGGGTAGAGCCGCGTCTGCAGATAGGAGGCGCCGAATCCTGCATCGTCGCGAGAACGCCACGCTGGCGTCTTCGTCGGTAGGTGGCGCATACGCCGCTTCGACATGCGTCATCAATCGTGGCCGGCGGACGGCATTGCTGGACGGCGCGCGTTCAATTGCGCATGGTCGGATCAGATCAGCTCGGCATTTGGGCAACCGGAATCGTGCCATGGACGTCGCCGTCTTCATTCTCGTCGTGCTCGCCTTCGTCACCGTTTCCGGCGCGTTGGTGCGGCTGGTGCGCGTGCCGCTTCCGGTGCTGCAGATCGCGATCGGCGCCGCCCTGGCATGGCCAGCGCGTGGCTTCCATCTCGAAATCGATCCGGAACTGTTCCTGCTGGTGTTCATTCCCCCGCTGCTGTTTGGCGATGCGTTCTCGGCGCCGAAGCGCGAGCTCATAGCGTTGCGCGGCCCGATCCTCGACCTCGCCATCGGGCTCGTCTTCTTCACCATCGTCGGCTTCGGCTACGCCTTGCACTGGCTGGTGCCGAGCATTCCGCTGGTGGTCGCCTTCGCTTTGGCCGCCGTGCTGTCGCCGACCGACGCGGTCGCCGTTTCCTCGATCGTCGACCGCAATGTCGTCCCGGCCCGGCTGATGCACATATTGGAGGGCGAGTCGCTGCTCAACGACGCCTCCGGTCTGGTGATGTTCCGCTTCACGGTCGCGGCAGCGCTGACCGGCAGCTTTTCGTTTGCCGCGGCATCCCTGAGCTTTGTCTTTGCCGTGGCAATAGGCATCCTCGCCGGTGTCGCGGCGCTGTTCATCGCCGCGAAGTCGTTGCAGATCCTTGGCCGCATCACCAGCACACCGGCCGAAGCGCAGGTGCTGGTCATGGTGCTGCTGCCCTTCGTCGCCTATCTGATCGCCGAGCATTTCGGCGCTTCGGGCATTCTGGCGGCGGTCACGGCCGGCCTGCTGACAGGATACTCCGGCATCGTCCGCCACATGGCGGTCTCGGCGCGCATCCAGACGATCTCGCTCTGGTCAATGCTGATCTTCATGTTCAACGGCTCGCTGTTCATCCTGCTTGGCCTGCAATTGCCCGACATCATCCGCAAGGTGCCACCGGAGCTGACGACCCGGCACTGGCTGTTCGAGCCGGCATTGACCGTGCTGTTGCTCACGCTCTGCCTGATCGCCTTGCGCTTCGTCTGGGTCTGGATCGGCGATATCAGCGCTGTGCTCGCCGCGCGGCTTGGCAAGCGCAAGGCTGAACCCTTTGGTTTTCGTGTCCGGCTCGCCGGTTCGATCGCCGGCGTGCGCGGCGCGGTGACGCTGGCCGGCATCCTCTCCCTGCCGCTTACCTTGCAGGACGGCTCGCCGTTCCCGGCCCGCGACCTCGTCATCTTCCTTGCCGCCGGCGTCATCATCTGCTCGCTGGCGATCGCCAGCCTTGCCCTGCCGACGGTGGCGCGGGGCCTCGTCGAACCCGGCGAGCATCCGGGTGCCGCGGAAGAGCGCCGGGCCCGCGTCAGCGCCGCCAACGCGGCCATCGCCAGGATCGAAAACCTCGCCAGCGACGGCAATGAAGGAGAGGCGGCGGACATGAAGCTCGCCATCGCCGAGAGCGTCGCATCCATCTACCGGCGGCGCATCTCGCTTTCCGACGGCGCCGATGAAGCCCGCGCCGAGGCCCGCGAAACCGGGCGGATCGAGCTGGAACTCAGGCTTGCCGGCATCGAGGCCGAGCGCGCGGAACTTCAGGCCATGTTCCGCCGCGGCGACATCAACGACCACACGGCGCGCAAGCTGTTCACGGAAATCACCTTCTCCGAAGCGACCCTCAAGGGGCGCCTACCGCGGGATTAGTGCCGGTCGGCCAGTCTTGGCGCAAACCGGCCAGCAAATTTCGCGCCGCAAACGTGGCGGCCCCAAAACAACTGTGTTAATGCGCGGCGACCTCGCAGACCTCCGGCCCCAAGGGAAAGCAAGCCATGTCAAATGCAGCGGCAGCCTCCAGCAAATTCGAATCCTTCTTCGAGACCACGCTTGCCGACGCCGATCCGGAAATCTTCGGCGCCATTCGCAACGAGCTCGGTCGCCAGCGCCATGAGATCGAGCTGATCGCGTCGGAGAACATCGTGTCGCGTGCGGTGCTCGAAGCGCAGGGCTCGATCATGACCAACAAATACGCCGAGGGCTATCCGGGCAAGCGCTACTATGGCGGCTGCCAGTTCGTCGACGTGGCCGAGGAACTGGCCATCGACCGCGCGAAGAAGCTCTTTGGTTGCAACTTCGCCAACGTCCAGCCGAATTCGGGCAGCCAGATGAATCAGGCCGTGTTCCTGGCGCTGCTGCAGCCTGGCGACACCTTCATGGGCCTCGACCTGAATTCGGGCGGCCATCTCACGCACGGTTCGCCGGTCAACATGAGCGGCAAGTGGTTCAAGGTCGTCTCCTACGGCGTGCGCAAGGACGATCACCTGCTCGATATGGATGCGATCGAGAAGACCGCGCATGAGACGAAGCCGAAGCTGATTCTCGCCGGCGGCACCGCCTATTCGCGCATCTGGGACTGGAAGCGCTTCCGCGAGATCGCCGATTCGATCGGCGCCTATCTGATGGTCGACATGGCGCATATCGCCGGCCTCGTCGCTGGCGGCATGCATCCGTCGCCGTTGCCTTATGCCCATGTCGTGACCACGACGACCCACAAGTCGCTGCGCGGCCCGCGTGGCGGCATGATCCTGTGCAACGACGAGGAAATCGCCAAGAAGATGAACTCGGCGGTGTTCCCGGGCCTGCAGGGCGGCCCGCTGATGCATGTCATCGCCGCCAAGGCGGTGGCGCTCGGCGAGGCGCTGAAGCCGAGCTTCAAGGCTTATGCCGAAAGCATCGTCGCCAACGCCAAGGCGCTGGCCTCCAGCCTGCAGGAGACCGGCCTGGATATCGTCTCTGGCGGCACCGACAACCATTTGATGCTCGTCGATCTTCGTCCGAAGAACGCCACCGGCAAGCGCGCGGAAGCCGCGCTCGGCCGCGCTAACATCACCTGCAACAAGAACGGCATCCCGTTCGATCCGGAAAAGCCGTTCGTCACCTCGGGCGTGCGCCTCGGCACGCCGGCCGGTACCACGCGCGGTTTCGGTCAGGCTGAATTCCGCGAGATCGGCAAGCTGATCGCCGAGGTGCTGGACGGGTTGAAGGTGGCGAATTCCGACGAAGGCAATGCGGCGGTCGAGGCCGCCGTCAAGGCCAAGGTCACGGCGCTTACCGATCGTTTCCCGCTCTACCCCTATCTCGGCTGATCCACGCTCGGTTGCCCTCCGTCGGTTGACCGCGCGACATACGTCATCTTTTATCCCTGCGCTTCGCGCCGCTCCTTGATCGGGCGGCGCGGCCTACCGGAGACTTTGATGATGCGCACTTTCCGTCTTGCCATCCTTGCCCTGTCCGGCTCGCTGGCCGTTTTCGCCCTATCCGGCGCGGTTGCGCAGGAGCAGCAGCCCAGCTCCGACATGCCGGCCACCAATACCTTTGGCAAGTGGACCACCATCATCGATACGCTCGATACCGGGCAGGATGCGCACAAGACTTGCGCCGCCTCGACCGCGTTCGTCGACGGCGACGGCAATGCCGGATCCTTGACGATGTCGATCTCCACCGGCGACGCGCTGCCGCCGGATGCGTATCCGGCCATCATGTTCATCGTCGACAACAAGACGTTGCCGACCGGCAACAAGATCGCCGCGACCTTCGGCGATCCTGGCGTGAAGGTAACGGCGACCGTAACCTCCAACGCCGCCGCCGGCGGTCGCCCCAGCTGGATGGTGGACAACCAAGCCAAGACCAGCCTTGCCTTGCTGCGGGCCATGCGCAAGGTCACCTCGCTCGATGTCACCTTCGGCAAGCAGGCCGTCGCCAGCATCCCGATGGATGGCTTCACCAAGGCCTATCGCAATCTCGGTACATCCTGCGGTTTTTCGACCAAAGACGTGGCGCCCTGAGCCTGCTGACGGTCGGGACAGGGCGCTGGCAATCTTGCTCGCGCATCGCTATCTCTGAGGCATAAAAGGCTCTAAGCCTTTCGCCCACAAATCGCGAACCCAAGGCTCTCCATGCGCTGTCCCTATTGCCAGTCCGAAGATACGCAGGTGAAGGATTCGCGTCCAGCCGAGGATGGCGCGGCGATCCGCAGGCGGCGGGTGTGTCCTGATTGCGGCGGCCGCTTCACGACCTTCGAGCGCGTCCAACTGCGCGACCTCGTCGTCATCAAGAAATCCGGCCGCAAGGTGCCTTTCGACCGCGACAAGCTGCTGCGCTCCGTCGAGATCGCCGTGCGCAAGCGCAACGTCGACCCCGAGCGCATCGACCGCGCCGTCACCGGTATCGTGCGCCAGCTTGAAAGCTCCGGCGAAACCGAGGTTGCTTCGGGCGAAGTCGGCCGGCTGGTCATGGAGGCCCTGAAATCGCTGGATGACGTGGCCTATGTCCGCTTCGCCTCGGTCTATCGCAATTTCCGCGAAGCCAGGGATTTTCACGAGCTGCTGGGCGAGCTGAAGGGCGACGAGGAAAAAACTGAAGAGGAAGCCGGCTGATCATGGCGGGACAGCGACTGGACGAGGCCGCGCAGGCGGCCCTTGACCGCCGTTTCATGGCCGCGGCCATCAGGCTGTCGCGCCGCAATGCCGGTCGTACCTCGACCAACCCTTCCGTCGGCACCATCATCGTGCGCGACGACGGCGCCGGGCCGATGATCGTCGGCACCGGAGTGACGGCTGTCGGTGGCCGCCCGCATGCCGAGACCGAGGCACTGGCCGAGGCCGGCGAGTTGGCCCGTGGCGCAACCGCCTATGTCACGCTGGAGCCTTGCGCCCATCACGGCCGCACCCCGCCCTGCGCCAACGCGCTGGTCAATGCCGGCATAGCGCGCGTCGTCGGCGCCGCGAGCGATCCAGATCCGCGCGTCTCCGGCCAAGGCTACGCCATCCTGCGCGCCGCAGGTGTCGAGGTGGTGGAGAAGGTATTGGCCGCCGAGGCCGCAGAGCAGATGGCCGGTTATCTGACTCGTTCTCTGAAGAAGCGCCCGGAAGTAACTCTGAAGCTTGCGCTTTCGAGCGACGGCAAGATCGGCCGTAAGGGCGCGGGCCAGGTCGCCATCACCGGCGAGGTCGCGCGGCGCGATGTCTATCTGATGCGCGCCGAGGCCGACGCCATCCTGGTCGGCATCGGCACCGCGCTTGAGGACGACCCGGCGCTGACCGTGCGTCTGCCCGGGCTGGAGAACCGCTCGCCGGCGCGCATCGTTCTCGATCGGCAGATCCGGCTGCCGGAGACCTCCAAGCTGGTATCCGGCGTCGACCGCGTGCCGCTCTATATCGCCTCGTGCCTGGAGGCCGATGCGCATCGACGCGCGGCGCTCGAACGCGCGGGCGTGCGCTTCATCGGCACTGAAACCCATGACGGCGTCGTCGCCTTGCCGGAACTGCTCGAGGACCTTGCCGCGCTCGGCATGGCAAGCGTTTTGGTCGAGGGTGGCGCTCAAGTCGCCAAGGCATTCCTTGACGAAGATTTGGTCGACCGCATCGTGCTGTTCCAGGGACCGGACGCGATCGGGAAGGACGGCATTGCGTCGCCGATCGACGCCGACCATATCCCGACAGGTTTTCGCAAGCTGCGCGAGATGCGGTTTGGCGAAGACAGCTATGCCGAGTGGGTGAGACCATGATCCCAAAAAGTGGGAACCGGTTTTTGGATCAGATCATGGTCAAAACGAAAGACACTCTCTGATGTTTACTGGAATTGTGACTGACGTTGGCACCGTTGCGAGCGTGAAGCCGCTCGCCGAGGGCGTCGGCCTGCGCATCGATACCGCCTACGATCCCGAGACCATCGCTATCGGCGCCTCGATTTCTTGCGGCGGCGTCTGCCTGACTGTTACCGCTTTGCCTGAGCATGGCTCCAACGCGCGCTGGTTCGAGGTCGAGGCCTGGGAGGAAGCGCTCAGGCTGACCACCGCATCGAGTTGGAGATCCGGCACCAGGATCAATCTCGAACGGGCGCTGAAGATCGGCGACGAGCTCGGCGGCCACATCGTCTCCGGCCATGTCGACGGCACCGCCGAGATCGTCGAACGCAAGGAGGAGGGCGATGCCGTGCGCTTCACGCTGGAAGCGCCGCGCCATCTGGCGAAGTTCATCGCGCCAAAAGGTTCGGTCGCGCTCGATGGCACCTCGCTCACCGTCAACAAGGTCGAGGGCACCCGCTTCGACGTGCTTCTGATCCATCACTCGCTGAGCGTCACCACCTGGGGCGAGCGCCAGGCCGGCGACCGCGTCAACATCGAGATCGACACCATGGCCCGCTACGCCGCGCGTCTGGCGGAAGCTGCGAAAGAGGGGCTTTGAGGTGCCAGCCTTGAAATTCCCGGCCATTGGCCGTACATTGCTGCGCCAGGAGAGCGACAATGACGGCACACCCACCACGCCGCGTTCGTGGCGAGCGTCTGGAAACACGCGTCACGGCCGACCAGAAGAGCCTTATCGAGCATGCTGCGGCGCTACAGGGCCGCACCGTGACGGATTTTGTGCTGACCAGTCTCCAGGAAGCTGCCCGCCGCGCAATCGAGGAGCACAAGCGCCTGGAGCTATCTGTCCGCGACAGCCGGGCCTTCGTGGACGCTCTCATCAATCCGAAACCAGTGAACGATCGCCTGCGCGATACAGTACGTCGTTATCGCCAAGCTACTGGCATCTGAGGGGTGACGGGCTCAACCGAGGTCTCTGTACGAGTTGAGGTGCTCGGTCCGCAGCACGTCAGAAGCGCATTCGAAAGTGGCGTAGAACCGCTCGATCGATATCTTCGGCTGCAGGCCGGGCAAGACGCCCGCAAGAACATTGCGGCGCCGTTCGTGCTGGTCATGCCGGATGGAGCTATCGCCGGCTACTACACGCTCTCGTCCACTGCGGTGAATGTCGGCGAATGGCCTGCCGAGACCGTACGCAAGCTGCCGCGCTATCCCCTCGTTCCCGCGACGCTACTCGGACGCCTGGCCGTCGATCGACGGCAACAGGGTAGGGGTTACGGCCGATACCTCCTGGCCGATGCATTGCACCGGTCTCTCCGTAGTGAAATCGCCTCGTTCGCGGTCATTGTCGACGCAAAGGACGAGAACGCGCGGCGCTTCTACGAACGGGAGAGTTTCTTGCCATTTCCGGATCAACCGATGAAGCTGTTTCGACCAATGGCCGATATCGCGGGATTGTTCAGATGAAAAAGGGGGCTCCAACGGAGAGTGATAATTCCGAGTTCAAGGAACGGCTGACACGCGAAGCAATGGCCGATGTGGACGCAGGCCGTGTGGTAGACCACCGAGCCGTTCTTGCCTGGGCTGAAAGCCTGGGGTACCGGCTGTCCGCTCCCGCCGCCTCGGATAAAGATGCGATAGACCAAGCGGCACCCGGACCAATCTTCCGCTTGCGATAAACCCGGCTTCGGCCTAAGTCACCGGCAACCCCCCGGAGACTTTTATGGCTGGAACATCCCAACACGGCAAAGCGTTCATTCGCCCAAAGGCGAAGGCGCATCTGCTCATTGTCGAAGCGCGCTTTCATGACGACCTCGCCGACGCCCTGCTCGAAGGCGCGACCGGCGCGCTCGACGAGGCCGGCGCTACCTATGACGTCGTCACGGTTCCCGGCTCGCTCGAAATACCGGCGGTCATCACCTTCGCGCTCGACGGCGCCGCCGAAGGCGGCACACACTACGACGGTTTTGTCGCGCTCGGCACCATCGTCCGCGGCGACACCTATCACTTCGACATCGTCGCCAATGAATCGAGCCGCGCGCTGATGGATCTGTCGGTGCAGGAGGCGATTGCGGTCGGCAATGGTATCCTGACCACAGAGAACGATGCGCAGGCATGGGCGCGCGCGCGCAAAACGGAAGGCGACAAGGGCGGCTTCGCCGCCCGCGCGGCGCTGACCATGATCGCGCTCAAAGAGAAATTCGGAGCCCAATCGTGAGCGATCCCGCCTCGACCGGAGCGGTGCGCCACGCCAACAAGCGCGGTGCCGCCCGTCTTGCCGCCGTCCAGGCGCTCTACCAGATGGATGTGGCCGGCGTCGGCGTTTTCGAGATCACGGCCGAATACGAGGCCTTCCGCCTCGGCAAGGAAGTCGATGGCGCGCTCTATCGCGAGGCCGACGCGCAATGGTTCCGCGCCATCCTGACAGGCGTCGTCGAGAACCAGAAGACCATCGATCCCGTCATCCGCCAGGCGCTGACCGAGGACTGGCCGCTGTCGCGGCTTGATTCGACGCTGCGCGCCATCCTGCGCGCCGGCGTCTATGAATTAATGAAGCGCGAGGACGTGCCGGTGGCCGTGATCGTCTCCGAATATGTCGACATCGCAAAGGCCTTTTACGAGGAAGACGAGCCGAAGCTGGTGAACGCCGTCCTTGATCGTGTCTCGCGCCGGGTTCGCGGCGAGGGGCGTGGCAAGGACGCTTCGTGACGACCGCAACGGCCGCGGTCGCCGAGACCGGCAGGGAAGGGCGCCGCACCGCGGTGCTGCTTGCCGCCGCGCAGGCGATCGTCGGGTCGGCCGCGCCAATCGCCATTTCGCTCGGCGCGCTTGCCGGGCAATATCTGCTTGGTCCCGACAAGTCGCTCGCCACCGCGCCGGTCACCGGGTTCAACATCGGCGTGGCGCTTGGCGCCTTGCCGGCCGCCGCCCTCATCCGCAACCTCGGCCATCGCGGCGGCTTCATGACCGGCACGATCGTCACCGCGCTTGGCGGCCTGATCGCGACGCTCGCGCTCTATCAGTCGAGCTTCTGGCTGTTCGCCTTCGGCCTCTGCGTCATCGGTATCGGCGGCGCCTTCGTCCAGCAGTTCCGCTTCGCCGCCGCCGACAACGCGCCGCCCGAATTCAAGGCGCGCGCCATCTCCTTCGTGCTGGCAGGCGGCATCATCACCGCCATCCTCGGGCCGCAGATCGTCATCTACACGCGCGAATTGCTGGCCCCGGTGATGTTTGCCGGGTCCTTCGCCTCGATCCTGCCCCTGGCGGCGGCCGGCGCGCTCATCTTGTCGTTCCTACGGGTTTCGTCCCGCACGGACACTGTCACTGAAACCGCCGCAAGCGATGCCCGCCCGCTGATTGAAATCGTCACCCAGCCGCGTTTCGTCGCCGCATTGTTCTGCACCGTCGGCAGCTACGCGCTGATGAGCTTCGTCATGACCGGCGCGCCGCTCGCCATGGTCGGCTGCGGCCTGTCGGAAGACAATGCCACGCTCGGCATTTCCTGGCACGTTATGGCGATGTTCGGGCCGAGCTTCTTCACCGGTTCGCTGATCCATCGCTTCGGCGCCGAACGCATCGTCGCCACCGGCCTTATCCTGCTGATCGGCTGCGGCGTCGTGGCGCTTTCCGGACTGGCGCTGTGGCAGTTCTGGACGGCGCTGATCCTGCTCGGGCTCGGCTGGAACTTCGGTTTCATCGGCGCCACGGCGATGGTCGCCGCCAGCTACCGGCCTTCGGAGAAGAGCAAGGTCCAGGGCTTTCATGATTTTGTCTTGTTCGGCTCCGTCGCCTTCTCCTCGCTGATGTCGGGCGCGATCTACAATGCCTGGGGCTGGACCATGCTGAACTGGATCGTGTTCCCGGTCGTCCTGCTTTGTTTTGTCGCGCTCGGCACATTGAAGATGGTGGGCGCCCCCAAACTTTGAAGAAGGCGCCGGATCAGTTCTTCCAGCCCGCTCGCACAGCCTGCCCTAATGCATGTCGCCCAGAAGTGCGCAGCGGTTCTGGGACAACGACTTGCATCCAAACAAGGACTTGAAGCGCATCGCCTGAATCCGTTTCAGCGAGACGCGCTTAGACAGCCAGCGTCATGCATCCGGCGGGAGCACCTGCAGGACCCGCGCGATGAACATGTGGAATTCGTCCATGTAGTTGCGCAGGAATGTTTCGGTCGACTCCACCGTCACCTCGCCATCGTCGGTGATCAATCCCGGGGTAAACTGAATGTAGGCTTCGGGAGAGTTCATCTGGGGTGCGTTGCAGAAGCTCAAGACGCTGCGCAGGCTCTGCTGGGCGACCGCGGTTGCGATCGCGCCGGGTGAGGTTCCGATGACCGCAGACGGTTTACGGGCAAAGGAGTTTTTGCCGTAAGGGCGGCTGGCCCAGTCGATCGCATTCTTCAGGCCGCCCGGGATCGAGCGGTTGTATTCCGGCGTGACGAAAAGCACCGCCTGGACGGACGCGATGGCTTTCTTGAACTCCAGGGCGACCGGAGGAAAGTTGGCATCGTAATCGTAGCTGTAGAGCGGCAGGTCCTTGAAGGAGATCTCCGTCATTTCAAGTTCCGGAGGCGCCAGTTTCACGAGGGCCTTCGCGAGCTTGCGGTTGATGGAGCCCTTGGCGAGGCTGCCGATGAGGTAGCCGACTTTGTGCTTGGCCATGACATACTCCCGTGTTGGCCGCCGACCCCGCCGCTCCTAATATTCCCCAGAACAGGGGAAGTCGCCAGCCGACCTTAGGTCGGCATTGCGTTATGTCGGGTGGGGTAAGGCTTAACCCCGGCCGAACAAAATTATTGCGCGTGTCCCCCTAGTTATGAAACCGTATGCCCCGACTGGCCGTTAAAGCCGTGCTCATATGCGGCCACCGATCGATCGGTTCATAGCAAGGGATTTTCACAATGTTTTCAATCAGAAAGCTCGCTTTCGCGGCGATAGCGCTCGGCATCGCGACGGCTTCGGCGGATGCCCAGGTGGTGGTGTCCTCGAAGATCGATACCGAAGGCGGGGTGCTGGGCAACATCATCCAGCTCGTTCTCAATGCCAACAACATAAAGACGACGGACCGCATCCAGCTCGGCGCGACGCCGGTCGTGCGCAAGGCGATCACCGCCGGCGAGATCGACATCTATCCCGAATACACCGGCAATGCCGCCTTCTTCTTCCAGAAGGCCGACGATCCGGTCTGGAAGGATGCCGCCAAGGCCTACGAAACCGCCAAGAAGCTCGACTACGATGCCAACAAGATCGTCTGGCTGTCGCCGTCGCCGGCCAACAACACCTGGGCGATAGCGCTGCGCAAGGAAGTGACCGACCAGAACAAGCTCGTGACCTTGACGGATTTCGGAAAATACGTTGCGGGCGGCGGCAAGGTGGTGCTCGCCGCTTCCGCCGAGTTCGTCAATTCGGCGGCGGCACTTCCGGCCTTCCAGACGACATACGGCTTCACGCTGAAGCCCGACCAGCTGATCACGCTCTCCGGCGGCGACACCGCGGCGACCATCGCAGCCGCCGCCAACCAGACCAACGGCGCCAACGCCGCCATGGTCTATGGCACCGATGGCGGCATCCAGCCTTCCGGCCTCGTCGTGCTCGATGACGACAAGGGCGTGCAGCCCGTCTATCAGCCCGCGCCGATCATCCGCGAAGAGGTCCTGAAGCAGCATCCCGAGATCGAGGCGCTGCTGAAGCCGGTCTTCGCCAAGCTCGATCTCGTCACGCTGCAGGAGCTCAATGGCCGCGTGCAATTGGGCGGCGAACCCGCGAAGGGCGTGGCGGAGGATTTCCTCAAGAAGAACGGGTTTTTGAAGTAACAAGTTTGGCCTGAAGCGCGCGAAGTCGGTGCGAGGCACCCCCCTCTGTCCTGCCGGACATCTCCCCCCCAAGGGGGGAGATCGCCAGCTGCTGCCTCCCGCTTTCTTCTCCACCCCAGGTGATTGGCGAAAACTTTCGCGACATCTGATCTCCCCCCTGGAGGGGGAGATGGCCGGCAGGCCAGAGAGGGGCGCTTCGCGCAACCCCTCCTCATGAACCTCCGCTTCGACAAGCTCGGCGTCGTGATCACCGCGATCGTCGCCTACGCCGCCTTGGCGGCCCCCTTTGCCACGTTCCGTGCCAACCGCATCGTGCCGGGGCAGGCGCGTTCGATCCTCGAGGCGCTGCCGCCCGCGCTAGGCATGCTGCTGCTGGCGATAGTGATCGCCGCCGCCATCGTCGCCTTGCTCAGGACCCCGCTGGTGCTCAGGCTGGCGGCCAGCGTTGTCGCGCTTGTCGCGATCACGATCCTTATTGGCGTTGCCGGCGGTTTCCTGACACCCGCCGGCAACACTTTTGCCCGCGTCGCCCCAGCTTCGGGTTTCTGGCTGCTGGTCTTTGCTTTCGCCTTGCTGTTGGCCGACGTGCTGACCAGGCTGAACCTGTCGCCCTGGGCGCGCGTCAGCGTGCTGGTGCTTGCCGCTTTGGCCATCGCAGCGCTGCTCGTCTCGGGAAGCTGGGACAGCCTCTCCATTCTCAAGGAATACGCCAGCCGCGCCGACAGTTTCTGGACGGAAGCCTCCAAGCACGTCACGCTGGCGCTCGGCTCGCTCGCTGGCGCGGTGATCGTCGGCATACCGCTCGGTATCCTTTGCCATCGCGTCGACAAACTGCGGGCGGGGGTGCTCAATGTGCTCAACATCATCCAGACCATTCCCTCGATCGCGCTTTTCGGCCTGCTGATCGCGCCGCTCGGCTGGGTTGCCGTCCACGTGCCGGGCGCCGCCGCGATCGGCATCAGGGGCATCGGCACCGCGCCGGCTTTTGTCGCCCTTTTCCTCTATTCGCTGCTGCCGGTGGTGGCCAACACCGTGGTCGGCCTCGCCGGTGTGCCTCGCGCCGCCAATGACGCCGCGCGCGGCATGGGCATGACCGATCGCCAGCGCCTGTTCGATGTCGAATTTCCGCTCGCCTTTCCGGTGATCCTGACCGGCATCCGCATCGTGCTGGTGCAGAATATCGGCCTTGCCACAATTGCCGCGCTGATCGGCGGCGGCGGCTTCGGCGTGTTCGTTTTCCAGGGCGTCGGCCAGACGGCGATGGATCTGGTGCTGCTCGGCGCGCTGCCCACCGTGGCGCTGGCCTTTGCGGCGGCCATCATCCTTGATGCGGTGATCGAGATGACCGCCACCAAGCGCAGGGTAGTTGAAACGGCATGATCGAGATCGAAGGCATCACCAAGCGCTATGACGAGACGACGGTGGTCGACAATGTTTCGATGGTCATCGAACCGCGCACCATCGCAACCATCGTCGGCACGTCGGGGTCCGGCAAGACGACGCTGCTGAGGATGATCAACCGGTTGGTCGAACCGACCTCCGGCGTCATCAAGCTCGACGGCGCCGACAACCGCTCGGTGCCCGGCTACCAACTGCGCCGCAGCATCGGCTACGCCATCCAGGGTCACGGCCTGTTTCCGCATCGCACGGTGGCGCAGAACATCGCCACCGTGCCGCTGCTGCTCGGCTGGGACAGGGATCGCATCAAGGCCCGCGTCGACGAGTTGATGACGCTTTACCAGCTCGACCCGCAGGCCTATGGCCCGCGCTATCCGCACGAGCTTTCCGGCGGCCAGCAGCAGCGCGTCGGCGTCGCCCGCGCTTTGGCCGCCGAACCCAACGTGCTTTTGATGGACGAACCCTTCGGCGCGCTGGATCCGATCATCCGCACCAAGGCGCAGGAGGATCTGCTGGCGATCCAGAAGCGTTTCGGCACCACCATCATCCTCGTCACTCACGACATGGAAGAGGCCGTGCATCTGGGCGATAAGATCGCCGTCATGGATGCCGGCAAGCTGGTGCAATACGCCAAGCCGGCTGAAATCCTGGCGAGGCCGGCAAGCGACTTCGTCGAGGAATTGGTCGGCGCCAGCGAAAGGCCGTTCCGGCTGCTGTCGCTTGGTGCCGTGCGCGATGCCGTGGAGCCGGGCGGCGCCGAGGGCGAGGCTATCCCAGGCGAGGCCACGCAGCGCGATGCGCTGGCCGAACTGTTGTGGTCGGGCCGCCCTGCGCTGCCGGTGAAGGACGCCGCCGACGGCAAGCTCATTGGCCGCGTCACCGTCGAAGGCCTGGTGAAGCGCGCGGCGAGGCCGCAATGAAGGCCTGGCTGCCCGCGCTGCTGAGGCTGGCCGTTCTGGTGCTGCTGGTGGTCTTCATCACCAACCCTGGCTGGTTCGAGCCATTGCTGAAGCCGCTGACCGAGAATGGCGCGCCGGCAATCTACAACCAGGGCAGTCTGCTGACGCTGACCTTGCAGCACCTGCGCACCGTGCTGATCGCGACGGTCGCCGCGACGATCGTCGCGGTGGCGCTGGCCATCCTGGTCACCAGGCCGGCCGGCGCCGAGTTCCTGCCCCTGTCGCGCAGCCTGGTCAATATCGGCCAGACTTTCCCGCCGGTTGCCGTGCTGGCGCTTGCCGTGCCGGCCGTCGGCTTCGGCGAAAAACCGACGCTGATCGCGCTCTTCCTCTACGGCCTGCTGCCGATCTTCGAGAATGCGCTGACGGCGCTCACCACGCTACCCGGCAACGTGATGGAAGCGGCACGCGGCGCCGGCATGACCGGCTGGCAAAGGTTGATGAAGGTCGAGCTGCCGCTGAGCGCTCCGGTGATCCTCGGCGGCATCCGGCTCTCCGTGGTCATCAGCCTCGCCACCGCGACCATCGGCTCGACGGTGGCGGCCAAGACGCTGGGCGAAGTGATCATCGCCGGCCTGATCTCGAACAACCTTGCCTTCGTCCTGCAGGGCGGTCTGATCGTCGCCGCGCTTGCGGTCCTGATCTATGACGGCCTGTCGGTAATCGAACGCTATGCCGCGCGGCGCATGGGGCAGGGCGTGGAGTAGGGAGGTTCAGACTTCGTTTTCGTTGATTTCGGCCATCTTCAGAAGTCCTGTCTTGAGCGGCTTGTTGCCATGAATTGGAATGGAGAGACTCGATCCTGAACAGCCGCACGCAGCGTCATTTCAATCGATCTAATTCCAGGCTCGCGCTGGCACAACGATTCCTGCCTTCTTCTTTTGGGCGAAAGCCGGGCAAAAACCGAACAATATCTTGACGTTCCAAGCCCTGTTTCGCATACACCCCAGCCAAGGGGTGGATTCCGTGCGCGGCACTCATCTCCGTTCCAACGGCCCAGGGAGGGGTTCTTTTGGGCCATCAATCGAGGAAAATCCGGCAATGACCATCATTACCGCCGTCATCGCCTGCGGCTTGCTGTCAGTTCTATACGCCATCTGGGCGACACGTTCGGTCCTTGCGTCCGATCAGGGCAATCAGCGCATGCAGGAAATCTCTGCCGCCATCCGCGAAGGCGCCCAGGCCTATCTGGCGCGCCAGTACACGACCATCGCGGTCGTCGGTACCGTCGTTCTCCTGCTTGCCTGGTGGCTGCTTTCGATCACCGCCGCTATCGGCTTCCTGATCGGCGCGGTGCTTTCGGGCGCCGCCGGCTTCATCGGCATGCATGTCTCGGTGCGCGCCAATGTGCGCACCGCGCAAGCCGCTTCGAACAGCCTCGCCGCCGGTCTCGACATCGCCTTCAAGTCGGGCGCCATCACCGGCATGCTGGTCGCGGGCCTGGCGCTCCTCGGCGTCTCGATCTACTACGCCATCCTGACCGGCCCGCTGGGCCTGCAGCCGAACGACCGCGTCGTCATCGATTCGCTCGTCGCGCTCGGCTTCGGCGCCTCGCTGATCTCGATCTTCGCCCGTCTCGGCGGCGGCATCTTCACCAAGGGCGCCGACGTCGGCGGCGATCTCGTCGGCAAGGTTGAAGCCGGCATTCCGGAGGACGATCCGCGCAACCCGGCCACCATCGCCGACAATGTCGGCGACAATGTCGGCGACTGCGCCGGTATGGCCGCCGACCTGTTCGAGACCTATGCGGTGACCGTCGTCGCCACCATGGTGCTCGCCGCCATCTTCTTCGGCGGCACGGCCGCGCTGGGCGCGGCGATGCTCTATCCGCTGGCCATTTGCGGCGCCTGCATCCTGACCTCGATCGTCGGCACTTTCTTCGTCAAGCTCGGCGCCAACGGCTCGATCATGGGCGCGCTCTACAAGGGCCTTATCGTTACCGGCCTGCTGTCGATCGTCGGCCTCGCCATCGCCACCTCGGCCACGGTTGGCTGGGGCGAGATCGGCACCGTTGCCGGCATCGCCATCACCGGCAAGAACCTGTTCATCTGCGGCCTCATCGGCCTCGTGGTGACCGGTCTTATCGTGGTGATCACCGAATACTACACCGGCACCAACAAGCGTCCGGTGAACTCGATCGCCCAGGCGTCGGTGACCGGTCACGGCACCAACGTCATCCAGGGTCTCGCGGTCTCGCTGGAATCGACTGCGCTGCCGGCCATCGTCATCGTCGGCGGTATCATCGCCACCTACCAGCTCGGCGGCCTCTTCGGCACGGCTATCGCCGTCACCACCATGCTCGGCCTGGCCGGCATGATCGTGGCGCTCGACGCCTTCGGTCCGGTCACCGACAATGCCGGCGGCATTGCCGAAATGGCCGGCCTGCCCAAGGAAGTCCGCCACTCGACCGACGCGCTCGACGCCGTCGGCAACACCACCAAGGCAGTGACCAAGGGCTATGCCATCGGCTCGGCCGGCCTCGGCGCTCTGGTGCTGTTCGCCGCCTACTCGAACGACCTCAGGTTCTTTGCCGCCCATGGCGATAAGTATCCCTACTTCCAGGGTATGGGCGAGATCTCCTTCGATCTCTCCAATCCGTACGTCGTCGCCGGCCTGATCTTCGGCGGCCTGATCCCCTATCTGTTCGGCGGTATCGCCATGACCGCTGTCGGTCGCGCCGCCGGCTCGATCGTCGAGGAAGTGCGCAAGCAGTTCCGCGAGGACAAGGGCATCATGGCGGGCACCTCGAAGCCGAACTATGCGCGCGCCGTCGACATCCTGACCAGGGCGGCGATCCGCGAAATGATCATCCCGTCGCTGCTGCCGGTGCTGGCGCCGCTCGTCGTCTATTTCGGCGTGCTTCTGATCTCGGGCTCGAAGGCCTCGGCCTTCGCGGCGCTCGGCGCCTCGCTGCTCGGCGTCATCGTCAACGGCCTCTTCGTCGCCATCTCGATGACTTCCGGCGGCGGCGCCTGGGACAACGCCAAGAAGTCGTTCGAGGACGGCTTCACCGACAAGGATGGCGTCAAGCACCTCAAGGGCTCGGACGCGCACAAGGCGTCGGTCACCGGCGACACCGTCGGCGATCCCTACAAGGACACCGCGGGGCCTGCGGTCAATCCGGCGATCAAGATCACCAACATCGTCGCGCTGCTTCTGCTCGCCGTGCTCGCGCACGGCTGATTGCAGCCGCGGCTCGAAGGCAAGGCCCGCGGGATCGCTCCCGCGGGCCTTTTCCTTAAAGTGGGCCTTCCGGTCCTCCGTCGCTGCCGCGATAGCGAGCCAGCAACTCCTTCAAGCCCGGTTCGCGACCGGGCATTGGAGGCAGGCCACGTTTCCGCCGCAACATTTCGATGAACGCGCCGCGGCGGTAAAGACGGCGGAAGGTACGTGCCCGCGGGTGCACGCCAAGCATAGCCAGAAGCCTGCGTTTGAGGTAGCGGAAGCGCTTGAGAGGAACAGGTTCCTCGGCGTTGCCGAGAACCCTGACGCGCAACGCGTCTGGCGCGTTCATTGCGTCCATCAGTTCTTCCTGCTCCCGCGCCGTGTCTCGTGCATAGCTGCCTTCGCGCTTGCCCGAATGCAGCATGAGCACGGTTAGATGGGGCATTGTCGCAATCACCGCACCCTTGCGCCATGCACGGAACAGCCAGTCCTGAGAACTCTCGCAAACGCATTGGCTTGCCGGGCGCCATGGCCCCAGTCCTGGCAGCGACGTCCTCCGGATCATTTGCGCGGAGCCGAATCCGACTGTGGTGACTGGGTCATAGAAACCGTCCCGCCCCATCCCGAGGATCATGTGCCTGGAACCTTTGCTCGCGGCCGACTCGATGACTGCCCCTCGGGCGATCACCACGTCGGCGCCGGTGGCTTCGATCCAGCCGCACATGGACGCCAGATGGTCGGGAAACCAGAGATCGTCATGGTTCAAGATGGCAACGAAACGGCCACAGGCCCGGGCAAAGCCGATATTGTTGGGCCCTGATTGCTCGCCGAAATTCACCGGAAGGTCGATATAGGAGATGCGGGCGTCTTCGAATGCGGCGACTGTGGTCGCGGTGTCCGCCCGACATGCGTCGCCGACGACGATCGCTTCCCAGTCCTGCATGGTCTGGCCCAGCAGGCTCTTCAGCGCCTGGCGCAGCACCGCCGGACGATTATGCGTCGCGATGACGACGGAAACCAGCGGCTCGAACCGTCCGGTTGGCGCGCGAGGGTCGGCGGGTTCCACGCTACACCAGCTTATAGGGGATGTGCTCTGTGTCCGGCGGCAAGCGCCAATGGTCGGGCGCGTCATAGGCGTAAGCCTTGTCGACGAGGTTGAGCAGCAACGCCGTCTCCGGTCCGAGAGCGACGACACCGTGCCAGACGCCCGGCGGAATGGTGACGATTGCCGGCCGCAAGGGGCCGACGATCTTGTGCCAAAGCGCGCCGAAACTGGGCGAGGCCTTGCGCCCATCGAAAAGCGATATTCGCACGCTGCCGGCGCAGCAGAACAGGCGGTCGAGGGTCGCCGCATGCGCGTGCCAGCCCGTCACCGCGCCCGGATACATCGTGCGTTGAAACACTTGCCCGACCGGCGATTGATCGAGAGCCCATTCCTCACGAAAGATCTCGGTCAGGTAGCCGTTGGACGTTGCAACGGAACTGATTTCCTTGACCCGGACGCCCTCGATTGCCGGAGGGTCGATTGCGAGCCAGCCGGGGGTTACGGTTGGCTGGTCAGGTGTGCCCGTGGCCATCCAGCCGTGCGGCCTTGGACGCTCATCGCTGGACATTTTCAAGCCCTCCCAACCCGGTCGGCTTGATAAGGGTTCACCTTGGAGATGACAAGCTGGACTATCCCAGGGATGGAAAAAAGCCCGTGAGAGCAATCGCACGAGCTTTGTTGCCGCGACGAGAGAAGTCGCCGAAAACGGCGGTGCCGGAGGCCTCAGGGAGTGCCGCCGCCGGGGACGCCGGGCGCGAGCTTGCTGGCGCCATTGATGATCTGGCTCAGGAAGTTCTGGTCCTTGCCGCCGGTCGGCGTCGTCCGCGAGATGAAGTCGAAGACCTTGCCGTCCTTGAGGCCGTAATTGGCGATCTGGGTGACGCGGCCGTCGGCGCCGAAATAGACCGCCAGCACATGCTGGTCGATGATGCGGGGGTTGTCGAAGGCAACGTAGCGCTTGCGCGTTTGCGAGATGTAGTAGAAGGCCTCGTTGTCGAAGGTCGCCGTCGTCGACGGCGTGCCCAGCGCCAAAAGCACTTGTTCGCGGCTCGATCCGACCGGCACCGAATCGATCGCCTGCTGGTCGATGACGTAGCCTTTCGTCAGCGTCTCGCTTGGATGGAGATCACCGAACATCTTGGACGAATTGCAGGCGGAAAGCGCTGACACCATTACCAGCAGCGAAGCCACGCCCACTGGGGCGGGCGCAAAGAACGACTTGAATTTCAGCGCACCCAACAACAATTCTCCATCACATCCCCGCAACTTGCGCTGGGCCGCAAAACCGGTAAACCAGCTTGCATGCCGATGCAACAAGGCCAAACTAAACAACAGGTCCCCGGGAGACCGCCCTCAATGTTCCAGCGCCTTTTTGGCCGCGAACGCAATGCCAACCGCGCTATCACCGAGGCGCTCTACGCACAAATCGTGGCGGCGGCGCGGCAAACGGTGTTTTATTCCGACTGGAATGTGCCGGATACGCCGCTCGGCCGCTTCGAGATGTTGTCGCTGCACATGTATCTCGTCCAGCACCGGCTGCGTGGCGAGCAAGGTGTGGCCGCCGAGGTCGCGCAGGTGCTGATCGACGAGTTCTTCCTCGACGTCGAGCATTCGTTGCGCGAACTTGGCATCAGCGATGTCGGCGTGCCCAAACGCATGAAGAAGCTTGCAAAGATGTTTTACGGTCGTACGGCCGCTTATGACGACGCGCTCAGGGAAAACGACCGGGTGGCGCTTGCGGCGGCGCTCGCCCGCAACGTCAGGCCGGACTCCGGCTCCTGGCCGCAGGCGTCGCTGCTGGCGGACTATGTCTGTGAGGCTTGCCAAAAGCTTGCCGCGCAGCCGACCGAATCGATCGCCGCCGGCACCGCCGCGTTCCCGGCCGCCGGGGCCGCGTGAAGGAGGCCGCGATGAAAGACGACGAATTGCGCAGCCCCGTATCCTTTGTCGCCAATGTCGCGCGGTTGCCGCAGAAGGGCTTGCCTGTCCTGGTCGAGGCCGATGAGCGCCAGCGCGAAGCGCTTGCCGCCCAATATGAGTTGCTTTCGGTCGAAAGCTATCGCGCCGAGCTGCTAGTGGCTTCCTGGAAGCGCAATGGAGTCAAGGTCACCGGTCGCGTCGAGGCCGACATCACGCAAGCCTGCATCGTCACGCTCGATCCGGTGACCGCGCATATCGACGAGCCCGTCGAGGCGCTGTTTCTGCCCGAGCAGTCGAAGCTTGGACGCGAGGGTTTCGAAGGCGGCGGCGAGATCATCCTCGACGCCGACGGGCCGGACAGTCCGGAGACATTTTCCGGCGACGCCATCGACGTCGGCGCGCTGGCCGAACAGTTTTTCGGCCTGGCGATCGACCCCTATCCGCGCAAGGCGGGGGCCTCGCTCGACGTCGCCGGCGACGATCAGCCCGAGGAAAGCGATTTCCAGAAAAAGCTGCGTTCGCTGCTTGGAAAATCCTGAGAGTGGTGCGGATTTTGGAAAAGCTGGTTGTGTGCAGGCGCAAAACCGCTATTTTCGCCGAACCTTCGCGAGCCCCCTTACCCTGGCAGGCGTCCGCCGCAAGCCATGCAAACCGTGAGAAAAGCACTACGTGATCAGGATTTCCATCGATGCCATGGGCGGCGATCACGGACCGAGCGTGGTCATCCCGGCGCTGATGACGGTTGCCATCCGCCGCCCGGACATCCGCTTCGTCATCTATGGCCGCGAGGACGTGGTGCGTCCCGAACTCGCCAAGTTCCCGAAACTCGCCGAGATAAGCGAATTCGTCCATTGCGAGATCGCCGTACGCATGGACGACAAGCCGAGCCAGGCGCTGCGCCATGGCCGCTGGAAGTCGTCGATGTGGAAGGCCGTCGAAGCGGTCAAGAACGGCGGCGCGCAGGCCTGCATCTCGGCAGGCAACACCGGCGCGCTGATGGCGATGTCGAAATTCTGCCTGCGCACCATGGCCACGATTGAGCGCCCGGCGATCGCGGCGCTGTGGCCGACGACGCGCGGCGAGAGCGTGGTGCTGGACGTCGGCGCCACCATCGGCGCGGACGCGCACCAGCTTATCGATTTCGCCATTCTGGGCACCGGCATGGCGCGCTCGGTGTTCGGCATCGATCGGCCGAGCGTCGGTCTGCTCAATGTCGGCGTCGAGGAGATCAAGGGCCAGGAAGAGGTCAAGGAAGCCGGCCGCATGCTGCGCGAGGCCAACATGGCCTCGATGAATTATCGCGGCTTCGTCGAGGGCGACGATATCGGCAAGGGCACGGTCGACGTGGTGGTTACCGAGGGTTTTGCCGGCAACATCGCGCTCAAGACCGCCGAGGGCACCGCAAGACAGATCGCCGGCTATCTGCGCGCCGCCATGAGCCGCACGCTCATGGCCAAGATCGGCTATGTCTTCGCCAAGGGCGCCTTCGACAGGCTGCGCGAAAAGATGGATGTCGGGCGCTCCAACGGCGGCGTCTTCCTGGGGTTGAACGGCATCGTGGTGAAGAGCCATGGCGGCGCCGATTCGGACGGCTTCGCGGCCGCCATCGAACTGGGCTATGACATGGTGCGCAACAATCTGCTTGACCGGATCGAGGCCGACCTCGATCTGTTCCATGCGCGCAACCCGACCGCGCAGGCAAACAGGAAGTCCGGCGTCGCCGGCTCCGAGGAATAGGAAAGAGCCTTGATCAGATCAGTCGTGCGCGGCAACGGTGCCGCGCTGCCACGCCGCATCATGAAGAATGCCGACTTCGAAGGCATGGTCGAAACCTCCGACGAGTGGATCGTCCAGCGCACCGGCATTCGCCAGCGCCACGTTGCTGCCGACGACGAGACGACGGCCTCGCTTGGCGAAGCCGCGGCGCGCGCCGCGCTCGACAGCGCCGGCATGACGCCCACCGATATCGACCTCATCATCCTAGCGACCTCGACGCCCAACAACACGTTCCCGGCGACCGCTGTCGAAATCCAGAACCGGCTCGGCATGCATCACGGCTTCGCCTTCGACATGCAGGCCGTGTGCTCGGGCTTCGTCTATGCCGTCGCCACCGCCGACCTTTATATCCGTGGCGGGCTGGCCAAACGCGTCCTGGTGATCGGTTCGGAAACATTCTCGCGCATCCTAGACTGGAACGACCGTTCGACCTGCGTGCTGTTCGGCGACGGCGCCGGCGCGGTGGTTCTGGAGGCCGGGGAGGGAACCGGCGCCATTGCCGATCGCGGCGTGCTGGCGGCGAGCCTGCGCTCCGACGGCGTGCACAAGGACAAGCTCTTCGTCGACGGCGGTCCTTCGAGCACGGGGACCGTCGGCCATCTGAGGATGGAAGGCCGCGAAGTGTTCAAGCATGCCGTCGGCATGATCACCGATGTCATCGAGGCGACCTTCGGCGAGGCCGGCATAACGGCCGGGGACCTCGACTGGTTCGTGCCGCATCAGGCCAATAAACGGATTATTGACGCTTCCGCCAAGAAGCTCGGGATTGCCGAGCAGAAAGTGGTGGTCACCGTCGATTTACACGGTAACACCTCGGCTGCCTCGGTGCCGCTCGCTTTGTCGGTGGCGGTCGCCGACGGCCGCATCAAGAAGGGCGACCTTGTGCTTCTCGAGGCGATGGGTGGAGGTTTCACCTGGGGCGCGGTATTGCTTCGCTGGTAAGTGCCGAACTCGCCGGTTCGGTTCTTGACCTTGCCGGATCAATTACTTAGGCTCAGCCTTTACCTGTATCGATTTATTTTTTTAGCGAGCTGATGGGACGGTCGCATGGGGGGAAAGACACTTACGCGTGCCGACCTTGCTGAAGCCGTTTACCGGAAGGTTGGCTTGTCGCGAACTGAATCCGCGGAGCTGGTCGAGGCTGTCCTGGATGAGATCTGCGAGGCCATCGTTCGCGGCGAGACGGTGAAGCTGTCGTCCTTCGCCACCTTCCATGTCCGTTCCAAGAACGAGCGCGTCGGCCGCAACCCCAAGACGGGCGAGGAAGTGCCGATTCTGCCGCGCCGGGTGATGACGTTCAAATCGTCGAACGTGCTCAAGAGCCGGATCCTGCGTTCGCACCAGAACAGCAAGGGCAAGGGCGGCAAGTAGTTTGCTGGCGAATGCGGTTGAAAACCGCCGGCCGTTTTGAAGCCGGGCTTGAATATCGTTTCATAAATCGCTGAAATAAGGGGCGATTCGGCACCATGCCCGGATCGCGGTCCAGTGTGGAGGATTGGCCCATGGACAAGAGCCCGGATGCTTTCCGCACCATCAGCGAAGTCGCGGAAGATCTCGATCTGCCGCAGCACGTGCTGCGTTTCTGGGAGACCCGCTTCACCCAGATCAAGCCGATGAAGCGTGGCGGCGGCCGGCGTTACTACCGGCCGCAGGACGTCGAGCTGATCAAGGGCATCCGGCATATGCTCTACGATCAGGGCTATACGATCAAAGGCGTGCAGAAGCTGTTGCGCGAGAACGGCAACCATTTTCTGGTCGCCATCGGCAATGGCGACATGGCCGCCGTGGAGGCGATCGCCCAGCGCCGCCAGGCCGAGCAGGTGCCGCTGACGGCGGCCGCGCAGCCGCGCGGCGACGAGGACGCGCTGGTCGGCCAGCCGAAGGTGAAGCCCAGCCGCCGTTTCTTCGGCCTAGGCAAGAGCGACGACGAAGGTCCGGTTCAACCAGACGCTTCGAAATTGTCGCGTGACAATCGCGCCTTGCTGCAGGAAGCGCTGTTCGACCTCTTGGAATGCAAGCGCCTGCTCGACCAGGTGCGCTGAACGGTCGTCATTCCGCTTGATGCCTCGCGGTCTGCCCGCCGGAACTGGCTCGTCGTCCGCGCGTTAGGCCTTCTCGAAGAGAAGGACAACAAGCATGGCATCGTTTTCGACCCTCTCCGACCTTGATATCGACAAGCAGGTCGCGGCGCTTTCGCGACAGTTGCACGACCTCAGGAAGGTTCTGGCCAGGCGTGGTGACGACTATTACGAGGATAGCCGCGAGGCGGCGTCCGACTATTATTCGCAACTTGCTGATCGCCTCCACGAGGCCCTGCCGGCAATCCGGCGCAGGGGCAGGGTGATCGAGCGAACGGCGCGCGATCACCCGGCGACGGCCGCTGCAGTCGGGCTGGTCGTGGTCGGATTGCTTGCGGGCCTTTTGATCAGCCGGCGCTGATCGATCGACGCGATTGAAACAGAAATGGCGGCCGTCCTCGACGGCCGCCATTTTCGTGCCCTGTGGTTTCAGGCGATCAGTTCGCCAGCTTGAGCCGGGTCTTCGCCGTTTTTGTCGGTGGTGTCGGTACAGATGCTCCTGCGGCACCAGGCACGAGCCATGGCCCTTACAGATCGCGCGGCCGTCGCGCGATTTTTCTCGTTTGACCGGCGAGTCAGTGTTCAGCCGTCAAAATTATCGGTGCCGCGCATCGCGCATCTGGCACGCAGCGCCTCGGCATAGAAGCGGCTCACTCCGCGATGCCGACGCCTGAGGTAGGCCGAGTCCTCAAGCCGCCACAGCCGTGCGAGTTGCTCGGCGATTGCAGGATTGGTCCATGTGCCATAGCCGGCGGCGGAATAGATGCAGATTTCACCGGCATAGAGACCCTTGTCCGTGACCAGGAAATCGATCCTGGCATGATCGAGGTCTCCGGCGATATGGGGCGCCAGCGCTATCGCTTGCCGGACAAGGTCGAGCAGGGCGGGACCGACCGGCAGGAATTGGTCCTCACGCGGGTAGTCAGGGTCGCGTCCGGGTAGCGGACGCCCGTCGCCATCGAACAGATGCGAGCGCTCGGCGAGCTTGTCCTCGGCCCAGACATGGCTGATGTCGCCGCTGCAGACATGAACCTTGATGTCGGTGGCGATCGTTCTGCCGCTGAGTTTCAGCCGCTCCTCGACGAGAACGACGGGGGGCGATTGGCCAATAGGCCCATTCGCCGCTACGCCGCCCGAAGCGTTTCGTAAGCCACCGCCTTGTCTTGCGCACGATCTCCGCCCGTTCGGGCTGGCCGTCGGAAACGAAGAGGTTCATTTCGCAGCCATGGTTGGTTTTAACGACGACTTGGCCGGCAAGCAGTGCCGCCGGTATGTCTTCCGGATTGCTGCCGGACCACAGCGTTTCAGGCACCGGCAACTCAGGACAGGCGGCGCGGATATGAGCCTTTGCCGCCAGCTTGTCGGTCAGCGTCACGAACAGCGGATTGTGGTCGACGATCTTCCGCCACAGCATCAGCTCGTTGTAGCGCGTTGGGGCGGCTGGGTTCGGCAGATAGCCAAGTCTCATGGCGAAGCGGGCAACGAGAACCGGATGGCGAAGGGTCAGCAAGATTCGAGCGGCCATCAGCACCAGGCGGTGTCTGGCCGGAAGGTCGGCGCTGGCCTCCTCCATCAGACACATTCCGGAGCGTGGTGCGGCATCACCGGATGCTAAAGCAGAAAAATTCCGATGGGGAGGCCGGACCGCGCAACAAGCGAAGGCCTGCCCATCGGCAAAAGCGAAAGGTCAGTACTTCTTCGGAGCCATCTTCTTGTGGTGGTGATGATGATGGTGATGGTGGTGATGATGATGCCAGCGATGATGCCTGTGGTGATGACGATGATGATGATGCTTCTTCATCGGAGCTGCATCAGCGCTGGTGGCGCCCAGGATCGGCATGGTGAACGCCAGGGCCAGAGCCAGCCCGAGCGCTGAGAGAAGGGACTTCTTCATGACTCGTCTCCTTGTTAAGCGGGCGTTCCGGATGCACCGGATCAAATCCGGGACCCAAGCCTCGCAACAAGGACTATCCTCCTGGTTTTTTTCGACAATTTTTCCCAACTGTAGATTTTTGTTTCTGGATTGTTTCCGGGAAGCCCGTTGCGTCGCGCCCCCGCCCCGAAGGACGAGGATTGCGCGATCTTCTGGAAATCCAGAGACGCGGCCGCCTGGCCTTACATGGGCGGCGCGATGCCGTGATTTCCGACCACGACCCGGTTGGCGACGAGCTTGCCGTCGCCGCCGCGCTCGGCGTTGACGAACACCGCGATGCCAGGCGTCAGATCCGCCGGCGTGGCGGCGGCGAATGTCACGATCGGCGTCGTCTGCGGGATCGCGATCTGCTTCTTCTGGCCGTTGTCATAGGTGAGCGTGACCGAGCGGCCCTGGATCTCGGTGACGTCGGCGACGGTGCCGTTGGTCATGCGGCTGTTGGGCTGCAAATCCCAGTCGCGGTCGCCTTCGCCCGTGCCCTTAAGCGCGGCCGGGAAGATCACGACCTCAAGCGCGCCGCTGCCGCCATCGGCCTTGGACACCGAGGCGATGCCGAGAAAATCGCCCTGCTTGATATCGGCTGCCGATGCCTTCGCGACCCCCGAGATCTTCCAGCCGCCGGCAAGCGTGATCGCGTCGGTTTTGCCATCGCGGTCCTTCACCGTCAGCGTCGATCCGGCAACGCTGACGACGCTGCCTCGAATGCGCGTGACGTCCGCCGCCTGCGCATGCGTCGCGCTGATGACGCTTGAGATTGTGCCGAGCACAATTGCGAACGATTTCAAATCCATGGCATTCGATCCTTCCGTGAAGTGCCCGGCGCGCGGGTTTCGGCTGCCGGTGACGGCGAGCTAACGAATAGAGGCGTCGAAAATGCCGGCGAATCCGGCCGCCGCCCTTCAAAAGAACTTGATTGAGCGCCGCGCGGCCTTACATGTACGAAGCCCGAGGCATTAGGCCAAAACGCGCTTCACGATGGCGTGACGCCGTACCGGTGCTCTTGGCAAATCATTTGTTAACGAGCATTCTCCCGCCCGTCTCAGGCAACGCCACATTTCATCCGACCTGTTTCACCTTTAAGGAGTTGCCATGCCCAACACCGTACGAAACGCTGTTGCCAATGACATCATTGCCGCGTCCGGCCTCAATCCATTGAAAGCCGCTCGCGAAACGAGGGGATACACGATCGAGGAGCTTTCTCTGACCTGCGGCCTGGCCGTGGGCGAGATCGTCGACATCGAGGACGGCAAGGACGCCGACCCCGCCAAGCTTCGCCGCATCGCTTCCGCGCTGCAAATGCCGGAAGAGGAATTGATCAGGGTGCCGTCCACAGAGAATCGGCCCACGCAGCAATAGAGGCGCCAGAAGCGTCAATTCAGGAGCCCGCCGCGGTTTGTCCCGGCGGGCTTTTTAGTGCCTGCGAGGCGCAGGCGCTGGCTCTTGCCAATAATGGCCGCGCCATGCGATTCGCCGATCGCTGCTGTCCGACAGACCTGACGAGGGTTCATCATGAGCTTGGAATCGGTTCACGCCTTCTTTGCCGAGCACGCGCCGGACGTGGAGGTCGTCGTCACCAAGGCAAGCTCGGCCACTGTCGCGCTGGCAGCCGAAGCCCATGGCGTCACGCCGGCACAGATCGCCAAGACGATCTGCCTGCGCGTCGGCGAGGAGACCATGCTGGTCGTGACCAGCGGCATCGCCAGGCTCGACAACCGCAAATTCAAGGACAGGATGGGCGGTAAGCCGCGCATGCTCAGCGGCGAGGAGGTGCTGGCAGTCACCAGCCATCCGCCGGGCGGCGTCTGTCCGTTCGGTCTGCCGGCGCCGCTGCCCGTTTATTGCGATCTGTCGCTCAAGGCTTTCGACGAAGTCGTTCCGGCGGCCGGCGCGACAAATGCCGCAGTGCGCATCACGCCGCAGCGCATGGCCGATCTGGTTGGCGCCGTTTGGGTTGACGTTTGCCAGTAACAATTGCCACCCGAAGCAATTCCCGGAAAAGTGCGTAGCGGTTTTCCGGCCGGAATTGCGTCAAACAAGAGACAGAGATCTCTTCATGGTTCGTCGAGGGCCATGGCGCGGTTTTGACCGACATTCGGCCGCGGCTGTTCGCTTCTACAGGCGTCCGCTGCCCGTGCCTTTCGCCGTTGCGCCTCGAGCAATTGGAAAAGCGTCGACCAATGCCCAAAACCTGGACATTAGTCTTGACAGAAATACATATGTTCAATACCGGTCAAGCAACCGAACAGCATGCGACATGGGAGGAATACACGGTATGGCATCCAACATTTCGTTGACGGGCCTTGCCCGCGACCTTGAGGAACGAGCCAAGTCCGGCAAGCCCATCCGCATCGGCCTGATCGGCTCCGGCGAAATGGGCACCGACATCGTCACCCGCGTCGCCCACATGTCCGGCATCGAGATCGGCGCCATTTCCGAACTCAACCTGCCGGCGGCCAGCAAGGCCGTCGACATCGCTTTCCAGGAAACCGGACACGCGCGGGAAGTGTCGACCGCCTCGGCGATGAATTCGGCCATGGAGGCCGGCAAGATCGCCGTCACCAACGATTCCAGCCTGGTCATCGGCAACGACTTGATCGACGTCGTCATCGACGCGACCGGCGTTCCGGCCGTCGGCGCCGAGATCGGCCTGCGCGCCATGGAGCATGGCAAGCACCTGGTGATGATGAATGTCGAGGCCGACGTCACCATCGGAGCCTATCTCAAGAGCGAGGCCGACCGGCTGGGCGTCACCTATTCGCTGGGCGCCGGCGACGAGCCGTCTTCCTGCATGGAGCTGATCGAGTTCGTCTCGGCCATGGGCCATCCGATCGTGGCCGCGGGCAAGGGCAAGAACAACCCGCTCAACATCGACGCCACGCCTCCGGATTATGAGGAGGAAGCGAAGCGCCGGCATATGAATGTGCGCATGCTGGTCGAGTTCGTCGATGGTTCGAAGACCATGGTCGAGATGGCGGCGATCGCCAACGCGACCGGGCTGGTCCCTGACAAGCCCGGCATGCACGGTCCGGCCGCGACGCTGGGCGAATTGTCGAAGGTGCTGGTGCCTGAGAAGGACGGCGGCGTGCTGTCGAAGGTCGGCGTGGTCGACTATTCGATCGGCAAGGGTGTTGCGCCGGGCGTCTTCGTCGTCGCCGACATGTCGCATCCGCGCATTTCGGAGCGCATGGAAGACCTGAAGATGGGCAAGGGCCCGTATTTCACCTTCCATCGCCCCTATCACCTGACCTCGCTTGAAGTGCCGCTCACCTGCGCCCGTGTCGTGCTTTACGGCAAGGCCGACATGGTGCCGCTGGCCAAGCCCGTGGCGGAGGTCTGTGCGGTCGCCAAGAAGGATTTGAAGCCCGGCGACAAGCTCGATGCCATCGGCGAGTATTGCTATCGCGCCTGGATCATGACGGCCCCGGAGGCCCATGCGGCCCGCGCGGTTCCCTGCGGCCTGCTGCAGGGCGGCTCGGTCACCGCACCGATCAAGAAGGGCGAGCTCATCACCTATGCCAACGCGGCGCCCGCGCCGGGCTCGAAGATCGCCGAGCTGCGCGCCCGCCAGGACAAGCTCGTTTATGGCGCTGTGGAGGCGTGATGATGGCTGGAGCCAGCAAAGCCGTCGCGGCCGGCAAAGCCGTCCTGGATAGCCGGGCCAACCTGCCTTTCGTCTATCGCCAGTACAGCCCGGAGCAGCTGAGAGCGGTGCTTCATAAGATGTACCTCATCCGCCGCTTCGAAGAGGGCGCGGAAGAGTGCTACACACGCGGCCTCATCCACGGCACGATGCACCTGTCGATCGGCCAGGAAGCGAGCGCCATGGGCATCTGCATGCCGCTCGCCGAGGATGACCAGATCACCTCGACGCATCGCGGCCATGGCCATTGCATCGCCAAGGGCGCCGAAGTCAGCCGCATGTTCGCCGAGTTCTTCGGCAAGACCACGGGTTACTGCAAGGGCCGTGGCGGCTCCATGCATATCGCCGATGTCGCCAAGGGCAATCTCGGCGCCAACGGCATCGTCGCCGGCGGCATTCCGATCGCGGTGGGCGCGGGGCTCTCGTCCAAGATGATGAAGACCGGCAAGGTCGTGGTCTCTTTCTTCGGCGACGGCGCCAACAATGAGGGCGCCTTCCACGAAGCGCTGAACATGGCGGCGATCTGGAAGCTGCCGGTGATCTTCGTGTGCGAGAACAACGGCTACGGCATGTCGACCTCGACGGCACGCTCGACCGCGGTGAAGAACATCGCCGAGCGGGCGGCCGCCTATTCGATGCCCGGCGTCATCGTCAACGGCAATATCTTCTCCGAGGTGGCCGAGGCGTCCTTCAAGGCCGTCGAGCGGGCGCGTGCGGGCGAGGGACCGACGCTGATCGAATCCAAGACCTACCGGCATCGCGGCCATTCCAAGAGCGACCGCAACCGCTACCGCACCAAGGAAGAGATCGAGGATTGGATGGCGAACCGCGATCCGATCACGCTGTTCGAGACCGAGCTGCGCGATTTCGGCTTCATCGACGACCAGGGCATCCAGGCGATCCGCGACGCGGTCACCAAGGAGATCGCCGACGGCATCGAGTTCGCCAAGGCGAGCCCGGCGCCCGAGATCGCCACCCTTCAGAACTATGTTTACACGGAGCATGCGTGATGGACGCCGCGGTGCGTGAACTGAGCTACGCCCAGGCGATCCAGGAAGCCATGGCGATCGCCATGGACATGGATGAACGCGTCTTCCTGATGGGCGAGGATATCGGCGTCTATGGCGGCGCCTTCCAGGTGACCGGCGACCTGGTCGAGCGCTACGGCGCCGACCGGGTGATCGACACCCCGATTTCGGAATTGGGTGGCGCCGGCGTCGCGGTTGGCGCGGCCGTCACCGGCATGCGGCCGATCTTCGAATTCCAGTTCTCGGATTTCGCCACGCTCGGCATGGAGCAGATCGTCAACCAGGCGGCCAAGATGCGCTTCATGCTCGGCGGCGAGGTCTCGGTGCCGGTGGTGATGCGTTTCCCTGCCGGCTCCGGCACGGGTGCCGCCGCACAGCACAGCCAGAGCCTCGAAGCCTGGCTCGGCCACGTGCCTGGCCTCAAGGTCATCCAGCCGGCAACGCCGCACGATGCCAAGGGCATGCTGCTTGCCGCGGTCGCCGATCCGGACCCGGTCATGATCTTCGAGCACAAGCTGCTCTACAAGATGAAGGGCCATGTGCCGGAAGGCCATTACACGGTTCCGATCGGCAAGGCCGAGATCCGCCGTGAAGGCCGCGACCTCACCGTCGTCGCGACGTCGATCATGGTCCAGAAGGCGCTCGATGCCGCTGCGGTGCTGGAAGGCGAGGGCATCGACATCGAAGTGGTCGACCTGCGCACGATCCGCCCGATCGACAGGCAGACCGTCATCGACAGCGTGAAGAAGACCTCGCGCCTGCTCTGCGTCTACGAAGCGGTGAAGACGCTCGGCATCGGTGCGGAAGTGAGCGCGCTCGTCGCCGAAAGCGAGGCGTTCGACTATCTCGATGCGCCGATCGTGCGCCTTGGCGGCGCCGAGACGCCGATCCCCTATAATCCGGATCTGGAAAAGGCGACGGTGCCGCAGGTTCCCGACATCATCACTGCTGCTCGCGACCTCGTGAAAGGGGTTCGCTGAGCGATGCCGACAGAGGTCATTCTTCCCAAGGTCGACATGGACATGGCGACCGGACAGATCTCGCGCTGGTTTGCCGAGGAGGGGGCTCACGTCAAGAAGGGCGATGTGCTCTTTGAGATTGAGACCGACAAGGCGGCGATGGAGATCGACGCCCCTGCCAGCGGCACGCTGCGCAATGTGACAGGCAAGGAGCGCGTCGACATCCCGGTCGGCGAGCCTGTGGCTTGGATCTATGCTGACGACGAGGTTTATGCGTCTGAGAACAAGGCTCCAATCTCCCCCCAAGTGGGGGCGCTGTCGGCGAAGCCGACAGAAGGGGGCGCTGTCCCTCCGGCCTCTCAGCCTGTCGCGCCCCCGTCTGCGCTGCCGGCCATATCCCGCACAAGTGGAGATATCAGCCAATCGCCGACCGGCGAACGCGCGACGCCGCTTGCGCGCCGCCTGGCCCGCGAGGCAGGTCTTATGATTGCCGATATACGAGGCAGTGGCCCTCGCGGTCGTGTGGTGCGCACCGATGTAGAGGCCGCAGTCGCCGCGAAGGGCTCAGCTACACTTGAGCAGCCGGCCGAGATCACGTCGCCGGCCTTGGCTGAAATCACGTCAGCCGCTTCAGCCCCACCCAAATCGATGTCGGACGACCAGGTGCTGAAGCTGTTCGCCGAAGGCTCCTATGAGCTCGTGCCGCATGACAACATGCGCAAGACGATTGCGCGGCGCCTCGTCGAGGCGAAGTCCACCATCCCGCATTTCTATTTGACGCTCGACTGCGAGCTC